>VFJV01000123.1 GCA_009885895.1 Gammaproteobacteria bacterium
AAGTTTGTGGTGAAGCTGATAGCGCCCATCGCAATGGATGAAGGCTTGCGTTTCGCGGTACGTGAAGGTGGACGCACGGTTGGTGCGGGCGTAGTCAGTAAGGTAATCGGGTAATATTATGGCAAAGAAACAAAGAATTCGCATCCGCTTAAAGTCGTTTGATTCTCGTTTAATTGAGCAATCGGCTAAAGAAATAGTGGAAACTGCAAAGCGCACCGGTGCGCAATTGCAGGGCCCTATCCCTTTACCGACTAAAACTGAACGGTTTACCATACTGATTTCACCGCATGTCAATAAAGATGCGCGCGATCAATATGAAATCAAAACGCACAAGAGGTTAATCGACATCGTTGATCCAACGGATAAAACAGTAGATGCGTTGATGAAGCTGGATTTAGCTTCTGGTGTAGATGTACGAATTAAGATAGATAGTATTGAATAATTGCTAAAGATTGTGTACAATCGCAATCTTGGTGTAGCGGGCCTTTTTTGGCAGTCAAGATGCTAAAAAAGGTGGTCGCTATGCTTTAGGAATAATAAGAGATCAACAGCTCGCTGTTGCGCTCTCAATAAAAGAGGTTTTAGAATGACAAACGGTGTGATTGGCCGCAAGTGCGGCATGACGCAGATCTTTACGCCTGAGGGTCTAGCGGTCCCTGTAACAGTAATTCACGTTGCAACGAATCGCGTCGTGCAGATTAAAAAAGAAGCGACAGAGGGCTATAACGCCGTTCAAGTCACTTCGGGCGAGAAAAAATTATCCAGGGTGAATCGCCCTATAACAGGACACTATGCTAAGGCTCAAACACCTCCAGGCACCTTGCTGAAAGAATTTCCAATAACCGACCCCACCCAATACGCATTGGGCCAGGAAATAAGCCTGGATATTTTTGCTGAGGGTCAGTTGGTCGATGTTAGCGCAGTAAGCAAAGGTAAAGGCTTTGCGGGTACTGTTAAGCGCCACAATTTCCGTTGCCAACCGATGTCTCATGGTAACTCGCGTTCGCACCGTGTACCGGGTTCTACTGGACAAAATCAGTCTCCGCGTAAAGTATTTAAAGGCAAAAAAATGGCCGGGCAAATGGGGAATGTTTTAAGCACCGTTCAAAATCAAACTTTAGTCCGTATTGATAAAGAGAATAATTTACTGTTGGTCAAGGGCGTTGTGCCTGGGCCTAAAGGTGGCAGTGTTGTGGTTCGACATGCCTCAAAAAGTAATAAGGGGGGTAACTAGCCGTGGATTTACAGGTTTATTCAAATACTACACATGATGCGGTAAGTACGCTCAGTGTTTTAGATGTTATTTTTGGTAAAGAATACAATGAGCCATTGATTCATCAAGCGGTGCAAAAAAGTTTAGCCGGGTGGCGACAAGGGTCATCACAAACTAAATCTCGTGCTGATGTACGTGGTGGTGGTAGAAAACCTTGGCGACAAAAAGGGACAGGGCGTGCGCGTGCGGGCTCTATTCGGGGTCCTATCTGGCGCGGGGGCGGCCATACTTTTTCAAAATCACCACGCGATTTTTCGCAAAAAATGAACAAGAAAGCAATGAAGGTGGCATTTTCTTCTATTTTGTCCGAGTTGCTGCGCCAAAACCGGTTGCAAATTATCGATAATTTCACGGTGGCTGAGGCTAAAACTAAAATTCTAATACAAAAACTAGCCGCTTTAGGGTTTGTTGAAAATGTATTAATCGTTGTTCCTGGTTTTGATTATAATTTGATGTTAGCCGCGCGTAATTTACCCAATGTGGGCGTTATGGAAATGCACGATATTGACCCTGTCGATTTGATAGGCTTTGGGAACATTATAATGACGGTTGATAGCGTCAAATTTTTTGAAGAGAGGTTAGCGTCATGTTAAATGAACGTCTTTATGAAGTTATCCGTGGACCTCATGTGTCTGAAAAAGCGACCATTTTAGCGGAAAGCGCTAAAAAACAATTGGTGCTGGAAGTGGCAGTTGATGCGAGCAAAGCCGAAATTAAGAAAGCGGTAGAAAAAATGTTTAATGTTTTAGTGGATCATGTTACGACATGCCATGTTAAATCAAAAACAAAGCGTGTAGGCCGCATTGTAGGTAAACGTAAAGGCTGGAAAAAAGCGTACGTAACATTGGTCGCCGGGCAAGATGTTCAATTTGCTAGTGCTTAATAGAGTAAAAGGTATAGAAAAATGGCTGTAATCAAGTTAAAACCCACATCGCCCGGTACGCGTCATGTAACGCGTGCAGATAAAAGTCACTTGCATAAAGGTGCGCCGCATGCGGCATTGCTTAAAAAGCAAACGCGTACCTGCGGGCGTAACAACTTAGGTCGCATTACGGTGCGTCATCGTGGTGGTGGGCACAAGCAACATTATCGTATGATCGATTTTCGTCGCTTAAAGGATGGCATTCCTGCTAAGGTAGAGCGATTGGAGTACGATCCAAATCGTACCGCATATATTGCGTTATTATTATATCGCGATGGTGAGCGCCGTTATATAATTGCCCCTCAAGGCTTAAAGGTAGGCGATGAAGTCGTCTCTGGTCGCGATGTTTCCATACGGGTAGGCAATGCATTGCCGCTGAGCAACATTCCATTGGGGACCATAGTACACTGCGTGGAAATGCAGCCAGGAAAAGGCGCTCAATTGGCGCGTAGTGCGGGTGCGGGTATGCAGCTGTTGGCAAAGGAGGGGGCTTATGCCACCATACGTTTGCGTTCAGGCGAAATGCGTAAAATATTGTTAGAATGTCGGGCCACAATCGGTGAAGTGGGTAATGAAGATCACAACTTGATTTCTTTGGGTAAGGCGGGTGCTAAGCGTTGGCGCGGTATCAGGCCTACTGTACGTGGCGTGGCTATGAACCCAGTCGATCACCCTATGGGTGGTGGTGAGGGGAAAACATCAGGTGGTCGTCATCCTTGTAGTCCATGGGGATGGAAGACCAAAGGCTATAAGACTCGTCGCAATAAACGTACGACTAAGTTTATTGTTAGAACGCGTAAGCAAACTAAAGCTAAGTAAGGTTAAGAGGTAACACAGTGCCAAGATCGCTAAAAAAAGGACCCTATATATTATACAGTTTGGTTAAGAAAGTAACCAAAGCAGCCGCAGCAAATGACAAGCGGCCTATCAAGACTTGGTCTAGGGCCTCCATGATCAGTCCGGATATGGTCGGGCTTACTTTTGCCGTGCACAATGGCAAAACTTTTGTCCCTGTCTACGTGTCTGAAAATATGGTGGGACATAAATTAGGCGAGTTTTCACCGACGCGATTGTTTAAAATGCATTCGGGCGATCGTAAAAAATAAGTGCTCGCACCTTAGGGTGTTGGGTTTTGAAGTATTAGAGATAAATGAGGTAAAAAATGGAAGTAGCAGCAATACACCGCTATGCCCGTATATCCGCACAAAAAGCGCGATTGGTTGCCGATCAAGTTCGCGGCTTGCCTGTTAGCAATGCGTTGAATATTTTGGCCTTTAGTGTTAAAAAAGCAGGGCCCTTGGTAAAACAAGTGTTAAAGTCTGCTATAGCCAATGCTGAGCATAATCATGCGGTAGATATTGATGAATTGAAAGTGTCGAAAATTTTTGTGGATGATGGACCTAGCCTAAAACGCGTATTGCCGCGTGCTAAGGGTCGCGCCGATCGCATTCTCAAACGGTCTTGTCATATTACGATCTATGTTTCCGATGGTAGGGGAGTTTAGTTATGGGTCAGAAAGTTCATCCAGTTGGTATGCGTTTGGGGATTACCAGCGAGTGGGATTCCAATTGGTTCGCTGAAAAAGATTTTTCAGCCAATTTATTGGCAGACATTAAGGTTAGGAAATATTTATCGGACAAATTAAAAGAAGGCGCCATTAGCCATATTAAAATTGAACGGCCTGCCAAAAACGCGCGCATTAAAATTTTAGCCGGGAAACCAGGTGCCATTATTGGCCAGAAAGGTCGTGGCGTTGAAAAATTGCGCGATGAGGCTAGCCGTATCATGGGCGTACCGGTGCATTTAACAATAGAAGAAGTGCGTAAACCAGAGCTAGATGCGTTCTTAGTTGCCGATAATATTGCACGCCAATTAGAGCAGCGCGTGATGTTCCGCCGTGCAATGAAAAGAGCGGTGCAGTCGGCAATGCGATCAGGTGCGCAAGGCGTTAAAATTTGCGTAAGCGGACGCTTGGGTGGAGCAGAAATTGCCCGTTCAGAATGGACTAAAGAAGGGCGCGTTCCATTGCATACCTTTCGTGCTGAAATTGATTATGCTTTAGCTGAGGCCTTAACGACGTATGGTATTATTGGCGTTAAAGTGTGGCTCTTTAAAGGCGAAAGAGTAGCAGCGCCAGTAAAGAGAATCGAAGAAAGTGTGGCCTAAGCATTAAATTAGAAAGAAAGTGGAGTAAGTTATTATGATGCAGCCTAAAAGAAATATTGGTAAAACGCAGAAAGGCTCTAAAATTTCTGGTGTAGCGACGCGCGGCATCAAGGTAAGTTTTGGTACTTTTGGCTTGAAGGCAACGGTAGGTGGTTATATTAGTGCTAGGCAAATTGAAGCTGCACGTAGGGCTATGACGAGGCATATTAAGCGCGGCGGTAAAATTTGGATCCGTATTTTTCCTGATTTGCCCCGTACCAAAAAGCCCTTAGAAGTTCGTCAAGGTAAAGGTAAAGGGAGTATTGAGCTTTGGGTAGCACGCATTTTCCCAGGCATGGTTTTATTTGAAATGGAAGGTATAAGTGAAGAATTGGCTAAGGAAGCGTTTGCACTGGCCGCAGCTAAACTGCCTATGAAGACAACATTTGTGACGGAAGTGGTGATGTAAATGAAAAAAAATGAATTGCGCGCCCTGCCTGCAGAAGGGTTACAAGCTGAATTGTTAGAATTGCGTAAAGAGCAATTTAACTTACGAATCCAGCAAAAAAGTGGTCAAATGGTAAAGCCTCATTTGTTTGATAAAGCACGTAAACAAATTGCACGTATTAAAACCATACTGACAGAGTTTAATTCGGCTAAAGGTGGCAAGGTATTATGAGCAGTGAAGGCAAAAATAAGCGTACGTTAACGGGAAGAGTCGTTAGCAATAAAATGGACAAAACAATCACCGTTGAAGTGATTCGCTATGTCAGTCATAAGCTGTACAAGAAATACATCAGCAAAAGACGGAAGTTCTATGCTCATGATGAGCAAAATAGTTGTGAAATGGGGGATATGGTAAGAATAGCTGAGCACCGCCCTATTTCTAAAAATAAGAATTGGATGTTGGTTGAGGTCATAGAAAAAGCGTCGTAGTACGGTTTATAGCCTTAGACCTAAGGTTTAGAGGCTAAAACCCCGTGCAGACCCCTTTTATTTGTCCTTAGTAAATGTTATACTCGCGCCCCTAGTGATAGATGGGTTTAGTGACGGAAAGACCGTCTAGTGGAGCTAAATAATGATTCAAATGCAAACTATGTTGGATGTTGCCGACAATAGTGGAGCCCGTAAAGTGATGTGCATTAAAGTGCGCAAGGGACGCTATGCAAATATTGGTGATGTTATTAAGGTAACGGTTAAAGAAGCCATACCTAGAGGTAAAGTGAAAAAAGGCGACGTGTTGAATGCGCTTGTTGTGCGGACGGCAAAAGGTGTTCGCAGGACCGATGGATCGGTTATACGTTTTGACAATAATGCTGTGGTAATTTTGAACAGTCAAAATCAGCCATTGGCAACACGTATTTTCGGCCCGGTAACACGGGAATTGCGCGGGGCATTCATGAAAATTATTTCATTGGCGCCAGAAGTTTTATAGTTGAGGATGGCTTCTATGAATAGAATAAAAAAAGGTGATGAAGTTTACGTTATAGCGGGGCGAGATAAGGGCCAGCGCGGTACCGTCACTAAAATTGAAGTGGCTAAAAAACGTGCTTATGTGAAAGGCGTTAATATGGTCACTAAACATAAACGCCCTAATCCTCAGCAGGGAATAGAAGGCGGGCGCATCCAACAAGAAGCGTCTATTGATTTATCCAACTTAATGTTGTGGGATCCGGTGGCAAAAGCCCCTTCACGTGTCGGTATTCGTGCGCTTGAAGATGGTAAAAAAGTCAGATATTACAAAAAAAGTAATGAAGTGGTCGATATCGTGGAAAAAACAGGATCATAGAAAAATGACAGCATATTTACAAGAATATTATCAGTCCAAGGTTGTAAAACAATTAATGGACAAGTTTGCTTACCGCAATGTGATGGAAGTTCCGAAATTCACTAAAGTGGTTATTAATATGGGTGTAGGTGAAGCTGCAGCCGATAAGAAAGTGTTAGATTTTGCGCTGGCAGATTTAGCCGCTATAAGCGGGCAAAAAGCGCTTAAAACCATTGCGCGCAAATCCGTAGCCGGTTTTAAGATCCGTGAAGGATGGCCTATAGGCTGTAAAGTGACCTTGCGTGGTGAGCGCATGTATGAATTTTTACATCGTTTAATACACATTGCTATTCCACGAGTACGTGACTTTCGCGGTTTTAGTGTGCGCTCATTTGATGGTCGCGGCAATTATAATATGGGGATTACCGAGCAAATCGTATTTCCAGAGGTTAACTATGATAAAATTGATGCAATTCGTGGTATGGACATTACCCTTGTTACCACAGCGAAAACGAACGCAGAAGGTGCTGCATTATTGGCGGCATTTCAATTTCCGTTTAAAGATTTGGAGAAAGTAAGTTAATGGCTAAGACATCAAGCGTTGAGCGTGAAAAAAAACGAGCCAAGCTGGCTTTGCGTCACAGGGCAAAGATTTTAGCGATTAAAGAAAAACTACGCGGATTGTATGTTGAAGCGGTTGATCCTAATGCTAATTTCGACGCGGTTTATGAGCAGGTCGAACAATTGCAAGAAAAATTACAGCGCATACCGCGTAATGCGCATATGACCCGCGGCCGTAGACGCTGTGAAATAACGGGACGTGCGCGCGGTGTGTATCGTAAATTTGGAATGTGCAAAAGTAAAATTCGTGAATTCGCTATGTTAGGTTGGATTCCGGGCTTACGAAAAGCCAGTTGGTAGAGTTTTATAGGGGCTGGTGTGAACAGCCCTTGTTAAAGTTGTAGAAGGTGATGTGAATTGCCTTAAATGAGTTAGTAGAGATCGTTTAAATATACTCGTTGCAGTTGATTTTTAGCCGTAGGCAACAAGGCCTAAAGCTCAAATGTAGAAGAGTAAAGTGATACTACTTCGGTTGTTTAATAAACAGGAGCAAGTCATATGAGTATGCAAGATCCGCTTGCGGACATGTTGACACGTATACGCAATGCCTTACAGGCTAAACATAGTCAGGTGGCACTGCCTTCGTCTAAACTAAAAATCGCTGTGGCGAAGGTTTTGATCGAAGAAGGTTATTTGTTAGCGTATCGAGTTGAAGGGGATATAAAACCCACTTTAATCATTGATCTAAAATATTATCAAAATAAACCGGTTATTGCGCGCGTAAAGCGGGTTAGTCGTCCGGGGTTGCGCATTTATAGAAGTTATACGGATATGCCGCAATCTTTGGGTGGCCTGGGTGTCGTTGTCGTATCTACCTCTATAGGGGTGATGAGCGATCGAAAAGCGCGCGAATTACGCGTTGGCGGCGAAGTCTTGTGCTCAGTCTGGTAGGGGAGATTAACGATGATGCTATCTAGAATGGCCAGGCGGCCACTTGAAATCCAAAAAGGGGTTGACGTTGCGGTTGAAAAGGGAGTTGTTAATGTCAAAGGAGCAAAGGGCCAGTTGCACCACCCATTGCCTAAAGGAATAGATGTGCTATTGGAAGACGGGCATATACAGGTGAAAGCACTAGGGAATGCACCCAATTTGCGTGTTCTAGCCGGTACTACGCGTGCTTTGTTGAATAACCTAATTATCGGTGTTAGCAAAGGGTATGAAAGAAAATTATTATTGGTTGGTGTGGGTTATAGGGCCCAATTGCAGGGCGAAATCTTAAGTTTATCTTTGGGATTTTCTCACCCGGTGACGTATAAGATGCCCTTAGGTATTAGCTTTGAAATGCCATCACAAACTGAAATTGTGATTAAAGGCATAGACAAGCAATTGGTAGGGCAAGTGGCTGCTAATATTCGTGCTTTTCGGCCACCTGAACCCTATAAAGGCAAGGGTGTTCGTTATGCGGATGAGGTAATTACCCTCAAAGAAACGAAGAAAAAATAGGAATTAGAGTTATGGCTTTTGAAGAAAATAGAAAAAGGCGCGCTCGCCGTAGTAAGAATCACATCAGATCGTTGCAGAGCAAAGACAGTGCGCTCATTCGCCTGGTGGTTTTCCGCAGTAATCAACACATCTACGGACAAGCACTGCAGTACGATCCTGCAACGCGCCAAACTGTAGTCATGGCGAGTGCTTCGACGTTAGAAAAAGCAATACAAACCGAAGTTCAGTTGAAAACCTCGAATATCGGTGCAGCGCAAAAGGTAGGGCAAGCTTTAGCAAAGCGTTTGTTAGACAAAAATATCAAACAAGTTGCTTTTGATCGTTCTGGGTATAAATACCACGGCCGTGTTAAGGCGTTAGCCGATGCTGCGCGTGAAGCCGGCTTAGATTTTTAGGGGTAGTATCATGAGTGCAGTAGTAGATGTTAAATCAGATGGTTATATTGAAGAGTTGGTGAATGTGCGCCGCGTTGCTAAGGTGGTTAAGGGTGGACGTATCTTTGGTTTTTCTGCTTTAGTGGTGGTTGGTGATGGCCATAGGCGTGTAGGTGTAGGTATAGGCAAGTCACGTGAAGTGCCCGAAGCCATACGAAAGGCAACAGAAGCTGCAAAACGTAGTATGATCACCATAGAATTGAATAATGATACTTTATTTCATGAAGTCAAGGCTAAACACGGTTCAAGCACGGTATTTATGAAGCCTGCTTCTGAGGGTACGGGTATTCTTGCAGGTAGCGCCATGCGCTCTGTATTTAATGTCATCGGGGTTAAAAATGTTTTGGCGAAAGTGGTTGCGGGTTCGAGTAACCCGATCAACGTCGTTAGAGCCACACTAAAGGCATTGACTTCTATTCATTCTCCGGATTGGATAGCAGCAAAGCGAGGCAAAGCAGTAGAAGAAATATGGAGCGAGCCGAATCATGAATAAAGGTAAAACTGTTAAAGTGACTTTAAAGAAAAGTACTATTGGCCGTTTGGCAAATCACAAAGCCTGCGTGATTGGTTTGGGTTTGCGTCGTATAGGTCATACCGTTGAAATTGAAGATACGCCATCAAATCGGGGCATGATAAACAAAGTCTCTTATTTGTTGGAAGTTCAGGAGTAACACAAAATGCATTTAAATACATTAAAACCCGCACCGGGTTCGCACAAAGTTAAGATCCGAGTTGGCCGTGGTCCGGGCTCTGGTGTGGGTAAAAACTGCGGTAAAGGGTGTAACGGGCAAAAATCACGTGGTAAAGGAAAGGTTGCAATTGGGTTTGAAGGTGGGCAAATGCCTTTGCACCGACGCTTACCTAAGAGTGGGTTTTCCTCCTGGAAAAAACGCTGCACTAACGAAGTGCGCTTGTCACAATTAGATAAACTCAGCGCAACTGAGGTGACCTTGCAAGGTTTAAAAGATATGGGCGTGATTGGCCATAATGTAAAATTTGTTAAAGTTATTGCCACGGGCGCTATTAATAGGCCTGTTACCTTAAAAGGAATTGCTGCAACAGCAGGTGCTAGAGTACTTATTGAAGCGGCTGGTGGGCAAGTATTAGTTTAAATTCAACTGAGAAGAGTAGAAGGATAGAAGTTTATGAGTGCTGCATCGCCCTCTTCTTCAGGATTGAGTGAGCTAAAACAACGGCTCTTGTTTTTATTAGTGGCGATTATTGTTTATCGTATAGGGACTCACATCCCTGTGCCTGGGCTCGATCCAGAACGCTTAGCTGATTTTTTTAAGGCACAAGAAGGCGGTTTGCTCGGTATTTTTAACGTATTTTCGGGTGGGGCGTTAAGGCGATTTAGCTTGTTTGCTTTAGGGGTTATGCCCTATATTTCGGCGTCTATTATTGTGCAGCTGATGACCTCGGTTCTTCCTCATTTGGAGCAGCTAAAAAAAGAAGGGGAGTCTGGACGCCGCAAAATAAACCAATATACGCGTTATGGCACTTTGTTCTTAGCCCTCTTCCAGGCCTTGGGCATGACGAAATATATAGCCAGCAATCATATTGCATTGTCGCCTGATTTTGGATTTTATTTGGTTGCGACGATTACCCTGACCACTGGGACTATGTTTTTGATGTGGTTAGGAGAGCAAATTAATGAGCGTGGCGTGGGCAATGGGATTTCTCTGCTGATATTTGCGGGTATTGTATCCGGGTTACCTGCAGCCGTTGTACGAGTGCTAGAGCAAGCTAGGCAAGGGCAAATGGATGTGCTGGTATTATTGTTTGTTGCGGTGTTGATTTTGGCGGTTTTTGCTTTTGTCGTATTCATTGAAAGAGGGCAAAGGCGCATTGCCATTCATTACGCTAAGCGCCAGCAGGGGCGGAAGATATACGCGGCACAGACCAGTCATTTGCCTTTGAAAGTCAATATGACAGGGGTTATACCCCCTATTTTTGCCATGAGTATATTATTGTTGCCAGGCTCGTTAAGCCAGTTTTTAGGGGGTATACAGGGTTTGGGTTGGCTGAAGAGCGTATCTTATTGGATGCAACCTTCTAGCCCCGTTTATATGGTGGCTTATGCTGCCTGTATTCTATTTTTCGCATTCTTTTATGCGGCATTGGTGTTTAACCCACGGGATACGGCTGATAATTTAAAGCGATCTGGGGCGTTTATTCCGGGGATACGTCCGGGTGAACAAACGGCGAAATATGTTGATACGGTTATGACGCGATTGACCTTGGTGGGAGCGATTTATCTAATTTTTGTGGCATTATTGCCTCAGATTTTGATTAGTAAGCTAGGAGTGCCTTTTTACTTCGGTGGAACCTCGTTGTTAATTGTGGTAGTGGTGTTGATGGATTTTATTTCGCAGGTACAGGCGCATATGATGTCTGTGCAATATGAGTCTTTGTTAAAAAAGGCAAATACTAAGGGTAAGAATAGGCCGGGGGCTGGCTTACTACGCTGATTTGTAGTTCTACGTACTTGGAAACACACTGGAATTGCTCGTATTTTGAGCTTTTTCGTTAAATAAAGAAGATTGGAGCATGTTATGAAAGTTAGAGCATCTGTAAAGAAAATGTGTAGAAACTGTAAGGTTATAAAACGAAAGGGCGTTGTGCGCATTATTTGTGCTGAAGCCAAGCACAAACAAAGGCAGGGCTAACACAAGGTATTTGCGGTGGGAGCTTGCTTTTTGTTTTAAAAGCAGATATCCTTAGCCGCTATTTTTTAGATTAAGCATTTAAAGTTGGGAGTAGTCTATGTTTCGAATTTCCGGTGTTAATATTCCACCGAACAAACATATTTGTATAGCCTTAACGGCCATTTATGGCATAGGGCGCACGTTGGCCGATAAAATTTGTAAAGCGGCTGAAGTCGAGGGGCATCGTAAGGCAAAGGATTTGTCGGAAGACGATGTAGAGCGCATTCGTGAGTGTATAGCCAAGGCACAGTATATCGTTGAAGGTGATTTGCGTCGTGAAGTGGCTACGAACATTAAGCGGTTAAAGGATATAGGCTGTTATCGTGGTGTGCGCCATCGCCGTGGCTTACCGGTACGAGGACAACGGACCAAAACAAATGCGCGCACACGTAAAGGGCGTAACCGTACTAGCAGTACGGCTGCGGCATAGAATCGTACTCATAGCAGTCAAGCAGGCTGCGTAGAGTGTATTAATTGATATGGGTTTGGAAGTAGATAATTATGGCTGAAGTAGCAATTAAAAAAACGGCTCGGAAAGTTAAACGTAAAGTAGTGGACGGGATGGTTTGCATCCAGGCTACTTTTAATAACACCATTGTGACATTTGCAGATAAGTTAGGTAATGTTATTGCTTGGCAAACTGCGGGTGGTTCAGGTTTCCGCGGGTCAAGAAAGAGTACACCTTTCGCAGCAGGGGTGGCCACAGAAATTGCAGGTAAAAAAGCGATGGAACAGGGTTTGCAAAATGTTATCGTGATGGTCAAAGGGCCTGGGCCTGGACGCGAGTCTGCTGTGCGCGCAATAATAACCATGGGGCTAACTGTCATTGGTATTAAAGATGTTACCAAGTTGCCGCATAACGGCTGTAGACCACGCAAGAAAAGACGCGTGTAAAGATAGTATTGAGGAGTAGATAATTAGATGGCAAAA
>VFJV01000020.1 GCA_009885895.1 Gammaproteobacteria bacterium
AGTAGAATTATCTCTGCATGCCTTTTTTCCCATAGGACAACAACACGGCGCTTTTTCATCCTTAACCGCCATTATTGCCGGGTTCTTGGGTATTGAACTCGCGGGCGTGCACATCAATCATTTAAGAAAACCCGGCGAAGATTATGCCAAAGCGCTCGCCATGGCCGTGCCTTTTGTGCTCATCACCATGGCTTTTGGCGCATTAACGATTGCCATGATTTTACCGCAGTCCAATATCAATATAGTCAATGGGGTTATTGAAGCTTTCGATAATTTCTTAGCCGTGTATCATGCGCAATTCTTGTTACCTGTAGTAGGGGTCATGATCTTGGTAGGCAGCATGGGGGGTATGATCAGTTGGGTCATATCGCCCGCTAAAGGGCTGTTACAAGCTGGGCACGATGGCTTTTTGCCACAATTTTTTCGTCATACGAATAAAAATCAGGTGCCGCATCGCTTGCTGATAACACAGGCCGTTTTAGCCAGCGTTATTTCAGGTGCTTTTTTATTGTTTCCTAGCGTGAATGGTGGTTATTGGCTATTAACGGCACTGAGTACTGAATTATACCTACTAATGTATGTATTGCTGCTAATAGCGGCTATTTACCTTAAGTGGAAACGGCCACAGCAAATACGGTCATTTCAATTGGGTAAAGGGCTGGGAGGTACTGTGTCAGTGGCTATTTTGGGGCTTATAGGCTGTGGCATTGCCTTAGTGATAGGCGTCATTCCGCCTAGCGATATCCCAGTGGGAGACCCCCTACGCTATGCCATTATTTTCTTGATTGGCCTTTTTGTTTTTGTGGCACCCGTGATGTTGTTTTATCGCTTTCAAAAAAAAGGCGCCTCGAAAAAGGAGCAAAATGCTGTATTTTCTGCTATCATTGAACCCTAATATTCAGAATGAAGTAGGCGAAAAATGCAACCACATCCACATCAAAAATTAATTATTCTAGGCTCTGGGCCTGCGGGCTACAGTGCGGCTATTTATGCTGCACGCGCTAATTTAAAGCCCTTGCTCATCACCGGCATACAAAAAGGCGGTCAACTAATGACCACAACGGATGTCGATAATTGGCCTGGAGATGTTGAAGGCTTATTGGGTCCTAAATTAATGGAGCGTATGGAAAGTCATGCAGCGCGCTTTGATACCAATATCATTTTTGACCACATCCATACGGCGAACTTAAAACAAGCTCCTTTTACCCTCATTGGTGATATGGCAAGTTATACCTGTGATGCCTTAATTATTGCCACTGGAGCTTCTGCTAAATATCTAGGCATAGCCTCCGAGGAAGCCTTTAAAGGCCGTGGTGTTTCTGCTTGTGCCACTTGCGATGGCTTTTTTTATAAAAATAAGGATGTTTTGGTAGTCGGTGGTGGGAATACCGCCGTTGAAGAAGCTTTATATCTATCTAATATTGCCCGTAAAGTCTATGTAGTGCATAGACGCGATAAATTTCGCTCTGAAAAGATATTAATCGATAAGCTGATGGGGAGGGCCGCGCAGGGCAATGTGGAGATCATCTGGGATCACACTTTAAATGAGGTGTTGGGCGACAACAGCGGTGTGACGGGTGCTGAGCTAAAACATATGAAAAATGGATCTGTACAAAAAATAAACGTAGAAGGTATCTTTATTGCCATAGGTCATCAGCCTAATACCAGCTTATTTGAAGGGCAATTAGAGATGAAAAATGGCTATATTATAACCAAGAGCGGTTTGGGTGCTAATGCCACAGCAACCTCTCTTTCGGGTGTATTTGCGGCTGGCGATGTATCCGATCCCATTTATAGGCAGGCAATCACCTCGGCAGGTTCAGGCTGTATGGCGGCATTAGATGCCGAAAAGCATCTAGATGATCTTGCATCTTGAGTGTTTTTAGGTGAAAATACCACCAACTTAGTGAATTGAATTAACTTGTGAGAAATTATGTCCAAAGAAGATTGTATAGAAATGGAAGGCGTTATAGCAGAAACCCTTCCCAATACCACGTTTAGAGTAAAACTGGAAAATGGTTACCTTATAACGGCCCATATTTCAGGAAAGATCCGCAAAAATTACATCCGCATTTTAACAGGCGATAAGGTTACGGTTGAGTTAACCCCTTATGATTTGACTAAAGGACGTATTATATTTAGGCATAAAGAATCGCCTACGGGATAGCCTTAAACGGTATACAGTCTAGGGTGTGAGCCTTAGGGATGATTCAGAAAAAATCACCCCTGAAATAAGCCCTGCCTTACATTGACTTTGCTGAAAATTTTTATGATAATAAGCCGTTATCGCGTTTTATAAAGACGCGCGTGTGTTCTTTGAGTGCAAAGTTTATATTATCTTTTAAGGAGTTTATTATGCGAGAAGCCATGAAAAATACTGCTATTTTTATAATTTCTTATGTTGTCTTTATGATCCCTACCTACATATTGCCTTATTTTGGATCCAACTCTGCCGTAGTGAGCGCGGTTGCGGCCAAAGCGCATTTCATCAACCCGGCAATGATTATCCATTTAGCCTTTTTGGCTGGATTGATTATCCTGGCGCGGCTTAGGGGTAAGGCCATAGATAAACAATGGCTAATAACGTTTCCTATTCTCGCTACTGTTTTTGATTTTGTCCCTTTTTTAAGCTGGATTCCATTAGTGCCGACGGTTATGCATTTGCTGGCCATTATTTTAGGTGTAATAACGGTAAAAGAGAAATCCCCCAGCCAAGTAGCTTAGTGCGTATCATCCCTCGTTATTATTGAGTAATGAGGGATGATCATCTTGCCCACCTGCTGAAGCATACCTAGTTTATTTTCGGGTTTCTATATGCAACAACAGAAGCGGGCATGCAAGCACAGTTTTCAGCCTTAAAAAATTTCGATATAGCGCATGGGCACATGAAATTAACACTCCAACCTTAGTGATAGGCAGCGATCAAGACTTAATTTTTAATAAAGCGTCGATCAAAGCTTTAGCTCATGCTATCCCTAACGCACAATACCATTCTTTCTCTGGATATCGCCAGATAAAATAAAACTGTTTTCAACCTTATAGCCATTAAAATCAATGCTCTATCTCTTTGAAAAATATGCCAGGTAAAATGCCCCTCTTCATTTTTTGTTAATAATGATTTAGCTGAATTGCGATAGAATATATCCGTTATAACTAAACATAATAGATCATTAGCGGGGTAAGTGTGGGATTATTCGACGATTTATCAAACGTCAATTACAGGTAGTGTGTTTTTCTAATGATGCAAACGACCGGCAAAGATAATTGTCGCTCAATAACGATTTGCCAAAATATGGAGGAACTTTTACGAGAAAGTTTAATCAAAACGTCTTTATTAATAAAGTTATAGATTTTTTTAAAAGAAGTGAATATCTTGCTGAAGGGGCCTGCGCGGCTTTAACAGTTGATTGGCTTGAATTTAAAATACAAAATTTAGGTAATGACTTTCCGTATAAGGATGATCGTTTGAAAGACCCGAAGGTAATAGACTCTATTATTCAGATCCAAGCCTATTTGAGATTACGCGATGCCCCGCTTTCAGAATTCATCTCTAATTTTGGAGTTGAAAGACAAGAAGCTCCGGAATCTTATACGGATTTCATAAACACACTGAATGCAGGTATTTATCTAATCCACTTTGAATATAAAAGTCTAGATGGGATTAATGGTAATCATGTTGCCGTTTGTATGAGCTATGATAAAAATGGAAAACATCATATTGAACTTTTTGATGCTGCACGCGGAGATGCGAAATTTTCTTTAAATGATCAGAATACTTCGCAAGCAAGAGAGTGGTTGACTGCTTATTTTAAATCATACGCAACATTTTCTACGATTGGCATCTCATCTTTTTCGCTCAGATGGGATAATAGTTGTTCAGATGTTGCAAAAATGTGTAAACAGACGAATGATATCATGTTATCTCTTGTTGCACAGAATCCACATGGGTTTTGGAGTAATAGTGAGGCGGCGCACAACCAGAGCACAGCTCCAGCAGAGGATTATACTCCCCAGTCTTAAAACTTATAGCCCATGGCTAAAACAGGATCTTCGCACCCCAGAAATATTAGCCAGATGAATTGCATATTTTTTGATTTCGTCTTCAATAAATTGACATTCTTCCTCAGAAAAAGGGTGGGTTTCCTGATATGCTTGAAACAGTCTAGGATTATAGGCTCGCTGTATATTTTTAACAGGAGACATATCAGCATTCTCATGAACACTGGAATTTGAAAAACTTAATATCCTATTACTAATAACATGGTACAGGCGCATTTTCTTTACGAGGGCCTCATACTTTTCGCCACTTAGATCAGCTATCTCGGAAAATTTAAGGGCTGTTTTTTCATAAGCAGCTATACCGTTTCTCCAGGTACAAGTTGCAAACCACTCTATAAGTTCTATTTTCTCATCTAAAGTGGCTGTTTCAAACGCGGAGTTCATGAAAGAGTCTGCGGCATAGTAAGAATTATATTTTTTTGCAATTATTTTTAACGCGGCTTCTTTTTCTTCCGTCTGTGCGGACTCGAAAGTTTGAATAAAGAGTACCAGACCCATTATTTTATCATAAGAGGTTACTTGAAAATTTATAGGCAAAGTAATAGTTGCATTTGGTCTTTTTTCATTAAAACCATTCACTGCTTTTTTAATTTCAGGGCTAGTGAACAATATTCTTTCCCAAAAATCTAAAAACAGGGGTGACCTAAAAAAAAATTCAAAATCAGTGTTGTTGTGCGCTTCCACTAATACAGAAATAACGTCCTTTTTTATTAGTTCTTTTATTGCCTCTATGCATCCCTCTTCATTCGTTTTACTTGAACTGTCTATAATGAGCTCTATAAGTCTATCTTTATTTTTCATATTCCCCTTCTCTAATAAAATTTCACTTGCTATGTTACTTCAATCTAGAATTCACCCACTCTTTCACCAACCCCAACACCGCTTTCAATTGCCCTGCATCATTGCCCGCAGCTTGGGCCATATCGGCACGACCACCACCTTTGCCACCTAATTTTCCGGCAAGAAAGCCCACTAATTGGCCTGCATGGACTTTACCATTTAAGGCTGCGCTCACACCCGCAACTAAATGCACTTTATCCTCATACACACTGGCTAAGACCACCACGCTGGGATCCAAACCCGCTTTAATTTGGTTTAGCGTTTCGCGTAAGGTTTTGGGATCGAGCAGACCTACATCGCTACATAGATAGTGCACGGCACCTATTTTTTCCACCTGCGATAACAAATCGCGGCTTTTTAATAAGGCCAATTGGCTTTCGGTTTTTTCTAAATTTTTTTCAATTTTTTTCCAACGCTCGACTTGTTGTTGCGCGCGCAATATCGCATCGTCTTTTTGAATTTTAATGACATCACATAGCGCGTTAAAATCTTGATTTAAACGGTCCGCCCACTGCCATGCGCCTATGCCGGTAATGGCTTCTATACGGCGAATGCCCGCAGCAACCCCGGCTTCAGAGAGTATTTTAAACAAGCCTATATCGCCACTACGGTTAACGTGTGTACCGCCACACAGCTCTTTGGAAAAATCACCAATCTGTAATACACGCACCACATCATCGTATTTTTCACCAAACAAAGCCATAGCCCCGCTTTTTATGGCGTCTTCTGCATTCATTTGATGCGTTTCTACCAGGGTATTTTGCAAAACAGCTTCATTTACTTTTTCTTCAATTTTCTGCAGTATTGCAGGCGTTACAGCTTTGCTATAAGAAAAGTCAAAACGCAGGCGATCGGCTGCGACTAAAGATCCTTTTTGCACCACTTCTTTTCCTAATACCTGTTGCAACACCGCGTGCAATAAATGTGTAGCGGTATGATTGCGCGCGGTGGCTCGACGCAAGGCACTATCGACCGTGGCCGTTACTGTTAGCCCTAAGTGCCATTCGCCAGCTTTTAGATATCCAAAATGCAGGATGCTGCTACCTTGCTTTTGAGTGTCTGTAACGATGAATTCTTCATTGTTATGCAGCAGAATACCTTGGTCCCCTACCTGACCACCGCTTTCGGCATAAAAAGGGGTTTTCGATAAAATAACCGCGCCTTTTTGTGTCGCTTTTAAAGACGCTACTTTTTTGCCTTCAAACACAAAGGCTATAATTTTTGCGCTATCGTTTAATGACTCATAGCCTATAAAATCGGTTTTGTCCTCAAAGGGCAATTTCTCATGATAATCAAAATCGAATTGACTCGCTTTGGCAGACAACTCCCGTTGTTTCGTCATTTCTTTCTCAAAGCCTTCCATGTCCAAATGCAAGCCGCGTTCGCGTGCAATGTCGGCGGTCAAATCCGGGGGAAAGCCATAGGTATCGTATAATTTGAAAATAACATTTCCTGGAATGTGCTTGCTGCTTAATTTTGCAATCTCTTGCTCCAATAAACGTAGGCCCTGCTCTAAGGTACGGCTAAACTGCTCTTCTTCTTGTTTTAGAGCACGGGCAATGTGTTCTTGCTGCAATACAAGTTTAGGATAAGCCTCACCCAAGATGTTTGCCAAATTAGAAACCAAATCGTAGAAAAAAGGTTCTTTTAAACCCAAGGCATGGCCATGTCGAACGGCTCTGCGTATAATGCGCCGCAACACATAACCGCGGCCTTCGTTACTCGGAGTAACACCGTCGGCCACTAAAAAAGAACAAGAACGTATGTGGTCGGCAATAACGCGTAAAGACGTATTCGTTAAATCTTTAGACTCTGCTTTTTGGGCAATGGCTTTAATTAACGGCACAAATAAATCGGTATCATAGTTATTGTGCACACCCTGCATCACTGCGGATACGCGTTCTAAACCCATACCGGTATCCACCGAAGGTTTAGGCAAGGATTGTAATTCACCCGAGGCTTTTCGGTCGTATTGCATGAAAACCATATTCCAAATTTCCACATACCGATCGCCGTCAGCATCCGCGCTGCCTGGAGGACCGCCAAAAATAGAGTCCCCATGATCGTAAAAAATTTCAGAACAAGGTCCACAAGGACCTGTATCGCCCATAGACCAAAAATTATCGTCTTTGCCACAACGTGAAAAACGGCTAGGATCTATTTTTAATTCATCTAACCAAATGGAGGCGGCCTCGCTATCTTCCTCAAAGACAGTCACCCATAACTTTTCTGCCGGCAAATTTAACACCTGGGTTAAAAAATCCCACGCATAATGAATCGCCTCGCGTTTAAAATAATCGCCAAAACTAAAATTACCCAACATTTCAAAAAAAGTGTGGTGTCTGGCCGTATATCCTACGTTGTCTAAATCGTTGTGCTTGCCTCCAGCGCGCACACAGGTTTGCGAGGAACACGCTCGCGTATAAGGCCGTTTGTCTAAGCCTAAAAAAACATCTTTAAACTGTACCATACCTGCATTTACAAATAACAAGGTAGGATCGTTATGCGGTACCAAAGAGCTCGTGGTCACTAAAGTATGACCGTGCCCTTGAAAATAGTCTAAAAATTTTTCTCTTAACTCATTGCTCTTCATGTTTTTCTCGTAAAAATCGATTAATTTGGTCAAAGGAAAAACCGCGATACTGCAAGTAACGCGCTTGTTGCGCATAACTTTTGTTATCGCTTGGTTTTTCAGTAAATCGTTTGCTCCAGGTCATTGCTAAGCCTAGACGCCATTCGTTCTCGTTAAAGGTGCTGTGCACATCTTCATGAGAAAGCACTTTATTTTGCAGTAAACGCTTTATACGCTCCGGTCCTAAACCTTGTCTATATTTGGCTTGAATCAGTAAATCAGCCAAGCGAGCATCGTCTAAAAAGCGATCGGTTATTAACGCATGGATAACGCTACAGATTAATTCAATGTCATCGCTTTTTTGCAACAACTTTTTTTTTAACTCATCCACACTGTGATCCCGGCGCGCTAATGCATTAAATGCCACACGCCGTAACCGCTTATACTCTTCCTCGTCTACGTTACTCAGAGCTCAGTATCCTCTAAGACATCGGCATCTTCGTTGGCGAGTAAGGCTTCTGGGTGCGCTAAGAGCTCAGAACGCAGCTTAGCATCGATTTCTTTAGAGATAGCGGGATTGTCTTTCAAAAATTGACGCACATTATCCTTACCTTGGCCCATGCGTTCACCATTGTAACTATACCAAGCCCCAGATTTTTCAATCACCTTTTGCTTTGCACCTAAATCAACTAACTCGCCATGGTAAGAAATGCCTTCACCATAAAGAATATCAAACTCGGCCACTTTAAATGGAGGCGCCACTTTGTTTTTAACCACTTTGACTTTGGTTTCGTTACCATAAATCTCATCGCCTCGCTTTAATGCCCCAATTCTGCGGATGTCTAAGCGTACCGAAGCGTAAAACTTTAGCGCATTACCACCGGTGGTGGTTTCTGGGCTGCCAAACATAACGCCAATTTTCATACGGATTTGGTTGATAAAAATAACCAATGTATTCGACCGTTTAATGTTGGCGGTTAATTTGCGCAAAGCTTGCGACATCAAACGCGCATGTAATCCCATGTGTTGATCGCCCATCTCACCTTCAATTTCAGCCCTAGGGGTTAATGCGGCGACCGAGTCAATAACAATAATGTCTACGGCATTGGATCGCACTAACATATCCACGATTTCTAAAGCTTGTTCACCCGTATCCGGTTGAGAAACCAATAAATCTTTGATATTCACGCCTAATTTAAGCGCATATCCTGGATCCATGGCGTGTTCTGCATCAATAAAGGCAGCACGTCCACCTGCTTTTTGACATTCAGCAATGGCGTGCAAGGTCAGCGTGGTTTTACCCGAAGATTCTGGGCCATAAATTTCAACGACGCGCCCACGGGGTAAACCGCCGCCTAAGGCAATATCTAATCCCAAGGAGCCTGTGGAAACCGTTTCGATTTCATGTCCATCGGGATGTTCGCCCAGTAACATGACCGCACCTTTGCCAAATTGGCGTTCGATTTGATCGCGCACCGCATTTAACGCCTTTAATTTTTGTTCGCCATTTAAGGCTTTTGACTTTTGATCGTCCATTTAGAACCCCTTTTTATCTCTTGATTAATAACTATTGCCCATCTTCATCAGTAGCTTCATTTTTTGGCAAATGAATTTTGATTTTTGCTTTATCGCGCAGTCCACGGGTATAAAACGCATAATCGTTTTCTCCTAAAGATGCCGCCCATTGCCGCGCTAATTGTTTTTTGTCTTTGTCTGTTGAAGCACTCTCTAGGCCTGCATGAATCGCTTTGACTTGTAGCACTAAATAATCGCCATTACTGAGAGCCTTAGAAGAAACCAGCGGTTGATTGGATTTATGCCCAATAGGGATATTAAACAAAGCAGCCAAGAGCTCTGGGTTTAATCCCAGAGAGGTGCGCGAAACATCAAAAGCTTCTTGCCAGACCAGAGCCTTTTTTTGCGAAACAGTTTTAGGATCGAGCCCTTGCTGCAAGTCTTTTAATAGTGCATTTCCTTTTTCTTCGGCCATTTTTTTAATTTCTTCTGCGGTTAACACGGCTTTAATTTGATTTTCCACCTCTTGCAATGGTTTTGCCGCGCTCGCCTCGTGCGCTTTCAAGCGTAATACCATCACACTGCCGTCGTTTAAAGTAATCAAGGGGCTATTATAACCTTGCTGCACTACATCGGCTCTAAAAGCCGAATCTATTACGGCAGAAGGAAAAGGCGCATTAGCCCCGGTATCTTGCCGAGTTAACCAAGTACTTACTTGCGTTGGAATGTGTAGTTTCTGTGATACCGATTGCAAATTGGTGGGGTCTTCATAAGAAAGGCTATCAAGTTGATCGCTTAAGCTGGCCATCAGTTTATCAGCATTTTGATTTTCTAGACGCTCTTGAATGCTGTTTTTGACGAGCGCTAAGGGCTTAGTTTGCAGGTCCGAATGCTCTTGATAATAGGTTTTAATATCGGCATCGCTCACTGCCACGCGTTGTTTTAGATCTTCAAATTTAATGAGCAAGTACTCTACTTTAACTTTCTCAGGGTTCATAAAATCTTGTTGGTGACTATCATAATATTTTTTAATCGCTGCAGGCTGAATGACGACCGTATTCATAAATGATTTTGAGGATATTATGGCATACCCTATGTCGCGCGTTTGGTATAAGGTGCTTATGAGATGATTGAGTTCATTAGGCAATGAAAAATCGCTGTTAGAAAGGCCATAACGCAGCTGATCCATTAATAATGCCCCATGCAAATTTTTTTGAAATTCTTCAGGCGTATAGCCCATAGCGCTTATTCTTTGCTGGAACAAGGCGGGTGAAAATTGACCGTTTTGCTGGAACATCTCTAAATTAACCAAGGTTTGCTGTAACATTTGCGGTGAAACCATAAAGCCCACATTCTTAGCCGCGGTGGTTAATAGCGTTGTTTCTATCCATTGGTCTATGGCTATTTGTTGCATTTTTTCTTGTATAGACTCTGACATAGGGGTATCGGGGCGCGTTAATTGGGCTAAACGTTGATTGCGGCGCAAGATATGGTCAAAATCATTCTGCATTAATTTTGCGCTATTTAGTTGAATGACAACGGTAGACTGTTTACTATCCTCAAGATAATAATGGATCCCCCAAATAGCGAAAGTCAATGCCACAATACCAACAATAATCGTTGCTATAATGCCCTGGGTTTTATCGCGAATGCTTTGTAACATATCCTTTCTGCCCGCTTAGTTCTCAAATACCAAAGTGTTTCATCATACCTGATTATCATCCCAAAATAAAGGCTTGCATAAGCTGGCCAAGAATGCTATCTATATACACTTCGTGCAGATGCATTGCCAATTGATTATTCTTTACACTATGGAGCCCTTTATGAAATTGTCTCAATTATTGTGTTTAAGCTGCTTAGCCCTGAGCGTAGTACCCATAGGCTTACAAGCGGGTTTACCTCCTAGTATCAATAATCAAGCTTTGCCCTCCTTGTCAAAAATTGTACAGCCTATTATGGCCACCGTGGTTAATATTGAGGCAAAAAATACGGCTGCACCTACCCCTAAACCTGACGCGCAAAATGAGAATGGCGATGCTCCTAAACGCCAAGAAAAAGGCTATAGCATAGGCTCTGGCGTTATTATTGATGCCCAAAAAGGATATGTGATTACCAACGCTCACTTAGCAAATAAGAATAATTCTTTTACAGTTACCCTAAGCGATGGTCGGCGATTTAAAGCGCATTTGGTAGGCAAAGATGCGCCTTCAGATATAGCAGTACTGCAGATTAAGGCCTCCAATTTAACCCCCATCGTGCTCGCTAACTCCGATAAATTAGAAGTGGGTGACTTTGTGATTGCGATTGGTAATCCTTACGGCTTAGACCAAACGGTAACATCCGGTATCATCAGTGCTTTGCGCCGCAGCGATCTAGGCATAGAAAATTATGAAGACTTTATTCAAACCGATGCGTCTATTAACCCCGGTAATTCGGGTGGCGCTTTGGTCAACCTTAAAGGCGAGTTAGTCGGTATTAACACCGCTATTTTAGCACCTAGCGGTGGCAATGTGGGCATAGGTTTTGCCATTCCATCGAATATGGCAAAAAGCGTAGCGGATCAAATTATTCAATACGGTAAAGTCGATCGTGGTGTTGTAGGTGTTATGATGCAAACCCTAACCCCGGAATTGGCTACCGCTTTCCATGATAATGCGTCTAAAGGTGCAATTATCACCATGGTGAACCCTTTATCGCCTGCTGATACCGCGGGTCTAAAACTAGGCGATGTGATTACCGCTGTCAATGGTCAGAAGGTAGAATCAGCGTCGCAGGTTAAAAACAGCATCGGTTTAATGCGTTCTGGTAGTAACGTTAATTTAAGCATTCTTAGAAATGGCAAATCCATGACAATTAAATTGGTGTCGGCTAATAGCACGGTGTATCAAAATAAAATTGCAACTCAGAATCCTTTTTTCTTTGGAACGATGTTGCAAAATTACGATACCATTGTCCCTAATTATGGGCATGTTAAAGGCGTACAAATCCTCGATTTAGAGGAAAGCACGCCCGCTTGGCAGGCAGGTTTGCGCCCTGGGGACGTCATTTTATCGCTAGCAAACAACACGGTTCAAACAACCGATCAGCTAACAAAGTATAGCCAAGGCAATGCTAAAACCTTATTAGTGAGTGTATTAAGAGAGTCGGGTGCTGGCTTTTTCTTATTAAAAAGATAGGAAATTGCCGCTATGGGATGGGAACTGTACGCTAGCCAGTATGCAGCGGCCATTATCGCTTTTTACTGCGTTTATTTTTTTGGCTTAAAAGCGCGTGCTTACCGTAGTGGCGCGCGCTTACAGGCGCTCTCGCGCGTGGAATATCTTTCGCGCGGTATTTTTCTAGGCATAGCACTACTGCACTTTTTCCCCGAAGCCTATACAAATTTAGCCCCCTCTTTAGGGGCTAAGACGCTGTACATTTTAATCAGCTTAAGTCTGGCTTCTTTTTTGTTTATGTTGATCTGTGAAAAAGGCATTACGCATCTTATTTACGTTAGAGAAAAAAAATCGCACCATTGGTTTGCCTATTGGATCTTAATCGTCTTGTCCTTGCATGCTTTAATTGAGGGCCTGGCTCTAGGTTTAAGTCCCAACTACGAGCATTTTTTAACCTTAGCGTTCGCCATTTTGCTGCATAAAGGATCTGAAGGTTTTGCCTTAGCCACTGTTTTAGGCCGCTACGATTTTAAAGCCTCATCGCAAAAACATTTATTAATACTATTGGCATTGGCCAGCCCTATGGGCATTATTTTAGCCAGTAATCTAGGATTTATCCTACAGCAACATCATTTTGAAGTATTTGAAGGGTATTTTAACGGCCTTGCAGCGGGTACCTTTTTATATATTGCTATTTGCCATGCGTCCACTGGCTGCGATCATGCAGGTCATGCTTCGGCCTATAAACGCTGGATGTATTATGGTTTGGGTGTGGGGTTAATATTGCTGGTGAGTTTGGTCGAGCAATTTTAAGAGCGGGCTAGTATCTTCGCTGTAAACGAGGGTCGTAAATAAAATCCGCGCGGCGAGGTGCGCACGCACTCACCGTTGTTGCCTAGCCCTTCGGTGCGCACCTTAGCATTCATTGCCTTAGGGCGAATTTGTAAATATTCCCCCAGCCGGGCATTGATCTGATCTAATTGTCCCATTTGCACCAAGCCCATTAATTCTTCCCAATCTGCGCGTAAAACAGCTTCATCTTCTGCACTAGGTGACCATAAAATAGGAGAACCTATACGCCAATGCTCAGGATCTAATGCTTTGTCAAAGCAATAGGGGATCCATAAAATGTGACGTAATTTTTGATACAGATCGCAATTGCGCCAAGATAAACGATCTCTACTCATCAAAGGCACAATGCTCACATAGGTAGACTCTTTAGGTTGGCCATTGGGATTTAAAGGCAGCGTTTTTAATTCTATACCCAGCTGCGTGAAATCGGGTTTAGAGAGATTCCCCGCCGTTGCACCCAAAACACGTTCTAATAATTGCCCTATAAACCCTTTTTCGCGCCGAAAATCCTTAGGCACAGTCATAGACACCGTGGCAGCTAAATCGCCCAAAGTACATTGGGCAATAAGCAAGGCACGCGCCCATAGCTCGGCTTCCGTTTCTGGGGGAAATGTTTTCACTGAATTTTTATTTCCCTGGCACATTGCCCCATAAATACTTATGCAGTTGAAATTGAAAGCGTACGGGCAATCCGTATTCTAAGATCCAATCCGCCAATACGGTGGGTGACAACACATCGGCTATAGGCGAGAACAACAACTGGCATTTTTCAGCCAACTGATATTGTTTGATAGTCTCTACGCTCCATTCAAAATCTGCTTTATCACCAATCACAAATTTAATCTGATCTTGCGCCCCTAAATAATCTATATTTTTATACTGATTTTTATCGCATTCTTTAGAACTGGGGGTTTTTAGATCCATTACTTTAATCACGCGTTTATCAACCTTCGCTATCGATATGGCACCACTGGTTTCCAAGGATACGGAATAATTTTTATCGCACAACTGCTTTAATAGACTATGACACTGATCTTGGGCTAAGGGTTCACCACCCGTTACAGTGACATGGCGTGTGGGGTACAAAGCTACTTTATCCAGTATGGCACCTATCGCTACTTTTTCACCGCCACTAAAAGCGTAGGCCGTGTCGCAGTAGTAACAACGCAAGGGGCATCCCGTTAAGCGTATAAAGGTGGTGGGAATGCCTACGCTAGCGCTTTCCCCTTGCAAAGAATAAAAAATTTCAGTAATACGCAAAAGCCGTTCGGTTTCTTCAAAAGGCAAGCTACTAAACTCCTTGTTGAGTCATGTCTTTTAGGCGTTGTGTCGCTAATGTGGCTGCCGATGTATTGGGGTATTGTTGAATTAAAGACTGCAACGTTTCCCGCGCTAAGGCCCATTTCCCTTGTTGGTAGTAGATATAACCTAATTTTAGTTGGGCATCAGAAACCTTAGGTGTACCCGGAAATTGTGTGACCACCGCTTGAAAATGCGTTTGTGCGCTGTTTAAATCGCCACTCACCAAACCTATTTCACCCAACCAATAATGGGCGTTAGCGGCATAATACCCTTTTGGATATTGGTTTAAGTAGTCTGTCATACCTATACTGGCATCGCTGTATTGCTGTTTGGTAATTAATTGATAAGCGCCATCATAAATTGCTTTTTGCTGATCGTCGTTGCTACTGGTTGTAGCGGTATTCGCTACGGCAGGAACAATGGGTTTGCTAGACGTTGAAGCGGTTGGTTTAACACTAAGACCTTCGTTTTTTGCAGCAGTAGGCACTGTATTCACCGTTACCGTGGTTAGTGCCGTTGCTGCACTGTTGATGGCAGCAGTAGAGGGCGACTTATTGTCTAATTGTAAATAAATATTTCTTTGTGCTTGTGTGAGTTGATCGATCTGATGCGCTTGCACTTCCAACTGCCCTTGCAAGCCACGAACTTGCTGTTGCAATTGCGTTATGGTGTTAACAAGATCCGATGGGTCGTTATTACTGCTTTGAACCTGCATCGTGACAGCTTGCGGTTCATTACTATTTTGTACCAAAGGATAAGAAGGCATATTTTGAGGTTGACCTTGGACTACAGGTGCGGCGTAAATAGCACTGACCAGGCTAAAGCCTAAAGCGATAGACGATAATGTATAGCGTTTCATATTTCTCACCCACTGACAGCCCAAAATAAGGGCAATTCAGGAACTGCCCTTATAAGAATCTTAACTTTAACCTATTGCATCGTAAGTAATGTCGTCACGTCTATCTTGTGAATACGCATAATCGTCATTACCCGAGACAGCTGGCTTTTCCGAACCATAGCTTACTGTACGCATTTGGTTGGCATTAACGCCCATCATGACCAAACGTTGACGCACAACAACCGCACGGCGTTGCCCTAAACCGATATTGTATTCACGGCTGCCTCTAGGATCGGCATTGCCCGCAATTAAAATACGTGCATTAGGATGTTTTTTTAGATAGTTGGCGTTAGCTTGCAGTATAGACACATACTCTGCTTTAATGGCATCGCTATCGAAATCAAAATAGACGCTGTTCTTCTCTATCCCTAGGAGTTTAGCCATACGTGCATCTTGGCTATCGTCAAAATCTGGATTAGTGCCTACACCATCCGCCACGGGTTGATCGCCACCAATAACGCGCGATGTATCATTCGTATCTGGCTTGGATGAACATGCGGCCAATGCCAGAGCAATCGTTGCCAATACTACCCATTTTAAACTTGTTCTCATTGTGAAATACTCCCCATTTATTTAACCTTTGTAGGGCGACCAAGCCGGTGCTTGAGCATCCCCAGAAACTTCAGGCAAACGGATATTCATTTGCCCATTACTTGAAACCATACCCAACATACGCCGCCCGCCGAAGGTCGTAGAATACACTATTATCCGACCATTAGGTGCAGGGCTGGGCGACTCTATAAAGCTTCCTTGCGTTAAGATCTGCATCGTGCCTGATTGTAAATCATAAATGGCTACATTAAAACCCTTATTATCTCTATGCAGCAAAGAAATTTTTGAAGCATTGCCCGGTAAATAGTTTGCGCTGGCATTATAGCTACCTAAATAAGTGATGCGCTGGATTTGACCCGATAAATCAACGCTGTAAATTTGAGGAGCCCCACCGCGATCGGAAGTAAAGAGTATGGATTGACCATCGGGTGCCCAACTGGGTTCTGTATTGATGGCAGCATCATTGGTTAGCCGTTTTAATTGGCCATTGGCTAAATCAATAGTGTAGATATTAGGGTTAACATTGCCCATTGATAAGGCTGCAGCTAAAAAGCGGCCATCGGGAGAAAATGAGGGGGCGCCATTGATGCCAGAAAAACTGGAAATTAAACGGCGTTTTCCTGTCGCCACATTCGAGGTAAATATTTGTGGTAGTTTAGTTTCAAAAGAGACATAGGCAATAAAACGACCGTCGGCAGACCAATCGGGCGACATGATGGGCTGTGTAGAGCTTAACAGCGGTTTAGCATTATGACCATCTACATCGGATACCATTAGGGAATAGCGCTTATGGCGGCTATTATTCGGCATGGATTCAACTTTAACATAGGCTAAACGTGTGGAAAAAACACCTTTTTCACCTGTTAATTTTTGATAAATAACATCGCTAATATGATGTGCCAAAGCGCGCATTTCAGTATTGGCGACTGTATAAGATTGTTGGGTTAAAATGGTCGGCGTACTTTCTGTGCCATGGAAAAGATCCAGTAAGGTCATATCGACCTTAGTTTGCCCATTGGCTACGGAGGTAGCATTGCCTATTACCAGGTTGTCTAATCCTAAGGTTTTCCATAACTCGCTACTGACCGCATCGGCAGCGTGCGGCTTTTGTGGCAAATGGTTTGGCGGCATCACTTGAAATTGTCCGGAGTGACTCAAATCGTTTCCAATTATGCGTGCAATATCATTGGGATTATTTTCATCGAAGGGAACGATGGCAATAGGGATACTGCGCACCACGCCACGCGTAATGTCTATGTCTAAAGCAGCCACTGCGCGGTTTGCAAAGGATAAGATGAACCCAGCAATTAAAATCCATAGACTGTATTTTTTCATTGTTAATCTCTTTTTAAGTATCACTAAATTTTACTTTCAATTCTCTAAAATTGGCGAATAAAGTCGGATCGCTGGGTACAGGCAAGGGGGAGGCTTTATAGACTGCAGATAAAGCCAAACGATCCAAGGCTGGATTACCGCTACTGCCCACGTTTTGTACTTGCAATACGGTACCATCTGCAGCCAAACGAATGAGCATAGTCGTGGCTAATTTTTGTTGTGACGCACCGGGTAACTGTGTCCATTGCGTTTGTATGGCTTGGGTTATCAAACCCACATACCGGTTGATTTCATTTTGCATTTGTACCGTATTAGCGGCCGCAGCCGTCGCTTTTTGTGCGGCGAGTGCTTGCTGTTGTTGTGCTTGTCGCTTGGCATCGGCGGCCTTTTGCGCCGCGAGTGCTTGCTGTTGCATATCAGCCGCTTTCTTAGCCGCCGCTGCCGCTTGTGCTTGGGTTTCAGCCAGTTGCAAGGAAGCTTGTTTTTGTTGTGCTTGCACTTGTGCTAACGCATCGGCGGCCTTTTTAGCATTGGCTTGTTGCTGTAGTGCTAAGGCCGACTGCTCTTGTTTGGCTTGTTGAATTTGCGCTAAGGCTTGTGCTTTAGCGGCGGCCAACTGCTTGGCTTCATTCGCCGCTTTGGTTTTAATCGCCGCATCGGCCGCTTCTTGTGCGCGTATTTCTTGGCTTAAATCATTTTCAGAAATGGCCACTGCATTGACTATTTCTGTGTTGTCTTGTCTATCTTGTTCTGCTGTGGTAGGCGTAATGCTGATAAGGCTATCACTTAAAGACACCAAAAAAACAACGGCTAAGAGTACATGAAAGAAAAAGGAATATCCAAAGCTGTAACGAAGCCGTACTTGCATTATGCCGTTCCCCCATTCGGTGGACTTTGCGTAATCAAACCCACCTGTGCTACGCCTGCGCGCTGCAATAAAACCATCGCCCCTACCACTTGACCATAGCTGGCATGAGTATCCCCTTTCACCATGACCACCGATTTTTCGCCTTGGCTTTTTTCGATTTGCAAGCGCGCCGCCACTTTGACCACGAGATCGTGTGCGCTTAAAGATTGTTGTGGATTAGCGTTGGTGTTTAAATAGTACAGACCTTGTTCATCGACTGAAATGATTAAAGGTTTGTTGCTATGATCGGCTAAAGCCTCGGCTTTTGCTTGGGGTAATTGTACTTTAACCCCTGGAGTTAGCAAGGGTGTTGCAATCATAAAAATAACCAATAGCACCAACATCACATCAATGTAAGGAACCACATTCATTTCAGCAATAGCGCGTCTAGGATTACGCTTTCGAGTATATTTAGAGTGATACATGTAGCCTCCTATTCCCCTTGCCCTTTTTGTACAGGCTTATACAAACGACGTTGCAAAATACCCGTTAATTCGTGACGAAAAGCCGTGTATTGATTGCTAAGACGCTCTGCGCTACGCGAATAACGATTGTAGGCAATAACGGCGGGAATGGCGGAAAATAATCCCATTGCCGTCGCGATTAACGCTTCCGAAATACCGGGTGCAACCATGGCAATAGTGGCTTGTTCGCTTTGTCCTAAAGCTTGGAATGAGATCATGATACCCCACACGGTGCCAAATAAACCCACATAAGGGCTGGTTGAACCAATGGTCGCTAAAATCGATAAATATTGCTCAATCTCATCAATTTCGCGATTTTCCGCAATGGCCATTGCACGTTCGGCATTTTCTAGCGTGATATCGTGCGGCAACGCTTCTTTTTTAGCGTGGGTAAAAGATTCAAAACCAGCTTGAAATATAGCTGAAAGCCCTAGATTCGATACTTTTTTTTGCGTTACACGCGCGTACAATTGTGTTAAATCTAAGCCAGACCAAAATGTTTCTTCGAACTGCTTTGCTAATTTGCTTAAACGGCGATAAACGGAACTTCTTTGAAAAATAATGGTCCAAGAAACTAAGGAAGCAAGCAATAGTACTAACATAACGCCTTTGACTATAGTGCTTGCATCTGTAAAAAAATGTAATACGGATTGATCTACAACCATCGCTTTCGCCCCCGACATGCTCAAAAATTAGGCTTATCATACCCTACTTTAGGGGGGAGGCGCAAGCATTGAGTGAAGGAGATTGCAATGGCTATGCTTTTCTTGTACAGTAAGCACCCATACTTTGAGTGAGCGTTTATGATGACCCCTTTAGCCCATAAAAAATGTATTCCTTGCAATACAAACAGCGTTCCGCTATCCAAAGAACAGTGCATGACTTATCTACACAAAGACGCTTCGGGTTGGACCCTAGCCAGTGACGGCAATAGCATAGAGCGGCGCATATCCTTTAAAAATTATTATGAAACCCTAGCTTTCGTGAATGCGCTGGCCTTTATAGCGCACCAGGAAGATCACCACCCCGATTTAGAAGTTTATTACGACCATTGCCTTATTCGCTACAGCACACACACTGTAAGAGGATTGTCTGAAAACGATTTTATCTGCGCGGCAAAAATAAATGCGCTTTTGGGCCCCCATTCTTAAGCCTCTGTTTCCAGGTAATCCCCAAAGCTGGCTATATTCTCGGAGCCAGGCAATTCGGGCAGCTTTTTACTTTCAATGACAGAATAATAGTATCCTTCTTTACCTGGAATTTTTTTGCCAAAATGTGAGTGAACAATCCAATCGTCTTTTTCTGAGGCAATAAATTTTTCGAAAGTTCCAAAAAATGGCAACATAGTACCGTTTAAAATTCGCTCTACCAATTCGGCTGGAGCCTTTTGATCTTCTGCTAGATTGGCATACATGGCTAACTCTTCTTGTGTTCTAACAACCAAAACCGTGAGCTGGCCTTGTTTGTCTGCTAAAATAAAACTGCCTGTGTTTTCGCAAAGATAATGCTCCACAATATTTAATTTTTCCTTTACTTTTTCAAACACCGTTGCAAAAGCGGCATCATTCAAGATGGGCGCTGTTTTTTCAAACACAGCACTAAAAAGCGATTCGCAAATATCTAAAAAATAGGCTTTTTGCATTTCATTGATAGCCACATTCACCTTTAACATTAAGTCTACTTCGCTTTTTAGAAAAAATTGGTCAATTTTTTTCTTATTGAATAATTTCACCGCTAAATCGTGATTGGCCTCTCCCGTAAGCATGATTATTTTGGCAAATTTATTGTTAACCTGGTTTCTTAATTGATCTATAAATTCTGTCCCCGTTAATTGAGGCATAGAAAAATCCACTACAATAACGGAAATGATATCAAAACGCTTAGCCTTTGCAAGTGCTTTTTTCAGATCTGCGGTACGCAAGGTAAAATTCTGTTCATAAGGGTCGGGCGATTCGGTGTCTGCCATCAAGTAATTGTCGGCTATAGGCATTTTTTTTGAATTTTCTATGCAATACGCCAAGGCCTTTTGGGGATCGTTAAATTTACGACATATTGCGTCGTCCTCTAATTGTAAATGTAGCTGCTTTAGAAAAGTTTCACTATCATCTATTAAGACACTAGTGGTAGGGTGAAATAGGGGGCTAACGAGTAAAGTCATAGCAATTTTCTCCGTAATGTTTCGTTAAGGGTCTCAACAATCCCAGCATTCTGGCAAGTATATGCGCGCACACAAGATAAATGCAATACCCTATTGTCCTTTAATGCGAGGAAAATAGAGCAAAAACTCACTGAACTCTCCTTCAACTGAATGACACTCAATACGGCCGCCCAATTCGCGCATAACCTGCGCACAAAAAGCCAAGCCTAAACCCACTTTATTCGAGTTATATCCCATAAGTTCTTGAAACAACATATCCTGCATTGCTTTAGAGATCCCTCTCCCGGTATCTTTAAAATGCAGAATATTAAAAGAGTGCTTCTCTGTTGACCCTATATCTATTTGTCCTTTGCTAGCGGCCAGTATGTAGTAGAGAGAATTCTTTAAAAGGTTCATCAAAAGATGCACAACCAAATATTCAGAGCCTATAAAAGAAAAGTCCTTCTTGTCATCCCAATGAACAAGGCTTTGTTGATCTCCAGAAAAAGGATAGTCTTGCAAGGCTTTATGGATGCAATCGCTTATTTTAAGCACATTTTTCTCGTTTTGTTTAACAATCTGCTGCTTTACATTACAAAGCAGCATATCTATGAATACATTGGCAAATTGTCCTTCTCTTTCTATGTCATCGGATAAAGTAGCCAGCAGTTCAAAACGTCTGGGTGGAATGATTTTTAGCCCCGGCAGATTATTTTCCTTGGCCAATTGGTACGCAGTGAGTAGCCCCGGGAAATATTTTTTTAGACTTCCTGCTGCACCGATAATGCACGACAAAGGGGTGCGTATTTCATGCGCAATTGCATGGCTTACGGCCTCGGCCGTTCTTAACTTTTTCTCCCTCTCCAATCGTTTCTTATTCCTAACCAGAAACCCAATTAAAATGAGAAAAACACTGTAAACAGCCAATATATTATAAATATTGGATGTTATTATCGGGAAAAAACCCTTTTCCAATAAAAAAATCCCTACGCTTGCCCCGATCCCTAGAAAGAGCAAAATAAACGCGATCCTTAAATCCACCAATAAGACCAACCAAAAAATAATACTGGTAAAGGCCATAAGGCGTAGCTCAGAATCGGTATTCAATAAAAATAGGTAGCTAAAAAAGAAGGGTAAACAATACGTGAGTGTTATATACCAATACACCGGGAACCATTCCTGAGATTTTTTTGGCCATTTTTTCCTTAGCAGCAGCCCTAAACATAACAAAATGGCTATTAAACGTAGAATAAGGCTTTCTGGCCCAGCCCCTCTTTGTGTTCCAGACGGCATAAGCCAAGGAAAATAAAATAAAGAATAATAAACCAAGCACATTATAGAAAAAGTATTAAATGGAGGATTAAAATCAGAAATACTACGCGCAAATTTTCTATTTAGCTTAGCGGCTATATCCTTATAAGAGCTTATTTTAAACATGTGTACCTACGATGTGGTTATTGGCGCAGCAAGGGTGCGTTTTTTTATCAGCAGGCAGCCCAAGCTGTATTCATACAGCCCGAAGATATAGATGAATTTCAAGCAAATTGCAAGATCCAAAGACTCGCTAAAATTTTAAAATTACTGTACACTCAAACGATAAAGGTGTTGCTGTTATTCTGGCAACGATGTCAAGGGTCTTTGGGTAAAAATTATTATGAAAAGAAAATTATCTAACTCGGGCGTAGGTTAAGAGTAAAGCTCTATGTTACAAAAACACGATGAACAAAAATACTTTTTTTCTGATCACATTCAAAAAGAGAATCTTGAATATCTTGAAAGCCTTGTCCCTTATATGCCAGGCCCAATCTATTGGAAAGATAGAAATAGCGTTTATTTGGGGATGAATAAACCAGCATTGAAATCGTCAGGATTAATACATTTTTCTGATTTTGTTGGGAAAACAGAGTATGATTTGTGGCCACAATTTGCCGATAAAATAATCAAGAATGATAAAATAGTAATCCGCACAGGCCAAGCTCTCCAGGAAGAAGGCGCAATTATGTTGCCTAACAAAGAAGTCCGATATTATACCGCAATTAAAGTTCCACTACGGGACGTAAATAACAACATTATAGGTATAATAGGGAATTATATAGACATTACTGCGCAAAAAGAAATGGAACAATTGAAAGTTGAGAATAAAATTCAGAAAAATATAGAAAAAGAACAAGAAAAATTCACCCAGCTAGCCAATAAAGTGGCGCACGATATACGCTCTCCAACCAGCACTTTAATGATGATCTTAGATACCTGCACGCAGCTTCCGGAAGACAAGCGTATTTCCCTCAGAGATGCGGCTATTACTATAGGCGATATTGCAAATAATCTATTACACCACTATCAACAAAGACAAACGGGAATAGTAACAGAAAACGAAGAGCGTAAACCTATCTTATTGTCTACCGTGTTGATGGAATCCTTAAGTGCCAAAAAATACCAGTACGCAAATTTACCCCTTAAATTTGAGGCCCATTTTAAAGACGACAGCCATTTTGTGTTTATTAAAACACACTTAACTGCCTTTAAGCGGACGATCTCAAACCTCATCAACAACGCGGTCGATGCCTTTGAGCATCGTCCCGGACAGGTAGACTTAGGCCTAGAAGCCAATACCGAATGGGTTAAGATCGTCATTCAAGATGCGGGTAAAGGCATGTCGCCCGAATTGATCGCTAAAATCATGGATAAAACGGCCATAACCGAGGGCAAACAATCCGGGCATGGCATAGGAATGGCGCAGGTGTGGGAAACTCTGGACAATAACCACGGAAAAATGCATATCTCATCTCTTCCTGGTAAAGGCACCAGCATCACCCTTACTTTTCCTAGAGCAATGGCACCCGATTGGATTGCAGAAGGAATTGTCCTTGGCGAAAATGATACGGTCATTATTCTAGACGATGACACCTCCATACACGGCGCTTGGTGCTCAAGATTTGAAGGCATCATAAAAGAACATCCCTCCGTGCAGCTTAAACATTTTCATTACGGCCAAGAAGCTTTGGATTTTATTCAATCTTTAACGGCAGACGAAAAAAGCACTATTTTCCTGCTCTCCGATTACGAGTTGTTAATGCAAGAACTCAATGGCTTGGACGTTATAGCCAAAAGTAAAATAGACCGCTCTATTTTAGTGACTAGCCACTATATAGACCCATTGGTTCAAAATAAGGCGGCTAAAACCCGTACCAAAATTTTACCGAAGCAATTGGCTTCTGAAGTGCTGATTACCGTAATCCAAGGCGCGGCAATGGGCTTAACCAAGCGCGGCACCGAAAAAGTAGATGCCGTCATCGTCGATGACAATAAAGAATTTATAAATGTGTTTATACTGTATGCTTTTGATGACGATGAAATAACGGAGGAATACACTAATCCAGAGCATTTTTTGGAGAATCTAAACAAGTACCCGAAAGAAACTCGGATTTATCTGGATAATAACTATGGCACGTCGAAACTAACCGGTTTAGACGTAGCAAAAACATTGCATGATCTGGGTTATACACAGCTGCATCTCTTATCCGGGGAAGTCTTTAAGGATGCTGATATCCCAAGTTACCTTAGGCTTGTAGGGAAAAATAAGTTGGAGTCGCTTAAAAAAGGCTAAAAATCAAATGTGTGGAGTATACACTCACAAGAGTTGGTTTTTAGGGTAGGCGCCGAGTCCTCGAGCAACAGGAGTGTAGTATTCTACATGACTGTTGCGAGATGGGCGAAGGCAACAACCCCTAAAAATCAAATGTGTGGAGTATACACCAGCCTGACCGCCACATGCTGCCCCAATTCATCCAACAAGGCATCGCTGGGATTAATCTGAAAGGATTTATCTAAAGCCAATTCCGCTTTAGCCGTTTGGGTAGAAAAAACAATGCGCGTTGAGGTCGAGCCTTGATTATATTTTTCTAAAATACTCTGAATGGCTTGTAATTTCTGTGGCGAGCACTCTTTCTCGTGAAGGGCTAATTCTATATACTGCACATGAATTTGCCTAAAATCTTCTAAGCCCCATAATTTTCTAGCCCCCATACGCAGCGCACCATTCCATTCATCTATGTTAGCATCGCCTTCTACTACCAATAAACAATCTTTTTGAATGAGAGAGCGCAATTCTTGATATAGGTCTGGGAATACGGCCACATCGATCTGCCCTGTTTCATCCGCTAACTTTACAATCGCCATGCGTTCCTGTTTTTTAGTCATGAGCACACGCACATCCAATACCCAGCCCGCCACCTTTTGGTAGTCGCCGCTCGATAAGGTTGCTATGCGGGTTTTAAACACCGAATCTAATTCAGAACGGTAGGCGGTGATAGGAAGTTTTGAAAAATAAAACCCAAAGCTGTTTTTTTCTGCCTGTAGGCGTTGCCTTAAATTCCAGGTGGGTACCATCGTATAGCTTATTTCAGGTTGTTCTTCTAATAATGCAAATAGACTGCCCTGCTTTCGGCTTAATTCCTGAGCTTTTTTTTCTGCCAAAGAAAGGGCTGTAGGCAGGCTTGCTAATAATACGGCGCGTTCTACTCCAAAATCATCACAGGCACCACTGTTAATTAAGGTTTCAAAAACCCTTTTATTGGTTTTCTTTAAATCTACAGAGGCGACAAAATCATAGAATGAAGAAAATTGTTTTCGATTTTTACGCGCGTGGACTATGGCCTCTATAGCCGCCTCGCCCGCGCCTTTTAATGCCCCCAAGCCGTATTCTATAGCTTGATTCTCATTGACTGTGAAGGCATACGTACTGCTGTAAATAGACGGCGGTACTACATTTAAACCCATTTGCCTGCACTCGTCGATTAACCCGGCCAATTTATCCGTATCCTGCAATTCAGAGGTCAATACCGCCGCCATGAATTCGGCTGGATAATGCGCCTTCAACCAAGCAGTTTGATAGGCGAGTAATGCATAGGCTGCCGAGTGCGATTTATTAAAGCCGTAGCCTGCAAATTTTTCCATTAAGTCAAAGATGGCATTAGCTAATTTTTCATCTATATCGCGCTGTTTAGCACCGACAATAAAGATTTCTCGTTGTTGAGCCATTTCTTCTGGCTTCTTCTTACCCATGGCGCGACGCAATAAATCAGCACCACCCAAAGTATAGTTTGCCAACACTTGCGCTATTTGCATAACCTGTTCTTGATATAAAATAATACCGTAGGTGGGTTTTAATACCGGCAATAAATCGGGGTGTTGGTAGGCTACTTCGGCAATACCCTGTTTTCGGTTGATAAAGTCTTCAACCATACCCGATTGCAATGGGCCAGGCCTAAATAAAGCCACCAAGGCGATGATATCTTCAAAGCAATCTGGTTTTAAGCGTTTCACGATATCTTTCATCCCACGCGATTCCAACTGAAATACGGCCGTGGTTTGACATTTTTGTAATAAGGAAAACGTTGCCTCATCACTTAAATCGATCAGCGCGATGTCTAATAAAGTGCCTTGGTTTTTACGTTGCTGCGTGTGTATCGCTTCTAAAGCCCATTTGATAATGGTTAAGGTTCTTAATCCTAAAAAATCGTATTTTACCAAACCCACCGCTTCTACATCGTCTTTATCGTATTGTGTTACCCAAGCATCGCTGCCCGCTTCACAATAGATTGGTGCAAAATCACTGATCTGCGAGGGTGCAATCACCACCCCACCCGCATGTTTACCGGCATTGCGCACAGTACCTTCTAATACCAAAGCAAGTTCAATTAATGCACGTACATCGTCTTCTTCTTCATAGCGTAGGCGTAATATTTCTTCTTGTGCTAAGGCTTTTTCCAAGGTAATCCCCAATTCAAAGGGAATCAGTTTTGCCAGGGTATCGACAAAACCATAGGGATAACCCAATACACGCCCCACATCGCGTATAACAGCTTTTGCTGCCATCGTGCCATAGGTGATTATTTGCGACACACTGTGACGACCATAACGGCTAGCGACATAGTCTATAACCCTATCGCGTCCTTCCATACAAAAATCTACGTCAAAGTCGGGCATGGAGACACGTTCAGGGTTTAGGAAACGCTCGAATAATAAATCATATTTTAAAGGATCTAGATCGGTAATGCCTATGCAATACGCTACCAAAGAACCCGGGCCCGAGCCACGTCCAGGCCCTACCGGCACATCATTGTTTTTTGCCCAGTTGATAAAATCGGCTACAATTAAAAAATAACCGGTATAACCCATACCGTTGATCACCGATAATTCGCGCTCTAAGCGTTCATCATAGTCTAGATGCTGTAAATTTCCATCATTAAACGCCGTAATGGCAGCCCAGCGATCGGCTAAACCTGTTTTAGCCATATGCTCCAGATAACGCTCCGTCGTAAAACCCTCTGGTATAGGGTAATGCGGTAAATGATATTCCCCCAAGGCAATGTGTAGATTGCAGCGCTTAGCAATTTCAACGCTGTTGCTTAAGGCCGAAGGACAGGCTTCAAATAATTTTCCCATCTCTACTTCGGTGCGCAAATATTGTTGAGGCGTATAATGGCGCACGCGTTTGGGATCGGCTAGCAACGATCCTTCACTGATACACACTCTTGCCTCATGGGCTTCGTATTGTTGAGCCGTTAAAAAACGCACTTTGTTGGTAGCCACTAGAGGAACTTGGCATATTGCCGCCAATTGAATGACTTCGTTTAAATAATAGTCTTCATCGGCAACGCCTATTTTATGCACTTCTAGGTAGTAGCGATCGCCAAACACGCTACGCCAATAGAGAATGGATCCTTTAGCCGCAATCAAATCTTTTTTTAAGATGTGCTGTCCCACATCGCCCGTTATGCCGCCGGAGAGTACGATAAGCCCTTCATTGCGTGTTTTAAGCCAATCAAGTGCTATACCCGGTTTACCTAACACAACTTGACCTTGATTGTACGCACTAGAAACCAAATGTATTAAATTACGGTAACCGATATTATTTTGACACAATACCGTTAAATTGGTGGGGACTTCAGACTGCTTTGATTTTGCTTGTTTACTCTCAGTACTTAAAGTGGGATAACAGTCTATATCACAACCTATGATCGGCTTAACGCCATTTTTCAATGCTTTATTATAGAATTTAATCGTCGCAAATAAATTATTTAAATCGGTGATGGCCAATGCGGGGATCTTCATTTCAGCACAGGTTTCAAATAGCGCATCCAAATGACATAAGCCGTCTTTTAAAGAATAATCCGTGTGTAAATTAAGATGCACATAGGAAGGTGGTTTCATACCAGAAGCAACGCGGCTTTAACGGGGGCAAAACTGCGTCTATGTATAGCAGAGGGGCCATGTTGTAACAAAGCTTGTCTATGCCGTAGCGTTCCGTAACCCATATGCTGATTAAAACCATACTCTGGAAATTTTTCATGATAATCCATCATTTTTTGATCGCGATAGACTTTAGCCACGATCGATGCCGCAGAAATAGCGGGCACTTTTTGATCGCCAGCAATTATAGCATGGCTTTTATAGGACCATTTTGGGCAGCGATTCCCATCAACCAATACCAGGGTAGGTTGTAAACTCAATGCCTCTACCGCGCGATGCATCGCCAATAAAGAGGCTTGCAAAATATTTAAGCGGTCTATCTCTTCGACTTCAGCCCAACCTATGGCAAAAGCCAACGCTTTGTCTCGAATTTCAAGATCTAAATACCGTCTTTTACTAGGGCTTAATTGTTTAGAATCTTTCAAGCCTACAATCAGTGCTGCCCGGTCTAAAATAACCGCTGCCGCCACCACGGGACCCGCCAAAGGTCCACGCCCCACTTCGTCTACACCCGCAATGTACACGTCCGGATTGTCGATTCCAAATTGCGCCAAATCCATGCTCATTTTTTAGGACTCCAATCCAAACACTTGCTTTAAATAGATGAGATAATGCGGATCAGGGCACATCGTTTTACCTGGAGTATCGGATACTTTTGCCACCGGATGGCCATTGCAATAAATCATTTTAATCACATTTTGCATTGCCTCTATACCCATATCATTGGTTAGATACGTGCCTATACCAAAAGCCACTTTGATTCTACCCTTAAAATGATGGTAAATGTTAAGAGCAATGTCAAAATTTAAATTGTCGCTAAACACCAAGGTTTTCGTTGTAGGATCGATACGATGCGCTTGATAGTGAGCAATCATTTTTTCCCCAAAAATAAAAGGATCGCCTGAATCATGGCGCACACCATCGAATAATTTACAGAAATATAAATCAAAATCATGTAAAAAAGCATCTAAACCATAGACATCCGTTAAAATAATACCTAATTCACCACGGTATTCTTGTGCCCAACGTTCAAAAGCAAATTGTTGACTGTATACCAAGCGCGGCCCCAGGGTTTGGCAAGCTTGTAGGTATTCATGCGCCATCGTTCCTATGGGTTTTAATTGTAATTTTTTTGCAAAATACACATTGCTGGTTCCGGTGAGTTGCTGCCCCAGTTTATTTTTGAGTACATCCAGCACCAAACCTTGCCAATCTTTGGAAAAACGCCGCCTAGTACCAAATTCAGAAAATACAAAGGCTTCGCCCTCGGTGTTTTCTGCAATCATTTTAACTTTGTTGCGCAATCTTATTTGTCCATCTAGAAGCAATTCTTTATAATTATTTTGATGCTGATAATAGATTTCATTGATCAGTGCTAAAATAGGAATTTCAAATAAAATAGTATGCAACCAGGGCCCTTTTATGGACAGCTCAAATTGGCCCTGCGTACAAATAGTGACGAATTCCGGATTAAATCGAAAAATACGTAAAAATTCCACAAAGTCACTTTTAAAAAAAGGAATAGCACGCAGGTAATCTAATTCCTCTTTAGTGTACGATAATAAGGCTAAATCGTTAATTGCTTGACGAAGCTCGTGCGCATAAGGCCTTAAGTCTACATTAGGATTACGGCATTTAAAACGATATTCCACCATAGCACCCGGGAATTGGTGCAAGACCGTTTGCATCATGGTTAATTTATAAAAGTCGGTGTCTAATAGTGAGTCTATGATCATCGTACAGTCCTAATATTAAACTTAAGATGGAGGAGAGGGCGGGATTCGAACCCGCGTGGAGCGTAAAGCCCCCGACCGATTTCGAGTCGGTGCCGTTATGACCGCTTCGGTACCTCTCCATTAATAATCTAAAGTATTCCTAACCGTGTAGACGCCTTTTTATAGAACTGGATGACATCGCCTAAATCGAGTCGAAAACGATCTTTATCGTAAATTTCACCGCTTTGTATATCCCATAAACGGCAGCCATCTAAGGTAAATTCATCACCCAATAACAATTCTCCCTGATAATACCCAAATTCCAGCTTAAAGTCGACTAAATCAAAGCCCGCTTTTGCAAAAAAAGGCTTTAAAATGTTATTGACGCGGTGGGTTAATACCTTCATGCTCGCTAAATTTTCTTTGCTTGCCAACTGCATCATAAAAATATGATCTTCAGTGATAATCGGATCTCCCAAAGAATCGTCTTTCAAGAAAAACTCAAAGATAGGTGGAGCAAATACTCTACCCCGCTCTATTCCTAAACGCTTGCAAATACCGCCCGCAGCTCTATTGCGCACGATGCATTCTATAGGAAGCATATCTAAGCGTCGTACAACGATTTCCGTATCGCTTACTTTTTTTAACCAATGCGTCTTAATGCCATTTTCAGCCAACATCGCCATGATAAAGGCATCAAAAGCGCAATTAACACGACCCTTTTCCTCTAAAACAGCATGCTTCGCGCCATTGCCCCCGGTGGCATCATTGCGAAATTCAACCAGCAGTTCAGAAGGCTTTCCGATATCATAAACCGTCTTGGATTTTCCCTTATAGAGCGCTAGGCGTTCACTCATTGCTTAGGATGCTCCTACCGTGGCGTTATTGGCGCTACTGCTCAGGGTGGGTGTTGCCGCTTTAGGCTTTTGTTTAGCCAATGCCAATTCAAAGGCAAGACTGCCTGGTGGTAAAATGGAAACCGTCTTCACATCGGCCATAGGCCCTACTGGCACTACATAGTAATTATCCGCTCCTTCTGCGCTAACCCCGGGTGGCATCTTAAGAACACCCAAGCTTGCTTGCTTTTGATAATAACTGCCATAATCGTTTTTACCGGCTACGCCACAACCCAGCAATGCGCTACCCAGTAGAAAGAGTAGCAGTGCATTTGCTTTTTTATTCATTATTTTCTCCCAATAGGCCCGCAGCCTGCATAGCCTGCAAAACGGTATCATGATATTCCTTTGAGAGCACGGTCAAAGGTAAACGGATACCCGCACGAATTAATTTCATTTTATAGGCCGCCCATTTTACGGGAATAGGATTGGTTTGCACGCCCAGAGCGTGGTGCAATGCTTGCATCTTAGAATCCAGCTCATCGGCTTTTGCTTTATTGCCCTGCAGTGCTGCCTCAGCCATTTCGTGCATTAGCATAGGCACTATATTGGCGCTTACAGAAATAACCCCCTTGCCACCGGCTAGCATTAAATCTTTACAACTGCTGTCATCGCCGCTCAAAATACTCAAACGCGAGCCGCATAATTTAATTAATTGCAGATAACGTGCTCTATCGTGCACTGCTTCTTTAATACCGATGATATTACTGCATTCTGCTAAGCGGGCCACGGTTTCAGGTAACATATCGCAGGCCGTACGCGTGGGGACATTGTATAAAATCTGCGGTACAGGAACCGCATCGCTGATTGCCTTAAAATGCTGATACAAGCCTTCTTGTGTAGGCCTAATATAGGCCGGCGTCATCAGCAAACAACCATCCACACCCAATTCCATAGCATTAAAGGTTTTGTCTATGGTTTTATGCGTGCTATTAGCGCCCGTACCGGCAATAACGGGAATACGTGAATCGACTTTGCGCACCACAAAATGAATTAATTTATTAATTTCTTCCTCGCTAAGGGTTGCACCTTCACCGGTTGTACCGGCAATGACCAAACCATCGCTTTTTTGCTCAATATGGAAGGCGATTAATCGCCCCAAACTGGTATAATCAATATTGCTCTCTTCATCCATGGGAGTGACTAAGGCAACTAAACTGCCGTGAAACATGCAACTATCCTCGTATGACCACTGAAGGTTGAATCATACCCTGCCAAACAAAGAAACTCAAGTTTTAGCCGTATAAAAATAGTATATTATTTTCACATAGTGCATGGGATGAGGAAATTAAACTATACTGTGGAACTAAAGGAACTTTATTGGGTTGATTTATTGTGAAATTTTTTCGGTTTTTGCAAAAATGGATTGTTGGCTATTTAATGTGCGAAAAGCCCAGGGTTAACCTGCCTATTTGTGACTTTGATAAACTATCCTACGAAATTAGGCCGGCGGATGTCTTATTGGTCGAAGGACGTACTCGTATTAGTGAATTTACCAAAAGTATCACCCAGAGTCCCTGGTCACATGCTGTGCTGTACATAGGCCGCCTTCACGATATTGAACACCCAATCCTGCGACAGAAAATTAAAGATTTTTATCAGGGCGAACCCACAGAGCAACTGATAATTGAAAGTTTGCTAGGCTCAGGAACCATTGTTTCGCCATTAAGCCGCTATAAAATGGAGCATATGCGCATTTGCCGACCCAGCGGTATTTCAAAAGCAGATGCGCAAAGTGTCATAGCTTATGCGATTGATCGCCTGGGATATCAATATGACGTACGTCAAATTCTAGATTTAGGCCGATTCTTTTTGCCCTGGAAATTTTTTCCTAGGCGCTGGCGTTCCAGCCTGTTTACCGAAGACAGTACTTCTACCCGACAAATTTGCTCTACACTCATTGCCGAGGCTTTTCGCTCCGTGCAATTTCCTATTTTACCCATTATTAAAGAAACTCAGGAGCAAAATATACAATTAACACCCGGAAACCCCAGACTGTATACGCCTAAAGATTTTGATTATTCGCCCTTCTTTCAAATTATTAAATACCCTATTTTCACTTTATCCGAAAACGCGTTGTACCATCATTTGCCTTGGGAAGATACTAGCGAGAAAAAGGTATAATGCAAGGGCGCCATAGAAAGCGCCCCTACAAAACGAGCTACCCCGCTTTCTAAGCAACCGTAACATGCCCTTTAATACTGGCTAATAACTTATCGCTAATGCCAGGAACATTACTTAAGTCATCTACAGTCTTAAAAGCCCCATTTTCTTTACGGTAGTCGATAATGGCTTGTGCTTTTTTAGACCCCAGCCCTTTTATGCTTGATAATTGATCGACTGTTGCTGTATTGACATTAACCATTGCCGCGGCGGTTGCTGATGCTGGTTTTGCCGGTGCTTTTTCTGCCGCATAGATCGATTGCGCAAAACATCCCACGGCCAAAGCCAGAACGGCAAGACTTATTTTCCATTGCTTATTCATACATTCACTCCCAAAAAACAGTTGTTATTGAAAGTGGTTTATGCCCTTTTGGGGGTATAAACCCACTTTCCCGTAGACTCCTAAAAGAGAGCCCGGATAGGATTATACATGCATTTTATTAAAATGTATACATGGTTTGTTTTATTTTTGAGGAGCTAATGCATGAAAAGGTCGCTTGCTCAAAATAATGACCAATAAGCCCAGGGCTAGCGATAATGGCGGCATTAAAATCATGATAAGGGCAAGCCAGGCTCTAAAGGAAAACGCTTCTGTTAAACGCCAGCACAAACGTATGTATTGATAAAAGCCAAATAGTATCGAGAATAAAAAAATGCCGAAAATAAAAAACTCGGGTTTAGACACCAGAATAGTCTGGGTTGTCACTTGCATGGGATTAGCCATGCTACTCTCTAGGGAGGGATCGCCAAAAATACGCATATACCAGGGCACCATATAAGGCACCCCATAAATAAAAATAGAGGTCATGATACAAGAATGTATAGGCCTTTTCATACGCACTACCCGTGCCCAACAAAAAAACACCCATACAGGAATGAGAGCATACCAACCACGCAGTCCAGCTAAACTAAAGACCCGCCATAAACCGCCATAAATGATAACAAAGAAAAGTAATAGGCCTAAGCAATCTAGAAGCAGTTTGCTATTCATGTTATCTCCTTGTTTTAAGGCCTATCATCCAAAACATCGCGTGATGGTGGCAATAAGTCGCGGCGATCTAAACCTAAAGCAACCGCTAATGCACCCGCCACGTAAATGGAGGAGTACGTTCCTACAATGATACCCACAACCATTGCCGCTGCAAAGCCATGTAAAGTCGCACCGCCAAAGAAAAATAGCGATAATACGGCTAATAGCGTTAATCCTGACGTCATGATGGTGCGAGATAGGGTTTGATTGACGGATAAATTAACAACCTCTGAAGGACTACCCTTACGGCTTTTACGAAAATTTTCGCGTATACGATCGAACACAACGATAGTATCGTTTAATGAAAAACCCATAACCGTCAGTAAAGCCGCCAAAGAGGTTAAGTCAAAGGGCATTTGAAAATAGGAGAAGATCCCTAAAATAATGAGTGGATCGTGAATAAGCGCAACCAAAGCACTAATGGCAAAGCGGTATTCAAAACGAAACGCAATGTAAATCGCCGTACCTAGCATTGCCAATATCAAAGCCAACGCACCGTTGGTGGCCAATTCTTTGCCCACTTGCGGCCCAATATAGGCGGTACTTTGCAAAGTAGCCCCCTTCAAATGAGCGACGACCTCCTTGCCTATATCTTTATTTTGCACATTGTCTTGTTTTCCGGCTAGACGTATTAATATAACTTTTGCGGTACCATAAATTTGCACTTTAACGTCTTTATAACCCGCTTGTTCCAAGGTGCTGCGCACGGTTTCTAAATTTTTTGCTTCTGAGAAGGCAGCCACTACTTCGGTACCGCCCGTAAATTCCAAACCCCAGTTTAAACCTTTAATAGCCAAGGTTAAGATACACAATAACGCTATGAGTACCGATGCGGACATGGCCCACTTACGCAGGCCCATAAAATTAATTGAAGTATTTTGTTTAAAAAATTCCATCGTGTTTCCTTATATGCCGATCGACAATTGAGTCAAGCGTACTTTGTGGCCGTAAATTAAGTTGACAATGGCGCGCGTGCCCGTAATTGCCGTAAACATAGAGGTTAAAATACCAATGGTTAAGGTTACTGCAAAGCCTTTCACCGGCCCGGAACCTATCATCAATAAGGCCATCGCGGCAATGAGCGTTGTTACATTGGAGTCTACAATGGTGGCAAAAGCACGTTCATAGCCTGCTTGGATACTCGCCTGTGGCGATACTCCATTACGTAATTCTTCGCGTATGCGCTCGAATATTAACACATTGGCATCTACGGCCATCCCTAAGGTGAGTAGAATCCCCGCTATACCGGGCAAGGAAAGCGTTGCACCCAACACGGATAATACGGCAACTAACAACAATAAATTCATACCCAAAGCAATGTTTGCCAATAAACCAAAGAAACGATAATAGAGCATCATGAAAATGACGATAAGGATAAAGCCCACTTCAATGGAAAAAACACCTTTATCAATGTTTTCGGCCCCCAAACTAGGCCCGATGGTACTTTCTTCAATAATGGCCACAGGCGTAGGCAAAGAACCCGCACGCAATAGCAATGTCAGATCGCGCGCTTCATTCATATCCGATAAACCGGTAATTTGGAAAGTACTAGGTAAAGCACTTTGGATAGTGGCAATATTGATGATGCGTTCACTCTTGCGCTGAGTGTATTGGGTTTCACCTTTTAGCATCATGGGGGTTAATGTTGTTTCTACATAGACTATGGCCAATGGTTTACCGACATTCTCACCGGTAATACGATAAAAAGAAGCTTCTCCTCCACCGCCTAAGGTAATAGACGCTGCAGGTTTCCCATCTTCACCTACCGTAGCGGTTGCATTGGTAATGGATGAGCCGGATAAAACAACCCGATCTTGTAATAACACTGGTATGGCTTGGGTCATGCCCGAGGATAAAAAAGAATACAGCGTTGTTCCGGCGGGTATAAGGCCACTGTCTTTTGCTTGTGCGGCATCGTGCTGTGTATCTTCTAAATGAAATTCAAGGGTTGCAGTTCCCCCTATGATTTGTTTAGCGCGCGCGGTATCTTGCACTCCAGGTAAATCGACCGAAATACGATCGGCTCCTTGACGCTGCACTATGGGTTCATTGACACCCAATTCATCTATACGTTTACGTAAAACGGATATGGTTTTATCCACAGCGAAGTTTTGCGCATCCGCTCGGGCTTGCGCTGATAAGTTGGCAAGCACAATCCACTGCCCACCATTGGATGTTACCGTTTGTGTAAATTCAGGATAATCTGTGGCCAAAACAGCGGCTATTTTGTCGGCGGTATCGCGATCGGCTGCGCGGATACTAATGCCATTTTGATTATCTTGTAATCCTAAATAGCGCACTCCATTTTTACGTAATGCATCAGAAATATTACGTTCGGCCGCTTGCATACGGTGCGTTATTAGCGAATTAACATCAATAGCCATTAAAAAATGCACGCCGCCGCTTAAGTCTAAGCCTAAATGTATGGGCATGGCGCCTATGGCTTGTAGCCATTTAGGCGTAGTGGTTGCTAGGTTTAAGGCAACGGTATATCCTTCTCCTAAAGTGTCTTTAATAACATCTGCAGCACGCAATTGTAGATCGGCATTAGCAAAGTGATACAACACGCTGTCATCGCCTGTTTTTTCTATTTCACTGTAATTCAGCTGTTGCGTGGCTAAGGCTGTTTGCACCCCGTTTAGGATGGGCACGTCCAAGGAATGCTTATTCTGTGCAGAAACTTGTACTGCAAAATCTTTTTTATATAGATTTGGTAAAGAATACAAAATTCCAAACAAAATCATAACGACGACGAGTATATATTTCCACGCTGGATAGCGATTCATGCGGTTTCCTTAAATGGGTATTCCCCATCCTCTGATGGGCAAAGCGAAGCACACTTTTCGCATTTGATTTTTAGGGGGGGTTCCCTACACCCATCTCTTGGTGCTCAATGGCTCAGCACCTACCCTAAAAATCAACTGCTGTGAGTATAAAAGCTAGTTTTTTACGGTACCTTTAGGTAAACAAGCCACAATGGCTGTTTTTTGGACTTTAATTTCCATCCCTTTGGCCACTTCTACGTTGGCTATGTTTTCATGGATGCTAACGATCACACCCAAAATTCCACCAGCAATAACCACTTCATCGCCAGTCGTGACTGCGGCTAACATTTGTTTGGTTTCTTTTTGGCGCTTGCTTTGGGGGCGAATCATGAAAAAATAAAAGAATAAGAAAAACACACCAATAAACAGCAAAAAGCTTAAGTTACCACCCGTTTGGGAATGTGTGCTTACTGCTGCATCGGTTGTTGCCGCTAGGGCTGTAGGGATTAGAAAACTCATATCGGGCTCCTATTGTAATAAAGGACAAACTTTACCTGGTTTAGGAGAAATACGCAAGCTTACAGAATCAGCATGCAATCGCCGTAGCTGTAGAATCGATATTGCGCCCTTATAGCGTGTTGATAGGCACTCATGGTGGTGTCATAACCGGCAAAAGCTGAAACCAACATCAGTAAGCTGGATTGTGGTAAATGAAAATTGGTCAACAATCCATCAATAACCTTAAACTCGTAGCCCGGATAGATAAATAAATTAGACTCGCCCTTAAAAGGCAGCAAACTCCCCGTTTGTGCGGCTGTTTCTAAAGAACGGACCGTTGTTGTGCCCACGGCAATAACCCGTCCTCTGCGTTTTTGGGTACGCACAATCGCTTGGCAAACGCTATCGGGTACTTCTACGCATTCATGATGCAATCGATGCTCCCGAATGTCCTGTGTACGCACTGGCTGGAAGGTGCCTGCGCCTACATGCAAGGTTAAATAGGCAAGTTCTGTACCCCCGAGTTCTAAGTATTCTAAAAAAGGTGTATCAAAATGTAGACCCGCGGTGGGTGCTGCCACTGAACCATCACTATGCGCATAAACGGTTTGATAGCGGTTTTTGTCGGTAATTTCGGCCTCGCGCTGAAAATACGGCGGCAAGGGAATTTCTCCCGCCTCCTCCATAATATCAGCCCAGGATCGCCCCCCTAAGGCTTCAATGATAAATAAGTCATTTTCTCGCTTTATCACTGCAATGAGGTCCCCATTGTCTAAGAGGATAGTCTGCCCGCTTTTAGGGGATTTGCTGGCGCGCAGATGCGCTAAAGCGCGATTTTGCCCTAGTAAGCGCTCAATTAAAATCTCTACTTTACCGCCGCTGCTTTTATGGCCATATAGCCGGGCAGGCATTACTTTGGAATTATTCATAACCAAAAGGTCGCCTGGGCGCAAATAATGCGCTAAGTCTAAAAATTGCCGATCGGCCCACTGCTGGGTGTTTTTATCGATTGCCAATAAACGACTTTGTGTACGTTTTTCAACAGGATAACGTGCGATTTGATGTTCGGGCAAGGTATAATCGTAGTCGGTTAAAGCGTACATATTGAACCAAATTCATACATTTTTGCGATTTTAGCACACAAATTTGTTCTAAAACAGATCATATCAAGGAATCCCCTTAATATTTTCTTAATATTTTTGTATTATAATTAAATATAGGCTATAGTTAAGCCAAATTAAAGGTTGGTCACGCTAGGTGCGGTGTAAATGAAAAGTTTGTTTCTCGACTCAGAAGCCCGTCCTGTTGAGGAATGGCCTAATAGTTTGTATATGATTTGTGATGTGCCCAGAAACTTTCTGGACATGCCAGTGGTCGACTTGATGGTCGAAGCAGTCTCCATTGCTCAGGAGCGGAATTTTCAAAATTCACGCAACTATACGGATGATGGCAGTGGCAAGCACAGTTCAAATCAATACTTTACCGGCAAATTAGCCGAGGTTAAACATCATATTGAAGTGTCTTTAAAACGCTTCAATAAGATATTTAACCAGGACCCTAACAGACGATATGTGTTGTTAGTGTTTAAGGTGCCCAATGACATTGAAATTAAGACCGATAAGGTCTATGGGCAAAGAATTAAATCGGTCAATCCAGAGGTTATTAAACCTTTGTATTTACAACAAGTTTATTTTTTTGAGGAGTAGTTAAAAAATGGTAGCAACAGCACGAGACTTAGTCGTACGTCTAGGGACAGATTTACGAAGACTTACGTTTTTTCCTTTAGGGCCGGAAGCTCAAGCACTATTCAATACAAAATCAGTTCAGCCTGCGAATCATCGGTACACTGTTTTTTTTAATGCGGACAATAATCAGCAGACTTCAAGTACTGTCCCAACCAAGGGTGTTCAGCCCCTGAATGTTCCCCGTGGAACCAAATAATACGATAAATAGCCCGTATTGAAGCCAATAAAAAAAGCCCACAAAAGTGGGCTTTTTTATTGCCTACATTTTTTATACCAATTTTATACCAAGTAGATCGGCCTTAAGGCATTGATTTAATGACTTTAAGATCCAATGGTAATATGGGCTGCAAAAAATGGGTTATCTAAGGCGGTTATTATGTTTGCCTCACTGCCCTACTATTATTCATAGCAGGGGCAATGAAGCTAGAAAGGATACATTATTTACCCATCATGATCATATCAGCAAAAGGGCTCATATCCACGTCCGCGCTTTGTTTTTGGCTCTGCATAGCCGCTAACATAGCGTTTGGAGATGCTTTTCTAGCAAAATAACCCTCATTTTCAACGGGTTCTGCCTTCCTAAAGTCATCCAAGCTAAATGCAGCCGTAACCGCTTTTGCTGCTGTACGAAAAAGGGCTGGGTGCTCTAAACCATACTTAACGGCCGAACCCGCGGCGAATAGACCTGCTGCTGCTAATGTTGATACTGCCATTTTATTTTCCCAAAAAGTGTTCTTTTAACTAACTGGCATTTAGTGTACCAGTTCCCATGTGAATATCGCTATTGTACCCAAGTAAGCTTAAGGAAATATTAAAGATAGTGGATTATCGAAAATAATCTCACTTATTTTTGGTAATCCGGTATTGAGCGACAATTATCTTTGCCGGTCAGCGACAATTAAGATTGCCGGTTAGGGGGTATTGCCGTATCCTACTCTGTACTATTAAAAAACAGAAGGAAAGAGGCAAT
>VFJV01000028.1 GCA_009885895.1 Gammaproteobacteria bacterium
AATATTATTTACCCAAGACCAATTTATAGGTATAATGGCGCCTTCTTGCGAAAGTGGCGGAATTGGCAGACGCACTGGATTTAGGTTCCAGCGGGGAAACCCGTGAGAGTTCGAGTCTCTCCTTTCGCACCATATATTTTAAAAACGTACGAGGTCTAGACATGACGATTGCACTGCAGTTAGAGAGCTTAGAAGGCTTAAAACGCAAATTAACCATTGAAATGCCCTGGGACGATATTGATCTCATCGTTCAAAAAGAAGTAAAAAAAATAACCTCCACGGCCCGTATCGATGGCTTTAGGCCTGGCAAAGTGCCTGAAAAAATCATTGTTAAGCGTTATGGTGAGGCCATACGTCAGGATGCTATGCAAAAAACAATTGATGAAAAATTAAAAGAAGCATTTTTCGAGAAAAAGTTAAATGTGATTGAAATTACCCATGTCGATCTTGAACAAGCTGAACCTACAGCCCCTTTCAAATTTAGCGCTTTATTTGAAGTTCTGCCTGAGATAGCGTTCAAGAATTTAGAAGGGCAAGTCTTGCGTAAACTCGTTGCTACCATAGAAGAAAAAGATATAGACGAGGTGTTAGTGCGCTTGCAAAAGCAATACAAAGAGTGGGTTGAAGCCGACAGAGCGGCTGTTTTAGACGATAAGCTGATCATTGATTTTGTGGGCTATCGCAATGGCGAAGCATTTGCAGGCGGAAAAGCCGAAGGTGCGGAATTAACCTTAGGATCTAAACAGTTTATACCTGGTTTTGAAGAAAGTTTGGTTGGTGTTAAAAGCGGTGAGCAAAAAACGATTAGCGTTATTTTTCCAACGACCTATCATGAGTCCAGCTTAGCGGGTGCAGAAACGACTTTCGATGTCACCGTGCATCAAGTCTTAGAGGGTAAATTGCGGGAATTAAACGAAGATTTTGCAACGCTATTGGGTGTTGAAGACGGTGGTGTGGAAGCACTGCGTGTTGAATTACGGCAAGGTTTAGAGCGTGAATTGGCCGTGGCATTGCGTGAAGAAAATAAAAAGCGCGTGTTTACAAAGTTAAAAGAATTGAATGTTTTTAATGTTCCCAATGCCTTAATTCAAGAGGAAATAGCACGCATTATACACACCATTCAAGCCGAAGCCTCTAGGCGTAAACAAAAAGTGAATATTACGGATAAGGGGCAATTTGCTAAGCAAGCGCAGGATAATGTGATCGTGGGTCTATTAATGCGTGAGGCGGTTGAAGCCTTTAATTTAAAAGTCGAGTCAGCTCAGGTGAGTCAGCTTTTAGAAGAAAAAATGAGTGCTTATGAAGATCCTACACAAATGATGCAGCTGTACTATAACAATGAAGCTTTGTTAGATCAGCTGAAGGGTGAAGCCATGGAAATTTTAATTGTGGAGGCATTATTAAATACCGCGCAAATAGAAGAAGAGCGGGTTTCATTTGAAGATGCCATCAAGGGCACCCATAATCACGACCATGAACATGGTCACAAGCATGACCAGGATCATGACCATCATCACGAATAATAAGGGTTAGCAACAAATGGACAAAAAGCATTTTTACGCTTGGCAAGATCACATAGAGAAAAATATTGGTTTAGTGCCCATCGTGGTCGAGCAAACGGCGCGTGGTGAAAGGGCCTATGATATCTATTCGCGTTTGTTGCAAGAGCGCATTGTTTTCTTGGTTGGGCAGGTTGAAGACTACATGGCCAACTTAATCACGGCGCAACTCATTTTTCTAGAATCGGTCAATCCGGATAAAGATATTTTTCTTTACATCAATTCTCCAGGGGGTGTGGTTACATCGGGTTTGGCTATTTACGACACAATGCAGTTTATTAAACCCGATGTGAGCACTTTGTGCATAGGTCAGGCCGCCAGTATGGGGTCTTTACTCTTGTGTGCGGGTGCTGCGAAGAAACGCTATTGCTTACCTAACTCCCGTGTCATGATTCATCAGGTTCTGGGTGGCTATCAAGGCCAGGCTACGGATATAGAAATTCATGCGCGTGAAACTTTGTATTTACGGGGACGTCTAGATGGCATTTTGGCACATCATACGGGTAGAACCGTTGAAGAAATTCATAAAGACACAGAGCGAGATAACTTCATGTCGGCTGATCGGGCGGTAGAATATGGCATGGTGGATGGGATTTTTCATAAACGTCATACTCTGAAAGAGCCACCCCTTGAAAAATAGGTGAACCGTCTTCATCTTAGGAGAAAGGGGCGTATGCTAGACGCTTTATTTCTACAGCATAAACGTTTTATGTTTAAAAAATTTTTTGACAAGAAACAAGTAATTAAGTTATTTTTTGTAATTATTAACACGAGGTGCTTAGCAAATACAGTTTATAGGCTTATACTTTAAGTATTATATTGAAACACGACAGTTGGGAGCGGGATAATGGTTAATAAAAAAGATAATGATAACGATCATAACGAAGACGGTACCTTGTTTTGCTCTTTTTGTGGTAAAAACCAGCATGAAGTGCGTAAACTTATTGCAGGCCCTTCTGTTTTTGTTTGCGACGAGTGCGTTGAATTATGCAACGACATTATACGCGAAGAACTGCAGCAGGAAGAAAGTGTAGAGGGCGATGGCTATCTACCGGTGCCTTCAGAAATTCATGAAATTTTAAATCAATATGTTATAGGCCAAGAACACGCTAAAAAAGTATTGGCTGTGGCGGTTTATAACCACTATAAAAAATTATTTTATCCGCAATCTGCGACAGCACCAGAAGACGAGGTGGAGTTGGGCAAAAGCAATATTTTGCTGATAGGCCCTACTGGTAGCGGTAAAACTTTATTGGCTGAGACTTTGGCACGCATTTTAAATGTCCCGTTTGCAATTTCCGACGCAACGACTTTAACCGAAGCCGGTTATGTAGGTGAGGATGTTGAAAACATTCTTCAAAAATTATTGCAAAAGTGTGATTACGATATAGAGCGCGCGCAAAGCGGTATAGTGTATATCGATGAAATTGATAAAATTTCTCGTAAAAGCGAAAGTCCTTCTATAACACGTGATGTGTCAGGTGAAGGTGTGCAACAGGCTTTGTTAAAATTAATTGAAGGAACTGTAGCCTCGGTGCCACCACAGGGTGGCCGAAAGCATCCGCAACAAGAATTTTTGCAAGTGGATACGAGCAATATTTTATTTATCTGTGGCGGTGCTTTTTCAGGCCTGGAAAAAATAATCCAAGATAGAGTGGCTAAATCCAGCATCGGTTTTTCTGCTAATATACGCAGCGAAACGGATGAAAAACAAAATATTGGTGTTATTTTGCAAAAAGTAGAACCTGAAGATTTAATTCGCTTCGGCCTTATTCCTGAATTTGTAGGCCGTTTACCTGTGCTTGCAACCCTTGAACAGTTGAATGAAGAATCTTTAGTTTCCATATTGAAAGATCCTAAAAATTCTTTAACCAAGCAATACAAACGGCTGTTTGAGATGGAAAATGTAGAGTTGGAATTTAGACCGGAAGCCTTGCGGGCTGTCGCTAAAAAATCGTTAGAACGCAAAACAGGCGCTAGAGGATTGCGCTCTATTTTAGAACATGTATTGTTGAATGTAATGTATGAGTTACCGGGTTTAGAAAATGTGTCTAAAGTCGTTGTGGATGAAAATACTATTTTAGGCAAGAACGATCCACTCATTGTGTATCAACAACCTAACGAAAACACAACAACGGCCGAAACTAAAAAGTTGAAGAAGGCTAAACCTACAGTTCAGCGCAAAGCCGCTGAATAACCAACAGGATAATAAAAATGTCAGACTCAACGTTGCATGCTGCAGAAAAATTGGTAATGCCCGCTTTGGCCTTACGGGATGTGGTTATTTTCCCCCATATGGTACTGCCTTTATTTGTAGGTCGAGAAAAATCGATTGCGGCATTAGAATCTGCAGCCGAAGGGGATAAATGGGTTTTTCTAGCGGCGCAAAGAGATTCTGATAAAGAAGATCCCCCCAGTGAGGATTTGTATGAATTAGGCTGTATTGGCCGTGTATTGCAGGTATTAAAATTGCCTGATGGCACGGTTAAAGTATTGGTTGAAGGACTGCAGCGGGGTAAAGCACTCAGTTATAGTTCAAGTGAGCCATTCTACCAAGCTACCGTCGAAGTAATGGCCGATTTGCCACTTTCCGAACGGGAAAACGAAGTCCTAAGCCATTTAATTCTATCTGAATTTGAACACTATCTTAAAAACAACCGTAAATTACCGACAGAAATTTTATCTTCTTTAGCCGGCATTGACGATTCTTCACGTTTGGCCGATAGTGTTATTGCGCACCTGCCCTTAAAATTACCTATAAAACAGCGCTTATTAGAAATACTGGATGTATCTAAAAGAGTAGAAGAACTTATCGCTTGCATAGGCTCTGAGCTTGAAATTATAGAAATGGAAAACCGTATTAAAGGACGCGTCAAGGGACAAATGGAAAAAAGACAGCGCGACTATTTATTGAATGAGCAACTAGAGGCCATCAAAAAGGAAATGACGGGAGAAGACGGTGCTCTGGACGAAATGCAGCAACTAGAGCAAAAAATAAAGGCGTTGCCAGAAGCGGTTCAAGAAAAAGCGCAATCGGAATTAAAAAAATTAAATGCTATGCCACCGATGTCGGCAGAAGCCAGTGTGTCTAGAAATTACCTTGACACGATCGTGAGTGTGCCATGGACAGAGGTTACACCCATTAATAAAGATCTGCGTCAAGCCATTCATATTTTAGAAAAAGATCATTATGGGTTAAAAGAAGTTAAGGAACGTATTATTGAATACATAGGGGTGCAACAACGGGTTAAAAAAGTCAAAGGGCCGGTGTTATGTTTTGTAGGCCCGCCTGGTGTGGGTAAAACATCTTTAGGTGAATCTATTGCACGTGCTACGGGCCGTCATTTTGCCCGCGTATCCTTAGGTGGCGTGCGCGATGAAGCTGAAATCCGCGGCCATAGACGAACTTATATAGGTGCTTTACCTGGAAAGATTATTCAAAAATTAGTAAAAGCCAAAGTGCGCAATCCATTATTTTTGCTTGATGAAGTGGATAAAATGGCTATGGATTTTCGGGGCGATCCGGCTTCAGCTCTGTTAGAAGTATTAGATCCTGAGCAAAATAATAGCTTTAACGATCACTATTTAGAACTTGACTACGATTTGTCGGATGTTATGTTCATTTGCACAGCCAACACATTGAATATTCCCGACGCTCTACTGGATAGAATGGAAGTGATCCGTTTAGCTGGATATACGGAAGATGAAAAAATTCACATCGCTAAAAGACATTTGTTGGGAAAACAGATGGAATTGCATGGTTTAAAAAATAAAGAATTCAGCATGTCTACGGACGTGTTACAAGATATTATTCGGTATTATACCCGAGAATCGGGAGTGCGTAATTTAGAGCGCGCTATCGCTAAATGCTGTAGGAAGGCGGTTAAAGAATTATTGGTTAAGAAAGACCGCAAAAAAGTCATCATTACCAAGCGTAATTTACAGCGTTATTTAGGCGTAGAAAAATTCAGGTTTGGTAAAGCCGATGAAGAAGATCGTGTAGGTCAGGTTATCGGGCTTGCTTGGACACAAGTAGGCGGTGAATTATTAACGATTGAGGCCTGCGCTGTTACCGGCAAGGGTAAATCCACCTATACCGGGCATCTAGGCGATGTGATGCAAGAATCCATACAAGCGGCTATGACCGTTGTGCGTAGTCGCGCTAGACAATTAGGCATACAACCCGATTTTTATACTAGGATGGATATCCATGTGCATGTACCTGAAGGGGCAACGCCTAAAGATGGGCCTAGTGCGGGTATAAGCATGTGTACGGCTTTGGTATCGGCCTTAACGGGTATTCCCGTTAAGGCGAGTGTAGCCATGACCGGTGAGATTACCTTGCGCGGTGAGGTGTTGCCCATTGGTGGTTTAAAAGAAAAATTATTGGCGGCACATCGTGGGGGTCTTAAAACAGTACTTATTCCCTATGAAAATCGGGCCGAATTAAAGGAAATCCCGAGCAACATTACAAAAAGCCTAGATATTAAACCGGTGCGTTGGATTGATGAAGTGCTGGCATTGGCTTTGGACCATTTGCCAGAGCCTTTAACAGACGATGCTATTCTAGAAACGCCTCTTATTAGCGATGCCGTTTTAGACAAGGTGGTTAAACGGTCTCCTAAAACCCAGCGTCGCAAAGAAGAGCGGCCACATTAAGGATTTTAAAATTTTATGCAATTTTCTGAAAATTGGCTACGCACTTGGGTTAATCCTGCTATTTCCAGCGAAAAAATAATTGAGTTATTTACAGCGTTGGGCCATGAATTGGACGACTGTACGGCGGTTGCCGATAAGTTTAACACCGTATTGGTGGGTGAAGTTTTAGCGGTCAATCCTCATCCCGATGCAGACAAATTGCGTGTGTGCAGCGTTAAAGTTCCGCCCCTAGAAACCCCATTACAAATAGTCTGTGGTGCCAGCAATGTACGCGTTGGCTTGAAGGTTGCAGTGGCTATGGTGGGTGCAGAATTAAAGGGTGGTGAAATTAAAATAAAACGTTCGCGTTTACGCGGTATTGAATCTGAAGGGATGTTGTGTTCAGCCGATGAATTGGGTCTCAATGACAATAGCAACGGTATTTTAGAATTGCCTGACGATGCACCTTTAGGCGTAGATCTGTGCGATTACTTGGGGTTGGACGATAAATCTATTCGTTTGGACTTAACGCCCAATCGGGGTGATTGTTTATCGATACAAGGTTTAGCGCGGGAATTAGCGATAGCCAGTGCAGAAGTATTTGCATCGCCGCTGACAAAACCAACCATTAAGACACAAGAACAGGCTACGCCTAAGGTTTTTATAGATGACGCATTGTCCTGCGGCCGTTATGTAGGTCGATTAATCAGCTCAGTAGACAATAGTGTGGACACACCATTGTGGTTAAAGGAGCGGCTACGTCGCAGTGGCATACGGTCGTTAACCCCTGTAGTGGATATTACCCACTATGTGATGTTGGAATTGGGACAACCCCTACATGCCTTTGATGCCGATAAAGTAGAAGGCAATATTCATGTGCGTAAAGCCAAATCGGGTGAAACGCTAGAATTACTCGATGGTCGAACTATTATTTTAGAGGTTAGCAGTGTAGTCATTGCGGACGATCGAACGGTACTGGCCTTGGCCGGAATTATGGGCGGGGTAGACAGCGCAGTGCAAAGTACTACAACCAATATTTTTCTAGAAAGTGCGTATTTCACCCCACAGGCGTTGGCCGGGCAGGCGCGTCGTTATGCTTTGCATACCGATAGCGCGCATCGTTTTGAACGCGCAGTGGATTGGCAATTGCAAGCGGTAGCCCTAGATCGTGCTACGGAATTAGTATTGGCTATTTGTGGCACTCAGGCTAAGGCTGCGCCTAGGATTGAAGTGACCTCTATTGCGGCGTTGCCTGTTGAAAGTAAGATTACTTTGCGCAAAAATCGCATTGCCCGCATTTTGGGAATTACCCTCGATAATGCTAGGGTAGAAGCGATTTTGCGCGGATTGGGTATGTCGGTAGAGCCAGCGGAAGAAAGCTGGTGTGTCACGGTCCCTAGTTTTCGTGCGGATGTACTCGCTGAAATTGATTTAATAGAAGAGCTTGCACGTGTGGTGGGTTACGAGCAGATCCCGCATCATTATCCACAACAAAGCTTGATGCCAAAAACAGATAATGAGGAACAACAGCAGATAGCACAGTTAAGCAGTAGTTTAATGGCCCGCGATTATCAAGAACTTATCACCTATAGTTTTGTCGACAAAAAAAAGGAAGCAGGTTTATTTCCTGATAGAACGCTTTTGTCATTACGCAATCCGATTTCAGCCGATCTGGCTGTGATGCGTACGAGTTTATGGCAAGGTTTACTACAAGCGGCACAATACAATCAAAATCGACAACAAGACAGAATACGCTTTTTTGAGATAGGTAAGGCTTACAGGGTAGGGGCAGACCGTGTCTGCCCTATCCACGAAGAAATGCGTGTTGCGGGCGTCATTGCGGGTCAGCGTTGGCCTTTGCAGTGGGGGTTTAATGCGCAGAAAGTTGATTTTTTCGATATAAAGGGTGATGTAGAAGCGGTATTGCAGCAATTTAAGCTGCTTGAGCAATGTATCTTTAAAATGGAAAAAAGCGCCAGTTTACACCCTAAACAAGGGGTGGCTGTAGTCCACCAAGAATCGGGTCAGAAAATAGGCGAATTAGGGGCTTTACACCCCAGCCTAGTCGCCGAATGGGACCTTAATGGCCCCATCTTTGTGTTTGAACTCACATTATCCGCTTTAACACTGGCAACTTTCCCGAAATTTGCTACACTTTCAAAGTACCCGGCGATTAGACGCGATTTGGCGTTTACGGTGTCTAAGGACATAGGCTACGAACGCATAAAATCGGTCATTCGGACGCAAAAAGCGCCGTTTGACGTCATCGATGTGCGATTATTCGATGTTTATGAGGGACAAGGGGTTGCCTTCGGTCATAAGAGTATTGCGGTTGCCATGTTGTTGCAACACAGTGAGCGCACCTTGGTTGACGATGAAGTGAATGATTGGATGGCAAAAGTGGTAAACGCCCTGGCTACAGAGCTTTCGGCGGTATTACGAAATTAATATTAAGCCTACGGGCGTGGGAGTGGAAAAATGACTTTAACCAAAGCTGATCTAACGGAGCATTTGTGTAAAGAGATAGATTTAGATAAAAAAAATAGTCAAAAAATAGTGGAGACCTTTTTTACCTTAATTAATGAGGCCATCATTAACGAAGGCAATGTATTACTGTCTAAATTTGGTAAATTTGTTACTCGTGATAAATCTAGTCGTCCTGGACGTAACCCTAAAACGGGCGAAGCTGCGGAAATAACGGCACGGCGCGTATTGGTATTTCATGCGGGCCAAGTGCTAAAACAACGTTTAGCCGGTGTTTTACACGGCGATGCCGCTAACGACGAATAAGGCTAAGTAAATACTGTCGGGGTGACTGGATTCGAACCAGCGGCCCCTTGCACCCCATGCAAGTGCGCTACCAAGCTGCGCCACACCCCGAAGGCCGATAATACCTTATCTGGGCTTTGTTGTCACTATATCAAGCCTCCTTTAATCTAAACCTCTGCTGAAAAGTAAAATGCATTTAAATTTGAATGGGATAGAAGTTTAAGTTATACTCACAGCAATTGATTTTTAGGATAGGCGTGGGCAACACTGCCTAAAAATCAGATGCGAAGAGTATACTGCTTCTTAATTATTAAGGGTCAAACCAATGCGCCAGACCGTGTTAGATTTTCCGATAGCGCTTAAAGCTGAAGTTCAGATCATGGATATAAAGATAGATGAAAATGAAAAAGCAGCGATAATTGCTAAAAAACAAAAGCAAATCACTGATTTTTTTAAACCTTCTTCTCCCGAAAAACCCAGTTGTTTCAAGCTCAAACGAACAAAAAGATTCTATGGCGTTCTTCCAGGTCTGGAGCATAGAACAATGCCTTCTTTCAAAAGAAGTTTCCTCGATCCAATGGAAAAATTTCCGTGTAAAAAACGCGTAAAAATTGAAGGTTACCAGGCTGCGTTTCGTGGTGAAGATGGTTTTCTCATCCCTACACAAAGGTCTACCAAAAAAAAGTAAGGGTCATGCGAGGGCATGATCCTTATTCTTCCCCAGGAGGAATGCCTTTATCGCGGGCTTCGTTAATGGCTTCTTTTAATTCTTTACTGGGTTTAAAATGCACCGTATATTTTTCTTTGGCGACTAATTTTTGACCTGTTTTAGGATTATGGGCGGCGCGGGGCTTATGATGGCGTAGAGCAAAGCTGCCTAATCGGCGAATTTCAATACGTTCGCCATTCAGCAGGCTTTCGGCCATTTTATCTACAATTAAGTTTATCACCATATGCGCCTTTTCTGAGCCTAGCTCGGGGAACAAGCTATACAATTTATCAATCAATTCGGATTTAGTCATTTTTGTAACTCTCTGTAAAATAAGACACTCTAGCTAATAGCCTAGCAGAAAAGTATGGTTTCGCACGGGTTTAGAGGCAAAATAACTTATCTTTTTAAGGAAACCATAAGCTTAGCGCGGGAAAAGGAGGTTTAGCCCTTGAAAATCACTTTAAACATAATTATACTACACCTGTTAGATTAATTACAGGGTGTTTTTATGTTTTCTTGTGGCCACCGGGGTTTAAGTCTCATTGAATTAATGATTTGCCTTACTATTTTTGCCATTGGCATTTTGGCCATTACGCGCCTGCAATTTTTATCTTTTCGCACGATGAACCAGGGCCTCTTGCGTGCAGTGGCAGTACAGCAGGCCTCTAATTTACTGGTACGCTATAGAATATTGCGCCAAGGGAATGCTTTTAATGCAGCCTTTGTACAGTGGCAAAACAATTTAAGGCAATGGTTGCCAGAGCCAAGCATAGTGTTTACAGCACTAGGACCTTTTTGCACTTTCCATCTAGCCTGGCAACCGCTCGCTACAGTATTTAACCCAGAGGGTATTCCTTTGGATCTGCTGGATGAACTCGATTATTCGGGTTAAGTTCATGCTACAACGCACAAAAATAGGGGGGGCTTTGTTGTTAGAAATAGTATTAACCTTGGCTTTATCGCTCATTGTCATGACGGTTCTCATGAGTATTATGCTCAATAGCCTAGAGCAAAGCCGTTATCAGAGCAATGTATTTTCTTTGCAGCGTCAATTTATCCGCGTATCGCAATTATTGTATTATGAGTTAAGTCACGCAGGTTATCGCGGTTGTTTAGGCGTTAATGATGCGAAGGCCATGCAAATACGTCGCGCCGAAGCCGTGCCTACAACTTGGCTGGGTAAGGGGCATCAAGCTAAAGCCAATACCATGGTGATACACATTGAAAAAATGGCGGCTTGGCATGATTATTTATGGGAGAGTCACGCTATGAACCAAGAGCAATGGGTTCTTTCACTGCACCAACGCTTAAAAGCGGGTGATACGGTGATGATATCCGATTGTAAAGAGGCACAATTAACCACGGTTCTGACACAAAGCGTGCAAAAAAATCAACAGAGCCAACAAATTATCAGCACTGCAAATTCGGCATTCAGCTTTGCTGCGGGTAGTTATGTAGGCTTATGGCAAAGCAAAACTTTTTACATTGCCAAAACGGATAGAAAAACACGATTAGGTGCGCCGATTTTTGGGCTGTATTCTTATGAAAACGGTCAAACCTATGAATGGGCCGATGGGGTTGACGATTTGCAGTTTAATAGAATCACAGACAGTCAGAACCATACGGTATTAATTGCACATATTTTATTAAAGAGTCTAGAACGCGTGACCCATCGCGCTCAACCGTATTTTTTTGCCGGGCAATCTTACCGTAGCAACGACGGTCATTTATATCAAGCGATGGAAGTGGATATTCCTCTGCAGCCAGGGGCGCCATAAATGCAGATAAAGTCTGATGGTTTTATTTTAATTGTTACTATGACTATTTTAACGGTTTTATCGCTTATTGTAATGGCAGGCTTTGAGCAAGCGCAATGGGTTAAGCGTAGTCAGTATTACCTTTGGTTACGCATAAAAATGCAGGATAGAGTCTGGCAACATTTAGCTTTAGCTGAAATAGAATTGCCACAACGCGCGTTGTCTGGCAAATGTTTTATGCCGTACTCTATTAGCAACGATTATTTTTTTACAGACAATAGAGTTTGGCCAACTACAGAGTGCAGTTATAGCGTAGCAGATGAAGGCATACAAGTGATGTATGAATCCATCGCTGAGGACCTTTGCGCGCAAATTAAGAACAGCTCTGAGGCCGGAGTTACTTTTTTCCGCATTACTGTTCGCAGTAAATTGAAGGCATCAGGGCAAAAAATAAAGTTGCAATCAGTGGAGGCAATGCCTTTTTTGATTAAGAAAAAACCAGAAAATGCTGCTAAGGGGATAAATTGCACTGAAAACAGGGTGTATGAGCAAGGTAGACAGTCCTGGCTGTTACAATAGCGAGATTTTCCTGCTACATTTGTATGTAACTTATTTGATGTGAGGATATTGTGAAAAAAGTAAGAGTATTGATAGTCGATGGGGCTCGTACGCCCTTTATACGCGCTAAAGGGCGCGGGCCCTTTTTAGCCTCGGACTTAGCCGTATCCGCAGCGCGTACCATACTATTGCGTCAAAAAATTCTGCCCACACAAATTGATGAGGTCATTACCGGTTGCGTCATGCCCAGCGCCTATGAGGCCAATATTTCACGTGTGGTGGGTTTGCGTTTGGGATTAGACGACTCTATACCTGCGTGGACAGTGCAACGCAATTGTGCTTCGGGTATGCAGGCGGTGGTGTCGGCGATGGACTCCATACAACGAGGCGAATCGCAAGTGGTGCTGGCTGGAGGTTGTGAGGCCATGAGCCAGGCCCCCGTGTTGTTTAATCCTGCCATGGTAGACTGGTTGCTAAGACTGCAACAACAAAAGAATGTGTTGGGAAAATTGAAAGCCTGTTTAGCCATAAGACCCTCTTTTTTTAAACCCATATTCGGTTTATTACTGGGCTTAAGCGATCATCAAGCTAATTTATCGATGGGGCAAACGGCTGAAATTTTAGCGCAGGACTTTAATATTAGTAGGCAGCAGATGGATGAGTTTGCGGTGATGAGCCATCATCGTTTAGCTTTAGCACAAAAAGAACATCGTTTAAGTGAAATAACGCCGATTTACGATAATCAAGGCCACTGCTACGATTATGACGATGGCGTGCGTTTAGACAGCAGCCTAGAAAAACTCGCCAAATTACCGCCTGTATTTGATACGCGTTATGGGCAAGTAACGCCAGGAAATAGCTCACAAATCACCGATGGCGCGGCGTATTTATTATTGGCAAGTCAGGAGGCTGTGGAACGACATCAATGGCCGGTATTAGGAGAAATAGTGGACTACAGCTGGGCAGCATTGGATCCTAGCCGCATGGGTTTAGGACCCGCACACGCCATAGTGCCACTTCTTACGCGAAATCACTTATCTTTAAACGATATAGATTATTGGGAGATCAATGAAGCGTTTGCGGTGCAAGTGCTGGCGTGTATAGAAGCCTTGGGCAGCAATGACTATTGCCAAAATAAATTAGGCCTACAAAAAGCGCTAGGGATCTTGTCCCTGGATCGTGTCAATGTGGATGGGGGTGCAATTGCTTGCGGGCATCCTGTGGGTGCGAGTGGCGCGCGTATCGTATTACATTTATTGCAGGTATTACGGGAACGGAATGCGAAAAAAGGCATTGCATCTTTATGTATCGGTGGCGGTCAGGGTGGCGCGGTATTGTTAAATACTTGGGGCGTAAAATAAAGTGAAAATTGAAACGCAAGAATATAAAAACTGGTCTTTGCAAGAAGATGAAAACAATATTTTATGGTTGGGCTTGAATGTAGCCAACGTAGAGGTTAATGTTTTAAGTTTTTCGGTTTTGCAAGAGCTAGAAGACATCATTGAAAAAATCAAAGCCGATCCGCGCTATTGTGGTATCGTTTTTATTTCCAATAAAGCATCCGATTTTATTGCCGGTGCCGACATTAAAGAAATTACGGCCATTACCGATGTGAACGATGCAATATTCCATATGCGCAAAACGCAAACTTTATTTTCACAAATTGAAGCATTGCCTATGCCTGTGGTGGCGGCAATCGATGGGTTTTGCTTAGGCGGTGGCACTGAATTGGCACTGGCTTGTCATTATCGTTTGGCCAGCGATGAAAGGTATACCAAAATAGGTCTGCCTGAAGTTAAGATAGGCATACATCCAGGGTTTGGTGGGTCGGTGCGTGCGCTGCGTTTATTGGGCGTAATGCAGGGCATGGCTTTTGTTTTAGAAGGGCGCAATCTGGATGCAAGACAAGCAAAACAATTGGGTTTGGTAGACGATGTAATGCCTTTACGCGAGTTGCGCAGGGCTGCAATTTATACTATTCAAAATAAACCCAAAGTGAAAAAAAGCGGTTTGTTGCATCAGATAATAGACATTCATTTCGTGCGTAATATAGTGGGCGCACTGTTTAAGAAAAAATTATCGGCCAAAGTCAAAATAGAGCATTATCCAGCGCCTTATGCGGTGATCGACAATTGGATCAATGTGGGATCATTGGAAGAAAGAGCCTTTGCAACTGAAGCTGAATCCGTTGGATACTTATTATCCACGCCTACTTGCCGTAATTTATTGCGTGTTTTTTCGTTGGAAGGCAAATTAAAAGCAATGGGCAAAGCGTCAGAGTTTAAAGTGCGACATATTCATATTGTGGGTGCAGGCGTCATGGGTGGCGATATTGCAGCCTGGTGCGCGGTACATGGTTTGCGCGTAACCTTACAAGATCCTTCTTCAAAAGCACTAGGCAGCGCGGCGGCTAGAACTTACGAACTGGCTAAAAAACGATTAAAGCAAAAACATTTAATCCAGGCGGCTATGGACAGATTGTACCCGGATCCAACGGGACAGGGCATAGCGCAGGCAGAAATAATATTAGAGGCCGCGGTAGAAAACCTTGCTTTAAAGCAGGATATTTTTAAACAAATCGAGGCTAAGGCCCGTCCCGATGCGTTATTTGCCACGAATACGTCTAGTTTACCTTTAGCCGATATTGCCAGCGTATTAACGCAGCCACAACGTTTAGTGGGGCTGCATTTTTTCAATCCGGTTGCGTATATGCCTTTGGTTGAAGTGGTCAAGGGCAAGCATAACGATAAAACCATTACGGCGTATGCCGCCTCTTTTGTCAAACAAATTAAAAAATTACCGTTGCTAGTGGAGGATGCTCCCGGATTTTTAGTCAACCAAATTATAGGAGGTTATTTTGCAGAAGGGTTTAAGGCTCTTTGTGCGGGCGAAACGATGCAGGACATTGACGCTGCCGGACGGCGTTTAGGGATGCCTATGGGGCCTTTAGAATTAGCCGATCAAGTGGGTTTAGATGTTTGTTTGGCTGTCAGTGAACATTTACTTGCGGGTGTAGCGGACGCCGCGCAAACGGTATTGCGTGACAAAGTAAATCAGGGAAAACTCGGGCGTAAAACCCAACAAGGGTTTTACGAATATGCCAAGGGTAAACCCATTCGCGTTAAGTTTAGCTCCGATCAACAAAAAGTAATCGCGCTAGAACGGCAACTTTTTTTAGGCATGCTCAACCGTGCACTTTTGTGTTTAGATGAGTCGATTGTCAACACAGTCGATTTAGTGGATGCGGGCGTTATTTTTGGAATAGGCTTTCCCCCTTTTCAGGGCGGCATATTGCAGTATGCGCGCACCATGAATAAGCAAAATTTGGTTCAGGAGTTGGCTGAGTATAGGCAGATGAGTATTCAAGAAATTGAGGCTACATCGGCATGGAAACAGCTATGGTGAGCTGTAATTTGATTTATAAGGTAACACAATATATGATGCACAGTTACCTGTGCTGGGGAGGAATTCAATGTTAAAAAAATGGGTATATAAATATAACGCAATCAAGCGCGTTTTGTGTTGTGCACTCTTGTGCTTAATCGTGGTACCGACGGTATTTTCGGCGACGTATACCTTGCCTGAAAATGGCGACACAGTGGTGGGTAGTCGCGAAGTAGCCTCTCTTAAAATGAACGATAGCTTAAGCGCCTTTGCGCGTCGTAATGGTATTGGATACTATCAAGCCCTAGATGCGAATCCCCAGGTAGATCCCATGCGTTTATCCAGCGGTTCTCGATTAGTCGTACCGGCTCAAATTGTGTTGCCGAATGCACCGAGGCAAGGCATTGTCATTAATCTAGCCGAGTTACGTCTGTATTATTATCCTTCGGGTTCAAATACGGTGGTTACCTATCCTGTCGGTATAGGCCGAGTGGGGGGCAATTGGCAGACCCCTACGGGGAAACTAACGATTATTCAGAAAAAACAAGATCCAGAATGGCGTGTTCCAGCGTCGGTAGCTGAAGATATGGCCAAAAGGGGTGTTATACTACCTGAAGTGATTCCTGCAGGTCCTGACAATCCCTTGGGTGCTTATATGATGCGCCTTAGCAATTACACTTACCTCATCCATGGCACAAACCATCCTGAAGGGGTTGGGCGCAGAACCAGCGCGGGTTGTATCCGTATGTATCCAGAAAATGTGGAAGAATTATTCAGTATGGTTCCACTGGGTACAAAAGTAACGATTGTTAATCAGCCTTTCAAGGCGGGTTGGTTGAATGGCCAGCTCTATTTTGAGGCGCATACACCCTTGCGTGAACAACGCGCCGCGTATGCAGGCCGTTACGACAGTTTATGGAATGATGCTTTGAATTCTGCCACAGGGGTGCGGGCAGCCAGTGTGGATTGGACTAAAGTGCAGACTTTAGCCAAAAAACAAACGGGGGTGGCCCAAGTCATTGGTTTAGACGCAAGGCAGGCGGCCGGTCAGGCGGAGAGTAATGAAGCCCCGGCTTAAGCAAAGAAGCTAAGAGGAATAACGAAGGTGCTAAAAAAAGGTTTATATTGTGCCATGCTAATGGCTGCTCTGTTAGGAATGATGAGCCGAACTGCGCTGGCAGCGGTGTATACTTTACCTGAAAATGGGGATTCGGTTTTGGGTAGCAATGTTGTAGCCAGCGTAAAAGCTAAAGATACCGGCACTACATTTGCGCGCCGCAATGATGTGGGTTATTACGCCTTATTGGAAGCCAATCCAAAGTTGGACCCATTGCATGTAGCGCGCGCATCTACTTTATTAGTTCCGCAGCAAGTTATATTGCCCAACGCACCTAGAGTAGGCATTGTCATTAACCTAGCCGAATTGCGCTTATATTATTATCCTCCAGATTCCAACACCGTAGTCACTTATCCCGTGGGCATAGGCCGTGTGGGAGGCGATTGGCAGACACCTACCGGGGAATTAACGATTATAGAAAAAGTCAAAGATCCCGATTGGCATCCGCCCAAATTGGTCGTTGAAGACGTGGGCAAAAGGGGCATCATTTTGCCTGAGGTGATTCCTGCGGGCCCGGATAACCCATTGGGTGCTTATATGTTGCGTTTAAGTAATTATAGTTACCTCATTCATGGGACTAACCGCCCCGAGGTAGTGGGTCGTAGAACCAGTGCCGGTTGCGTGGATCTCTATCCAGAGGATATAGAATCGCTCTTTAACAGGGTTCCGGTAGGAACGAAAGTAACTATTGTGAATGAGCCCTTTAAAGCAGGCTGGTTGAATGAACAATTGTATGTTGAAGCACACACCCCTTTGCGGGAGCAACGACAGGCTTATGCGGGACATTACGACAGTTTACTGAATGAGGCACTTAGCGCAGCCACGGCAGCGCGCCCTGCCAATGTAGACTGGAGCAAAATGCAGGCTTTGGTTAAGGCACAAGCCGGTGTGGCAGAGGTGGTGGGACAAGCAGTGAATGGCGCGCCCACAGTCAGCACTTAAAATGCATAAGTTTACTCCGCCATAATAGCGATTAGCTTAGGATCTAAGCAATCTAACATAAACGCTATCATGGCCGTTTTGTCATTGTTCTGGTAAAAATCCAACATCAAGGTATTAAATTCAAGGTGTCGTTTTGCCGGTAGATTAATGGCAGGATAACCTTGTGACAACAAAACGCCGTTCATCATAAAGCGGCCCATACGCTTGTTTACGTCATAGAAAAATTGCATACGCGCCATATCCAAAAATAAAGCGATGGCTTTTGGGTACAATGTTTGCGCGGTTAATGCCGTATAATCAAAGACAATGCTATGCCAGTGCTGTTCTAATTCTGAGGCCTGTGGCGGTAGATAGGAGGTTCCTGAAATAGTAACTTGGCCACTGCGAAACAGGCCTGGGGTGAGTGCTTCTTCTTTTGCGGCAATAGCGTGCAGTTTAAGAGCGAAGTCTAAATGGAGACTGAATTGTTTGTCTTCTATGGCCGAAAATAAAAATTTCCAGGCACAAGCTTGGTTCAATGCAATACGCTCATCGCTTAGTTTATGTCCGCCCACGGTAATGCCATCTAAGAGGGTTTGTATTTCAGGCAGAGTATAGTGTATGCCTTCTAAATTGACGGCATCACAGACTAATTCTGCCAATTGTCGTTTTGCAAAAAACAAAGCTTTTTGTGGGTTGGGGATAATACTTTCAAGGCTTATCATGAACTATGTCCTGCAGCGTAGACCATCAAGCACCTATTTAGCCAAATTAAAGTGCAAATGTCAAGGTTTAGGGCTTATTATTGCCGTGGCAGTCTAAAATTCAAGTGTTGAAATTCTACCGCATGGCTTGATCGGTAGGGATTGATATCTAAGCCACCGCGGCGGGTATAGCGTGCGTAAACGCTTAATTTTTCAGGTGCGCAGTGTTTCCAAATATCTTGAAAGATGCGTTCAATGCATTGTTCGTGAAATTCATTGTGATTGCGATAAGAAATGATATAGCGCAACAAGCCTTCGGGGTTAATTTTATTGCCTTCATACTGTATTTGCACGCTGCCCCAATCGGGTTGGTGGGTAACCAGGCAGTTTGATTTTAGAAGGTCGGAATAGAGTGTTTCTTTGACCCAATTATTTTCGGTGTATAAAAAAACAGGATCTGTGCTATAGGTCTTGCAGTCTATATCGAGCGTATCTAGGCAATAGCCTTCAAAAGTGGGTTTCATGAAGGGTAGTTGGTTTGAGTTTAACGGATGCACGATGACGTTTACGGTGCTTTTCAGTCGCGTTTCTAAATCATGTCGAATCGTTTTTGCCACCGTGGCTTCGGACCTAAAGCAAGATTGATTAAATGAATTAAAATACAATTTCAGTGATTTGGACTCGACAATAAAAGGGGAATTGCAGTCATATACTATTTCGGCCATGGCGACGATGGGTTTTCCTTTTTCATTTAGCCAAGACACTTCATAGTGGTTCCAACAATCAAAGCCTACGAAAGGCAGCGCATCGGGGTTTATGCCAATTTCTAGGCGTTTAGGGGCTCTGGCAATAGGGTATAGGTGGGTTGCGTCGTAGATCTGAGGGTAGGGTGTTTTTTTGCCCAATTCGGAGTGCTGAACGTCGTTATGATTTTTTTCAGAAATAATATTCACGTTAATGGGGATCCATTACAAATTGATTATCGCAACGCAAACAAATAAAGGCTTTGTCCCAGATGCTTTTTAAAGAAGGCCATTGTTTTGTGTTATAGCTTCTTGCAACGTAGATCCAAGCGACGCAGGCGAGTGGAATGGCCCAATTTTCAAATGTCATTAGGCCATTTCCAATATTATTGGGTATGTTTATAGGCAAAAGATGTAATATTAAATTCAGTAAAGTGGGTGCAAGAATAATAAAAATTAAAGGTTTAACATAACGTTTTTTTGCCGGTGGTGCTGTTTTCTGCGATAACTTAGTTTGGGCACTGCCTTTGGTTTTGGTACGGCCGGCACCCAGACCCAAACCACCCCTACCTGAAAATAACCCTAAAGTTGTGGAGCGAGTATTAATATCGGAAAGGCCATTTTCATAAGCTAAAGATGATTTTTGTGTATCCGCACTGCCACAGTTAGGACAATGGAAGGAGTTTGTTGCCATTTTTTATCTCCAAAATGTAATAATGAAACGCAATTCTAATCAACTTTAAAAGAAGAATCAAGCAAGTAACGGAGGAAAAAGAACGGTAAAATTTCAGTGAGGAGTCATTAGCCTGCCAATTTCAATCCTACGATACCTACAACGATAAAGCCTACGGCTATCATGCGTGCGGCGGTAGCGGGATCTTCAAACCAGATAATACCCACTACAAAAGCACCCACGGCACCAATGCCCGTCCAAACGGCGTAGGCAGTACCGATGGGGATTGCTTTTTGCGCCCAAAACAGCAGCAAGCCACTGATTGCCATGGTGGCAACAGCAAATAAAACCCACCAACGGTTATTTGCCGCGAGTTTCAAACCCACAGGCCAGCCGATTTCACACACACCCGCAAGCAATAAATAGATCCAGTTTATCATTTTTTAGTGACCCTTATAAAATAATCCTATGTAATTCACGCTCAAATCATCCGTAAAACGCGTTTCTCTTTTGAAGGGTTGATACCCTAAGCCTTGCAAATGACGCAAGCTTAAATCCCCAGCCCTACACCAGGCACTTAATTCCGAAGGCTTGATAAAACGTTCAAATGCATGCGTACCACGCGGCAATAAGCCTAAAATATATTCTGCCGCAACAATAGCAAGAGCATAGGATTTAAGATTGCGGTTTAAGGTGGACAAATATAAAAACCCATTGGGCTTTAACCATTTAGCACACTCCCGAATGATTTCGGCGGGCTCGGGCACATGCTCTAACATTTCCAAACAGGTGATAACGTCAAATTGATGGGAGGGTTCTAGGCTTAACGCTTCTATAGCCGCGCACTGGTATTGTATTTTTAAAGCAGAATGGACAGCGTGTTGTTGTGCAACGGCTATACTTTTTTCATCTAAATCGATGCCTAGAACCTCTGCGCCGTGTAGACTCATGGCTTCCGTTAATAAACCGCCCCCGCAGCCCACGTCTAAAACCCTTAAACCCGCTAAGGGGGTATGAGTTAAAATATAGTTCAATCGCAGCGCATTCATGTCGTGTAAAGTGCGCAAGGGGCCATTCACATCCCACCAGTCGTTAGCGAGTTTAGAAAATTTAGCGATTTCTTGTGGGTCAACGTTGGTCATTTTGTAGCCGTTCTCATCAAAGATTAGAGTAATACTGACACAAAAGTCTGTGCGCAAACAAGCGGTTTGAGTAATTTTTAAGCATTTATCTTAATCTAAGCAAAAGGGCCTATCAGCTGAACTTGTAATCTTGCGCACTACGATAGAATGTGGTATTTCTAATATGGGCACACTGCATGTAGCGGTGGTGCCTAATGATTAAGATGCAATAAGGGGACCGATGTGGGCAAAAAATTATGGCTAGGACTGTTCGTTGCAGTGACTGCATTGCCGTTATCGGCAGGAATTTACATAGGCACAGATGCAACACCCCCGGCAACGTACCAATCGAATGCTAATTACCCGGCTAACACCGTCCCATCCAGTAATACTGCAGGGCAGCGTAATTGTCGTTTATATTACGATGGTAAAGGACCTATTCCACCCTTAACGTGTAGCGGAACACAAGCTAATACTGCGGTGCCTAGAGCACCTATACCGGCTGCTGTAACGCCACCACCACCACCTACGCCGGTGCTGCCTGTTAAGAATGATTACGCAGCACAGCAGCAACCTCTAGCGCGTGTGGATACTACAAGCAATGCAGATAAACCGCCTTTAACTAGACCTACCAGCACAGCGACAGCGCCCGAAAGTTCTACATCCAACGCCGCGATTAAACCTACGCCACGGGTTAAACCCATACCTATGCCGCCGGTGGTGAATACGCCTGCTCCGAAACCAGTTGCGCTGCCCGTAGTGAATACGCCTGCTCCGAAATCAGTTGCGCTGCCCGTAGCACCTAAACCATCTTTTACCACGACCGCTATGCCCGGTTCACTCAAAGACAATGTAGAGCGCATCGTCGCGCAAAGTCATTGGGGCACTGTAGTGTGGAATTTACCCATTGATTACAATTGGAATGGCACTATGACTATCAGCGCACCCGACGTGCAAGGCGCGTTATCCCAATTGTTGGCGCAGTATCCCGTGCAAGCCACCTTCTACGATAAAAATCACATTGTCTCCATAGAAGCAAGGAGGGTTATTTAATGAATCGTTTTTTCAAAATGGCCATTAGCCTATGCCTTTTAGCCGTATTGCTCGCAGGTTGCGATTCCGTGGCACTCTGGCGTCAAACCAACGATGACTATGACAAAAGTAAAACCACCATTGAAGATAAAAATGCTGATGTAAAAAAACCTCCTGTTGCCGTGAGCAGGAAGAATGAACCCTATGTAGATACGCACCCGGTTAGTCTAACGCGTGAACCCGATTGGTATCATTCCAATGTAAGCTTGAATGCTGCGGGTTTACCTTTTAATTTTTATGTGACACAACTCTTGGGGAATGTTCCGGTACAAGTGCATATGGATCCCGATGTTAACCTAGGACACGCGGTGAATCTGCGCTATAGCGGCACCATTAAGGGTGCGCTGGAAGAACTGGCAGCCAAATCGGGTTATTATTACGATTACGATCTAAACAAAAACGTCATTACCTGGTCTGCCCTACAAACTAAAACCTTCGATATTTCGTTTATTCCCGGCGTATCTAAGTACAGCGTGGGTAATTCCGCGGGTGGCGGCAGTACGAGTATTGCCAGCGGTTCTAGCTCGGGTGCTACACAATCGGGCGTTGATGTCACGCAAACGGGAGAATACAGTAATCTAGGCAACGACAATTTATCGGTTTGGGACGATATGAAAAGCACCATCACCACGCTCTTATCTTCTAAGGGTAAAATGAATGTCTCACAAGCCACCACCACCATTACCGTGCGCGATCATCCCTCTAATGTGAGCGATATTTCGCGATATCTAGATCAAATGAATAAAATTTTATCCAAACAAGTGCATTTTGATGTGCAGATATTGGAAGTAAACCTAAATAAGCAATTCCAATATGGCATAGATTGGACTGCGGTGTCCTATAATATAGGCAGCGGCGGTGGTAGTGTTAACTTTGTGGGTAATTTTGCAAATAGCTCCGGGGGTATATTAACCAGCAAAGACGCTGCCGCGGCTGGAACCTATACCGCAGGAACAAATAGCAAGTGGAGTGGAAGTAGTGCCATTGTTAAGGCTTTAGAGCAACAAGGTAAAGTGACTATAGTCAACCAACCTTCGCTCACCACTTTGAACGACCAAATGGCGCAAATTGCTATACAAACACAGACGAGTTATTTGGCTTCCCAAAGCACCACCATTACGGGTGGTGACAGCTCCTTGTCGCAAGCCGCCTTAACCCCCGGTGTGGTAACGTCTGGCTTGCAATTGTACCTGTTGCCTAAAATTCAAGACGACAAAATTTATCTGCAGGTAAGTAGCACCTTGTCAAATTTACTGGGCTTGAGCATTATTACCCAAACGGGGTCAAGCACCGTCGTTCCCACGGACTCGAAAAACTCAGCCCCCCCTGTCAACGCAATTCAATTGCCTTTATTGTCGCAAAAGAACTTTAACCAACGCAGCGTATTGCGCAATGGGCAAACCTTGGTTTTGGCGGGCTTTAAAAGTTTGCAAGATAGTAATCAAAAAGACACGGTGGCGGGTTTAACGCCTTTAGGGGGTATGGCCGCGCAATCGAGTACCCAAGAATTAGTGGTGTTGATTACGCCGGTGATATTAAATGGGGATAATTTCTAAATGGTGCAACTCACCCGTTACGACGACGTAGAATTTGTCGTCTTAACCTACCGCGAATTGTTGACTGCTGCGACCCCTAGCATGCTAAAACGCGAAGTGCAACTGTTGGCCTCAGAAAATGGACAGCATGTTAAATGCTTTGCCCGAGAGCAAGGTGTGGAAGCTATCTTCTCAAAAGACAGTGGTTATTTACTGGCAGAATCCGTCTGGGATCAGTTAGGACAACCCGATAATTTAATTTATTGCGAAGAATTACCCGGCGGCACCAATGCCGTTTTAGTGGTCATTCGTGGGGGCACTGTTTTCTTAGACACTGAAGTCACTATGCGCGCTTTGATGGATGAATTAACGGGCTTAACCCTAGGCAGCACGGCCTATAAAATTAAACTTTTTGGGGACTTGCCTATAGGCGATGGTAGTAGTCAATTTCAATTTCCAGAGCAAAATGTTGGCGATCTAGAACACTTAGCCGCTTCTATTTTTCTGCAATTAAAGCCTAAAGAAGAGTATGCCTTAGGCACAGTAAAACAAGCGTTTGCCAGTTTGGGTTATACGGGAATAGCCTTAAAAAAACTAACCATTATTGTCGCTGCGTTAGCGGTACTGGGGTTTATTATCTGGCATGTGATGAAACCTGTTGCTGCACCACCTCCGCCGCCCGTAGTAGAAGGGCCGCCGCCGCCCCCCTTGGATCCCTATGCCGCCTTTAAGCAAGCACTCATGACGCCTGCACCGGATACAATTTTGGAAAACTTAATACAAACACTAAAAGATGCCTACACGGTCCCGGGTTGGATGCCCCAATCTCTAGCCTTAAGCGGCACTACCGCCACGGTAACCTTAACAAAAGAAGGGGGTAATGCGGGTATTTTATTGGCATGGAAACGCAATCACCCTGACGTGCTGCTCAGCATTAACTCGGGACAAGCGATTCTAACGTATACGTTGCAACTCACGCCTAGAACCACGCCCGAAGTCATTTATAAATTGCCCGATCTCTTGGCCAATTTTTACGATGAAATAAATGTTAAATTTCCAGGCAGTACGGTATCTATAGGCTCCATTACAAAGCAAGATCATTATCAGCAGAGCAGCATCAGCATTAGTTTTAGTCAGCAATCACCTGATAGTTTAAGCGTATTGGTGGATGTGTTAAAAGGCCTGCCTGTAGTGTTAAATACGGCAACAATGTCGGTTAGTGCTGGTTTAATATCGGGACAACTCTCAATACAGTTAATAGGAGCATAATTATGGCATGGTCAGATATGAATGCAAAAGAAAAAGGTATGTTGGTTGGAACCCTCGTTGTTTTCGTTCTCATTGGTTATATGGTCTATAAACTGTTTTTTGCAGGCAGTAGCCCTGTGCCTACACCGGTAGTAAAAGCAACGGCAGCGCAACCCCATCCGGCAGCAGCGAATAATAGTGCGGCCTCTGATTTGGCCGTTCAGGACGATCCTACAAGCGGTGCCGCTGTTGCCGCTAATGCGGAACCAAAAGTGGTTGAATTGCCTAAACGGGAGTTAACGCCTGAAGAGTTAAATCTATTGGAAGAACGTAGGCAAGTGCAAGAGCAGTATCTGCAATTGGTGAATCAATACCAACTAGCGGAAATGCAAAATAAAGTGGCCACTTCTCAATCTACCCTCCTTAAAACACAAATAGAAACGGCAAAATCTGAGCAGCAAGCCACTAAGTTAGGTCTAATGTTGTCTGGGCAAAAAACGGACGATATCGATAAATCGATGGTGGGCGCTACCTTGGCTTATGTAGGGCAAAAAAATGGTGTGTGGAGTGCGGTGTTAAATTTGCGGGGACAATATGTTACGGTAAAATTGGGTTCGCGGTTGTCAGATAATTCCTTGGTGAGCGCGATTGACGATAGCGGTATCGTCTTGTACAAGGATGGTGTGCGGCGCAACCTAGCCGTGCTAACGCCGGTGGATCAAACTTCCGATGATGATCCTACTCCAGGAAATAACGCGAATGATTCTGATAATTGATCAATATGGATATAAATAATCATGCACAAAACAATCCTACTCATGCGCCATGGCGAAGCGGGCTTTGCTGAACGTGATTTTGACAGATCTTTAACCGAAAACGGTATAGAGCAATGTAAAGCCCAAGGTTTAAGGCTTAAGGAAAATAAGGTGGCGTGTAGCGCGATTGTGAGTAGCCCTGCAGCAAGAGCTTGGTCTAGCGCGGCTACGGTGGCGGGTGTAATAGATTATCCTGTAGATAAAATTATTCCCGTAGATACGCTCTACAATGCACGAGAAGAAACCATTTTGCACATTATTAAAAATTTTGACGACAGCTGGCATACGGTGTTGTTGATAGGACATAACCCAGGCCTTAGTTTTTTAGCGCACACCTTGTGTTCCAAAATTCAAGGCAGTTTAGATGTGAGCGAATACTACGAGCTGTCTTTTCCTTTATTGCATTGGTCTGATATTGCAGCGGCTAAGGGGTAACTTATTACTTATGTTTGATCTCACGCAAAGCAAGCCGCTGAATTACAACCTATAAAAATCCACAATGGCCTGCCAAGCGTCTTCAGCCGTTTCTACATACTGAAATAAGTTTAAATCTGAAGGCGCTATTACCCCCGTTTCAACCAACCAGTCAAAATCAATTAATTTTTCCCAGAAGTCACGGGCAAAAATTAAGATGGGGAAAGGTTTTACTTTACCCGTTTGCATTAGGGTTAAAGTTTCAACCAATTCATCTAAGGTGCCAAAACCACCGGGAAAAACGGCCATTGCCTTGGCGCGTATTAAAAAATGCATTTTACGCATGGCAAAATAATGAAATTTAAAGGTGAGTTCGGGGGTGATGTATCGATTAGGACCGTGTTCGTGTGGTAAAGCGACTCCTAAAGCCACACTGGGGCCGCCAGCGC
>VFJV01000107.1 GCA_009885895.1 Gammaproteobacteria bacterium
AAACCTACAAGAACCTGCCTCGTCCTGTTGGGTATCGGTTGTGGTGACTTGATTAGCCTAAAGGCTTATATTTGAAGAGGGCTCTTGACTCTAAGGCCGAGCAATTCTTGATTTATGCTGTGAGTGAGAACGCCGCTACCGCGAAGCGGTTTAGTTCAATGAAAATTATTTTGTGCGCGATCCTAACACAAGAAAATTTAAACAACAGTAGAAATAAATGAGTGATTTATTCTGCTTTCTTCAAATCTTCCATCATTGCCGCTAAAAACCTTGAACCCTCACCACCCGTGGCAACGCGGTGGTCAAAGCTTAAAGACAAGGGCATAATACGCCGTGCTAGGCATTTATTATCGATCCACTTAGCTTCCTCACGCAATTTACCACATCCTACGATGGCTATCATCGGTGGTACTATCATGGGGTTGGCGTAACGGCCTGCAAATACGCCAAAATTGGATAAAGAAATGGTAGCACCTTGTAGATCGGTACTGGGAATACTGCGTGCGCGCACTTCTTCCTTATAGCGATTGATCAGTGTGCGTAGAGCATTTTTATCACATTTTTCAGCCGATTTAATGACAGGTACGAATAACCCGTCGCCTGAATCCATGGCGATACCCAAATGCACCGTATCATACAATTTCCTTGAACCGCTTTTGCTATCGAAATGGCCATTCAATGCGGGCTCTTGTAAACACGCATAGGCAATGGCGCGTACAATGCGTGCAGTAATGTCGTTGTTATCTTTCCAATCGCCTATGTCGGCATCGTCGACAATGGTCACTGCAGCGACTTCTTGATGTGATATAGCCATTGCTTGCGCCATTGCGCGTCTAACGCCACGCAAGGATTCATAGCCTGCGGGGGTTGCGGTTTTAACGGGGCTGCTGCCTAGTTGCGACTGAATGACGTGTAAAATGTCGTCTAAAGTGACTTCGCCTTCTACACCGCTGGCTTTAATTTGGCTTAGATCTAAGTTTAATTTTTTAGCAATCAACCGTACCACGGGCAATGCACGCGTAATTTTGTTCAATCCGGCCGTAGGTGTAATGCCCATGGCACTTTCTTTTAAGATCGTATCGCCTACGATGATATTACCGGCAACCGTAGCGCCACTTTGCTCTGCCTTTTTCGTTTCTTTAGGTTTAGGTTTTTCTGCCTCGCCTTCAAAACTCACCAAAGCATCGCCGGTGTTGATAATAGAGCCTACCGCACCATGCAATTCGGCGATAATGCCATCGAAAGGTGCGGGCACTTCCACCACGGCTTTGGCTGTTTCCATAGACACTAAAGGTTGGTCTATCTTAACGTGATCTCCCACCGCCACATGCCATTCATGAATTTCAGCATCGGGTAAGCCTTCTCCTAGATCCGGTAAACGAAATATTTTCATGAGAACCCCACTGTTGATTTAGCCGCATGGACAATTCGTGCCACACTGGGAATATAACTGTGCTCTAATTTAAAATACGGCATGGTGCTGTCGTAACCGGTGACGCGTTGTATGGGGGCTAATAAAGAGAACAACGCTTTTTCACCGATTTGCGCGGCAATTTCTGCGCCTACGCCACCGCTTTTCGCCGCTTCGTGTACGATGACACAACGGCCCGTTTTGTTCAATGAGCATAGGATGGTTTCTGTGTCTAGGGGTTTAATGCTGGCGATGTCGATGATCTCGGCACTAATGCCTTCTTCTGCCAAAACCTCAGCCGCTTGTTGCGTTTCGTGCATACTCGCGCCCCAGCTGATTAACGTGAGATCACTGCCTTCACGCAATACAAAGGCTTTTTCCAAAGGCAATGCTACCCCATTATCGGGCACGTCTTGCTTAACCAAACGATAAATGCGTTTGGGCTCTAAAAAAATAACGGGATCGGGTGAGCGTATGGCGGCTAATAATAAACCATAGGCACGCGCTGGACTGGACGGGATCACTACCTGTAAGCCCGGGATATGCGCATACAAAGCCTCGGTGCTTTCTGAATGGTGTTCAGGCGCATGTATGCCACCACCAAAGGGCATGCGAAATACGGCCGGGCACTGCAATCGTCCGCGGGTGCGATTGCGCAGGCGTGCCGCGTGATTCAAGATGTTGTCTAGGGCCGGATAACTAAAACCCATGAATTGAAATTCGGCCACGGGTTTTAAACCTTGCGCCGCCATGCCTATGGCAAGGCCTGCAATCATGGATTCTGCCAAAGGCGTATCCATAACACGGTTGGCACCGAAACGCTTTTGCAGACCATCGGTGGCGCGAAACACGCCGCCATTTAAACCCACATCTTCGCCAAAGACCAGAACGTTTTCATCGTGCGCCAATTCATAAGCCAAGGCTTGTGTGACGGCTTCTAACAAAGTGATATTAGTCATGATGGCTATCCCCGAATTGTAATAGAGTCTCGCGTTGGTCTTTTAAGGATTCAGGCCATTTGGCATACATGTAATCGACTATATCGGTAACGGGAGCCGGTTTAATATTGAGATAAATATCGACTTCTTTGTCGATTTCTTTTCTGCACTCTAATAACAAGGCCTCTTCTTTGCTGTCATCCCATACCGTTTGCGCCGTAAAATAAGCGCGTAAACGCACTAAAGGTTCTACTTGCCAAGCCATATCTAATTCTTCTTTAGATCTGTAACGGTTGGCGTCGTCTGCCGTAGTGTGATCGCATAAGCGATACGTAATGGCTTCAATTAAAGTAGGGCCGCCGCCATTGCGCGCCTTGTCTAAAGCCATGCGTATGCGTTCGTGCAGAGCGATGATATCGTTTCCATCGACTTGTTCGCCACTAAAACCAGTCGCGATCGCTTTTTGAGCGATGGTTTGAGTTTGAGTTTGTGCGCTCCTAGGTACGGAAATAGCCCATTGGTTGTTGTTCACCACAAAGACCACTGGCAAATTCCAGGCACCGGCTACGTTCATGGCCTCGTAAAAATCGCCCTCAGAGGTGCCGCCTTCGCCAATCGTTGTAACCACGGCGCGTTTTTGCTGACGATACTTTATAGCGGCAGCAACGCCTGAGGCAATAACGCTCTGAGCCGCAATGGGTACGCAAATAGGAAAGTCTTCGGCGTTGTTAAAATCACTGCCGCGCTCATCGCCGCCCCAATATTGCAAAATTTTATGAAAAGGCGCGCCCCGCTGATATTGCGCAGCACAATCGCGATAATAGGGTACCAATACATCGTCGGCCTGCATGGCGTGCCCTATAGCGGCACCAATTGCTTCTTGGCCTATGTTGCCGGGATACGTCCCAAGTTTACCCACGCGTTGTAAGTTGATCGCCCTGCCATCAAAAACACGCAATAAATGCATTAAGCGATATAGTTTCAGCAAAGCGTTGTGGTCTAAGTCTTTAGGTAAAGGTTGACTCAAAGTGCCATCAGGCTTTAGATATTGGTGATAGTCAATCGTAAACGTAGCGATAGTCATTCAGTTGTCTCCGCAAGTTTAGCCTAAGCGCTCTTCAGCAATGCTATTGGCAATGAGATTAGTGGGTTGATTCTGTTTGTCAGCCCGCTCACAAATGGTATAAATGACCGTGTAAATATCTTCGATGAGTTGTTTTGCTTTTTCATCGGAGTGATGAAAATATTTAGCGGCTGCGTGTATAATGCCGCCGCCATTAATGGCGTAATCGGGTGCATAAATGATGCCACGATCGCGTAGCATTTTCCCATGGTAATCTTTAGCCAACTGATTATTGGCGGCCCCCGCAACAATAGACGCTTTAATCGTCGGAATGGTGTCGTCGTTCAGTATGGCGCCCAGTGCACAAGGCGAAAAAATATCGCACTCTAGAGCATGAATGCTGTGATAATCTACAACGGTTGCACCAAACTCGCGTTTACAACGTTCCACGGCTTCAGAGTTGATGTCGGCAACGGATAACACGGCACCTGCTGCATGCAAATGGCTCGCCAATAAATAACCCACAGCACCTACGCCTTGAATGGCAATGTGTAAGCCTTGTAAGCTGTCTTTTTTAAATTTGTATTTGGCCACGGCTTGTATACCGCGGAAAATGCCTTGGGCCGTAGATGGCGCGGGGTCGCCTTCACCGCCGTGTTCGCCCATATTGGTTTTGGAACCTACATAGGGCGTTATTTCAGCGATAACATCCATGTCGGCTAAGGTGGTGCCGCTGTCTAGGGCGGTAATGTAACGGCCCCCTAACGTTTGCACAAACTGGCCGAAGGCGCGAAATAGGGCGGGGCGATCCGTTAAATGGTCGGGCTTTATGATAACGGCTTTACCGCCACCCACGGGTAGTCCGGCAATGGCTGTTTTATAGCTCATGCCTTTGGCCAAGCGCATGGCGTCTATAATAGCGTCTTCTGAGGAATTATAATGAATGAAGCGGCAACCGCCTAAGGCCGGGCCGCGTTTGGTGCTGTGTATGGCGATGACGGCTTGTAAGCCCGTTGCGGCATGGACTTTAAAATGCAGATCCCCAAAACCTTCGCTTTTTAATCGGTTAAAGGTGTCCATAGCCGCTGCACTTTTGTTCATTTCTGATACAGTCATAACGCATTCCTCTAGTACTTAAGGTGGATACAGGGTATCAGAAATCAGGACTAAGTAAAGAGAGATTTGTGTATTTTAAGGCCAAAATAGTGCAAAATAAGGGGTTTTTAGGCTTTTCGTGTGGGGCTGCAGTAATTGCCTATTACCTTACAATATGGAACGGCCAAAATTGAATAAAAATATTCAGTTAGAGCCTGCGTCAGCGTTTAGGCGCTAGATTGCTCGGCGCCTTTTTGTTATTCTGTTGAAGCGCTTACCTACGGACTTCTTATGAGAATAAAGAATGTACACATTACCTAGAATTATCGTTGCTTTGGATTTTGACTGCATGAAATCCGCCTTGGCTTTTGTAGATCAACTGTCACCTCTGCAATGCAGATTAAAAGTAGGCAGCGAATTATTTACCCGTGGCGGGCCCGAATTAGTGCGGCGTTTGGTGGACTTAAAATTCAGCGTATTTTTAGATTTAAAATTTTACGATATTCCTAACACGGTGGCACAAGCCTGTTTGGCTGCGGCCGATCTAGGCGTGTGGATGGTCAATGTGCATGCCTTGGGTGGTGCAGCAATGATGAGTGCGGCTAAAAATGCGCTGCAATCTTATGGCGCAAACGCACCCGTATTGATAGCGGTTACCGCCTTAACCAGTTACAACGAAAAGGAATGGCAAGGCTTAGGGTTTAAGCAGAATTTAAACCAAAGCGTTGTGCAATTAGCGCAATTAACACAACAAGCGGGTTTAGATGGCGTGGTGTGTTCGGCGCAAGAAGCCGCTGTATTGCGTGCAGAGTTTGGGCCTTCTTTTTGCCTGGTTACTCCCGGCATTCGTTTAGCGGGCAATATGCATGACGATCAACAACGGGTTGCAACCCCAGAAGAGGCACTAGCAGCCGGCAGTGACTATTTGGTGATGGGACGTAGTATTACACGCTCGCCCGAACCAGAAGCAGTGTTGATGCGCTTGAATAGTGTTTTTTAAATGATGCTGCCTTTTCGATAAAGCGATGACTTAGCAAAATTAATAGAGTAGCGTCCTGCAACGTACCTTCTTTTAAACTCTGAATATCATTAGATTGGCAATAGATTGGCAATGCGGGTCGGTCCATATAAAATAATTATGGTTTTGAAAGCCCTGAATAAATAGGTATTAAATAAAAAAGTAGGGGTAAATAAAAATGGCTTCTGTAAGTCCAAGTCCTGCGGAGTACCTCGTCAGCTACAGTAGTTTGGATTTTGATCCAATGTCATGCGTAGTTAGTCAGAAGCTAGAAGGGGGGGGGGTAGGTTATCAATCGAAACACCTCAAGAAGTTTATGAATCCCTACTGCGTCGGCAAATAGAGGCGTTAATCCTTTGTTTCAGTTGGGTGGCCCCAATGTCTTATGCTTGCAAGAGCAACCTCGCCGCTATGGTGAGATACATTCAACGCCCAGGGTTACTTTTGAAAGGGTTATGAAGGAATTTGATCACGTTAGTAAGGCTCACGCAATACCCAGTTTTGTCGCCAAGTTCAGCAGCTTCACCGCCTGCTCATCCGTATTTGCCGCCTAGTTCTTCGCCAGACTCATCAAATTGCCCAACAATTGAGGCCTTCCCGCTGCAACAGTACCTAAATAGACAGAGAGAAGAAAGGGGTTGGCTTTACTCTGTTCGGTGGTTTTACTAAAGATGAGAAGAAAAAAGCAGTGAATAAGCTAATCTTGGCAATAAATCATTATAATCTTCAGCATAATCTGCATGAATTCAAAGAGACGCTCACGGATAGAGAGGCAGACGCCCTTAAGGATGGGGATTTGTTTAAAAAAGTGCAGATTATTTTATTGAATAAGAACGGGGGGGTCTCTGATTCAATCTTGGATCGATAGCCCCCAATTCGCCGTTCAAGCCATAGCAAATCAGGGGCCAGAGGGAAAGGAAAATAAAAAGTCTTCGTCTAGGTAAATACGAAAAAGACCGGGGCAATGCGTTTGCCCCTTGTTTTTGTCTATAAATTAGCTTATACTCCAGCTCAACCAATGAAAGGTGACTAAAAAATAGACAGGCCTTTCTATCTATAAAGAGAGGTATTCCATGTCCGATTTGTCCCAGTTAGGGGTCTCTGAACCTATTGTTGAATTTTTGTCCAATTTTTCAAAATTAGGGGTCTCTGAACCTATTATTGCATCTTTACGCCAATTAGGCTACGAGGTTCCTACACCTATACAAGAACAAAGTATTCCTGTTTTACTGCAAGGGGGCGATTTACTGGCCCAAGCACAAACTGGCACAGGTAAAACCGCGGCCTTTGCGCTGCCTGTGTTAACCACCATCGATGTAAAAGCTACTTTGCCACAAGTCATCGTTTTGGTGCCTACTCGGGAATTGGCCATTCAAGTGGCTGAATCCTTTTACCATTATTCTAAAAACCTGGCGGAATTCAAAGTGCTGGCCATTTATGGCGGCCAAGCCTTTGCCCCACAGTTAAGAGCCTTGCAGCGTGGTGCTCAAGTGGTCGTGGGTACACCGGGTCGTGTTATGGACCATCTACGTCGTGGCAGCTTATCCCTAGAAGCCATACGTACCGTGATCTTAGATGAAGCCGATGAAATGCTCAATATGGGTTTCATAGAAGATATAGAATGGATCTTGGAGCAAATCAAACACAAGCATCAAACCGCTTTATTTTCGGCAACCATGGCACCCAATATTCTTAAAATAGCCAAGCGTTATTTGAAAGATCCTACGCACGTTGAAATCAAAGCAAAATCACACGACGCCATATTGATTCAACAAAAGTTTTGTATCGTGCCCGTGGGCCAAAAATTAGAAGCTTTGGCTTTGTTCTTGGAATTAGAACACAACGATGCAACATTAATTTTTACACGCACTAAAATTAGCTCTGCAGAAGTCGCCCTTAAATTGGCAGCGCGGGGATTATCGGCGGCGGCTATTAATGGCGATATGCGTCAAGAAGAGCGTGAAAGGGTCGTAAGACAACTTAAAAATGGCGATTTAGACATCGTAGTGGCCACCGAAGTGGCTGCCAGAGGTATTGATGTAGGACGCATTAGTTTGGTGATTAATTACGACATCCCTGAAGATCCCGATTCTTATGTGCACCGTATAGGCCGTACTGGCCGTGCCGGGCGCGAAGGGGCGGCGTTATTATTCGTAACCCCGCGCGAAAGACGTATGTTGTCTTTAATCGAAAACACAATTAAACGTAGAATGGAAGAAGTTAAAATGCCACACACCGCACAAATGCAAAAATTTCGCCAAGATAGCTTTAAAAAGCAATTGGCAACCGTTATGTCCGAAGAAAATCTGGAAAATCACCGGGCTTTGGTGGACAGTATTATTGAAGATATAGATTGCGACGCTAGAGAACTAGCTGCCGCATTGGCCTTTATCGTGCAAAACAACCAACGTGCTAGCGCGCGTGCTACCAGCAACCAAAAACCAGTACGTCAAGAAGAAGGGGAAATGCGCGGTTCATCTCATGGGCGGGAAAGGCTATCGTTCTCTGATAAGCCTAGAGGCGATCGCGGACGTAGCGAACGTGCTCCGGCCAGAAGTCCTAGACGCGATGACGATAGACGCAGCTCTTTTGGTGATAGACCCAGCGAAAGCCGTGGTCGTCCTAGCGACAGATCGGGTGATAGACGCAGTTCTTTTGGCGACAGACCCAGTGAAAGCCGGGGTCGTCCTAGTGACAGATCGGGTGATAGACGCAGCTCTTTTGGCGACAGACCCAGCGAAAGCCGGGGTCGTCCTAGTGACAGATCGGGTGATAGACGCAGCTCTTTTGGTGATAGACCCAGCGAAAGCCGTGGTCGTGCAGTGAGTAGAACGGCAGAAGATGGTCGTGGTCGTGTCCGCTCAACGGCAGGACCTGCGGATAGAGAGGGCGGTTTAGCGACACGCCGTGCCACGAAGCCTGCCGCAACGCGTAAACCTTCTGTTCGTAAAGCACGTAGCACGGGGAGTGCTTCGGTCTCTGCACGCCCTCCGCGTGCGCCACGTGCAACACCGAGCAAAGCGGATAAGGACTAAAGTTAATTTTCGTAAAAAACTTGAGACGCAAATTTTTGCGTCCCAAGTTTTTCTTTGGTCTTAGACTAGTTCAACGTCTTTTTGCACTAGACATTCCTCGATTAATTCGGTGATTTGCTCTAGACCTTCCTTTATTTGTGTTAGATGCAAATCTACTGCTTCATCGTTCATGCTATCAAAAGCATAATCACGCATTAAGATAATCAAACGGGTTAATTCAGCTATACGCACAGTTAATACAGTCAAATCAAGATTGGGTTTAGTATTTTCCAATAAAATGCAGATCTCCACAATATTACGTTCTAATAAACCCAGTAAGGGTTGATACGGATGTGTAGGCTGAGTTAAGTGTGGTAATTGCTGGCCTAGTGCCTCTAGTGCCAGGTCTTGTAAAGTGGTAATAAGGAGCCTGTATGTCATGGAATGCTCTCCGATCAGGATTAATGTTTTAGCGTAAAAACTAAATCTGTTTACGCCCCCATTACTTTCGCTTTGTTTTATCTGATATTTTCTGATGGATTAAAGCAGGATGCATAAAAGGATGCAATACAACGGATTATCTATATAAAGTATGGGCGAATTATAGGGGGTATTTTTACGGTATAACTGCAAAACAGTTGGGCGAAGTGTGGAAATTGTGTAGAAGAAAAATGGATTTACAAAGGACAGGCTATACTCTTCTAGGGTTCTCCCTCAATTTAATGTAAAATAGTGGTATCGCCTATAATTTATTGAGCGACAATTAACATTGCCGGCGCATTGCATCATAAAAAATGACACTACCTAAGGTCTGTTGCCTCATATAAAATCACACTACTTCAATGTGAAGATTACCAATATGAGGATATAAAATGACAAATTCCATGAGTGTTCAGGCTCGTCAAGAAATGTTAGTACGTATTCAGGAGAAATATCTACCCAGTGATTGGAAAAGAAAAAGTCAATTACTGGATGGGTTTATTGCAGCAACAGGCTACGATCGCAAGCACGCTATTAAATTACTCAACCGTGATATAAGTAAGCCTATACAGAATAGAAACAGGGGAAGGCCCCTTCGTTATGATGAAGTTGTAGTAAAGGTATTAGAAATGCTCTGGCATGCTGGCAATCAAATTTG
>VFJV01000129.1 GCA_009885895.1 Gammaproteobacteria bacterium
ATCCCCTGGGATGACTTTGGTGTGTACTGTACGCTAGCGCGTGGTCTTTAAACCAGACCATGGATTAGGTTGGCCATTTTTTAATACTCGGGGTGCGTTGGGGCAAATAGGCCCCAATGCACCATTTAACAATAACTGAGTTTTCACAAGGAGTATATTATGTTGGGTTTAAGTCGAAGCATAGGCGAAACAATCGTCATAGGTGATAATATCACCATTACAGTGCTGGGTATAAAGGGACGTCAAGTCCGTTTAGGGATTGTCGCGCCGAAGGAGGTAACGGTACATCGGTCTGAAATCTATGAGAGGATTCAAGAAGCGAAAAAACAGAGGTTAGAAGTGGAGGATGCGGATAATCCATTCAGTTAAAAAAAAAGAACTGTAGAAACGGGAATTTATTTATAGCTCAATCGGTGACTGTCGGGATAGTTTTCATTATCAAAAAAAGGTTTAGCGCTACTGTTTTCTAGAAAATTATATGCCTGTTGTGCAGAGGTGAATAATTGGTAGATAGAGTGGTTATCTGAAATTTTAGGCGCGCTATTTAGACACAGCGCGTCATCATCCAGTATAACGACAAAACCGATTGACTGCATGTAAAGTATTGAGCAACAATTAAGATTGCTGGTTAGGGGATATTGTCGTATTTTTCTCTGTACCGTTAAAAAACAGAAGGAAAGAGGTAATGCCAGGATCATCGATCAACTGACCTGCCCGGGATTTTGAAACCAAAATAAATTAGAGATAATGCCTTTACAAAAGGGGTGTTGTATCAAAAAGAGTTGATATAATAATGAAAAAATAGTTAGAATTTTGCGCGAAACTGATCAAGATACAGTTGTCAATGTGGCTAAACGCTACGGAGTTTCTACAGCATCCATTTACGCGTGGCAGAAGCAATTTAGTGAAATGGAAGTGGATGATATGAAGTGTCTTAAAAATTGCTTGTGACCAGCTGAACTAAGGGGCAAGTTTAGGCTTTTATATAAGGAGAACACAGTTCTTCAAGATATCTATTTAATTTAGAAGTTAGTATTTGTACATTGGGATCAAAAAGCATTGTCTCATGATTGCCTGGAGAAAGCTCTACAATTAAACTGCTTTTGCATAAAGTGCGCCAATAATTATCTTCAGACTGGATGGATTCAAAAAGCCCCCAGTTCTCAGTAGCCTTAAAAAGTACAACTTTAGATTCTATAGGTTTAAGTTGGTATTTTCCCAGCAATATTGACCTGTGTTGTTGTATGGCTAAAAGTTCATGTATATTTTCAATCCCAAGACCCTGATATCTATCTAATAGTCGCGCTCTCTGTGCCCTCATAATTTTCTTAAAGCTTTTCTCATCTTTTAATTGCTCAGGATAAACCGCCCAACCATCAAACATGGCAATAAAATCTATTTTCTCACCAATGGATTCTAGTTGCTTAGCCATTTCAAAAGCAACTGTGGCACCAAAAGAAGCGCCACCAAGAGCGTAATTTCCATGGGGTTGTATTTTTTTTATAAGTCTAATATAGAATGATGCCATCTCTTCTATACTATTAAACAACATATCTCTAGACTCAAATGATGGGTCTTGTATAGCATATACAGAAATTTTTTCATTTATCTTTTTTGATAATTCATGGTACCAAAAAACTCCACCGCCAATGGGATGTATTAAAAATATATTTTTCCCATGGTTTGCCGGCCTTATTAGAAGAATTGATTTGTATTTATCATAGAGTTCGTCACCAACGCTTATCTTTTTTTTCTCTATAATAGAACTTAAATTTATTAAAGTTCTATTATCTAATATATCCTTGACTAGTAGTTTAACGCCGAACGCATCTTTTACTTTTGTTATGAGCATCATTACAGCAAGAGAGTCGCCTCCAGATTCAAAAAAGTCATCCGTAAGCTGTAAGTTTTTTAATTGAAGAATGTCAGACCAAACATTAATAAGCTTATGTGTTGTCTCTGATATATTCTGAGCATCTTTATAAAAGCCTACAATTTTGTTAGTTTCTAGAGGCGCTCTATCTATCTTCCCGCTAAAATTAACAGGGATACTATCAATAAAATAGATTTTTTTAGGGACCATATATGAAGGCATCTCATTTTTTAAATAATCATATATCTCATTGAAAGATAAATTCTTATTTATCGCCACAATGTAAGCCTCTAATGTAAGGTTTTTATTAATTTCTTCCGCAGCAATTACTGTGCATTGCTTAATTCCTGGATAGGCTAATATCACGGATTCTATTTCTTGAAGTTCTACACGATATCCTCTGATTTTAACTTGACTATCTTTTCTTCCCATGAATTCTATCGAACCATCGGCGTGGTAAAAAGCTAAATCTCCAGTAGCATATAACCTGTTATATGGTTCATATTGGTCAAATATAGAAAGAATAAATTTTTGGCTCTGTATGTCTGGCTTGTTCCAATACCCCAAGGAAAGGGATTCTCCAGTTATGTAAAGCTCACCTAAAAATCCTGGCAAACAGATATTGTAATAATCATCTAAAATATAAACTTTTACATTGTGTGCTGGTTTACCTATAGGGGTACAGCTACCATATGCATTAATGTTTCTAGTTGTCATTGTATGCTGAGTCATTGCAACTGTACATTCAGTTGGACCATACTCATTTACTATTTTCTGCAGTGGGTTAATATTCATCCACTTTTCAATATCAGCTTTTACCAATGCATCACACCCTAGAAGAACCCATTTTAGTTGAGTTAGTCTTGAAATTAATAATGGGTGGTCAAGCATTCTACTCATATAGGCCGGGGTACATTCAATATGGGTGACGCTATTGGTTTTAATGAAATTTAAATAGTTATCTGGATCAGCTTTTATTTCTTCATGGCATATAACGACTTTCCCTCCATTAAGAATAGGTGCAATTGTACAACTAATTGATAGATCGAATGCAATAGATGAAGAAAATTCAATTATACTTTGCTCTTTAAAGTTAAAAGCATTTGCAAACCAAGAAGAATAGTTAAGCACATTTCTATGAGTGACCATCACCCCTTTTGGTTTTCCTGTTGAACCTGATGTATAAATTATATAACATAAGCTATTCCCATTTAGCTCGGTGGTGGGAACTTCATTAGCATTAATAGGTTGTTCAAGTGCACTATTAAACTCAATTTTAGTGACAGTATGGCTTTGAAAATATTTTTCAATTAACGTCCCCGCTTTATAAATGAGGATTCTCGAACCGCTATCACTTAATATGTAGTTAGCTCTTTCTCGCGGATAATTTATATCTATAGGCACATAGGCAGCGCCTGCAGATAATATACCAAAAATTGAAATAAATATCTCAAGGCTTCTATCCATATAAATAGCAACAGAATCGCCAGGGGAAACCCCTTTTGATCGAATGTATTGAGCAAATAATTTACTTTTGTGATATAGCTGCAGATAGGTTAAATAGCCACAATCATCTATTACAGCAGCTCTGTGTGGATGTAGCTGACTCAAATCGCGCAGAATAGTATGTATAGTTTTTTGTTCGTACCTGGATGGTGCTTCTGTGGCATTCCATTGCCGAATTACTTTTTCAAGGGTAGTAGCGCTACCCATGGACATTTTATTTATTTCAGTATTGGGGTCTGTGCAGGCTCTTTCTAATACATTGTATATATAATTATTTATATTTTCGTAGAAGGTTAACATTTGCATATTGCTTTCTTCTCTACAGAAAACAGCTATTTTTTCGCCATCTGCTGAAATAAAAAAGTATAATTTATGATGCTCTATAAAATAAGAGTCATTAATTTGATCCGTTATGATAAATATCACAGGGACATCATTAAAAGATACGCCTTTATTTTTTCTTAACCACAAATCCCTCGCAAAATTCTGCTTTTTATAAATTTCTTCTATTTTTTCAGAAACTTTATTTATTGCTAGTTTAAAAGATATGGCAGGTGAAAATTCTGTTGTTAGTAAAACATAATGCGACAAAGCTATGTTTTTTTTAGATAGCCTTGTTAAATTATCGCAGGTCAGTTTAACCGACACGTTTTTGTATTGAGAAAGCCTATAAAGCAATACTAATATACTGCTTAAAATTGTAGTTACCCTATTTTTCTTTGGGACCACTTTTACAATACTGCTGACATCAATATGCTTTGGGTTTATTCTGGATTTAAATTGATAGCTGGATTCAATCGAAGAAAGAGGCAAGAAAGATTTTTGTACATTGTTTATTTGGTTTAACCAGAAGTCTTTATTTTTATTTGCATCGTAAAATTTCCCTTTCAAAATTAGTTGGCTTTCATTTGAAATATTATGTAACCTCTTGTTTTTCTCTAGTCCGAAATAACGGACGATATTTTCAATATTTACTAATTGTCCCTCACAGGTGTATATGGCAGATACTTCAATATCTTGAGTCCCTGTGCTAATTTGGATGGAATCATTTTTTATGTTTATAATCAGGCCAGGCTCTATGTTGGTACTGTTAGACAATTTTTTTATATTTTTAATAAGGTAGCATTCATGCCCTATAATTACTTTAGGGTGGCCTAATAGGTTTTCTTTATTTTCAAAAAATAGTGCTCTGCACAAAGTGTCTATTCTATCGGCAGTGTCATGCCAGTCAATAAAACCAAAATTTGGTATATGATATTCCTTCCCAAAAAATGTTCTAAGATTCATATCTTGTGGAATCCTTTGATATGTACCTTGCTCTAATTCGAAAACAAGCTCTTTAAATGTTTGTATGGCGGTGAATGAACATTTAACATAAAGGGTATGAGCGGTCTCGTCAATCTCAATGGGGAAACTTTTTTGTTTGAGAACATCTCCCGCGTCTATCTCGGCTGTCATAACATGCCAAGTAATGCCGTGTTGTTTTTCATTATTTAATATAGCCACGGGGACTGCATGTAGGCCAGCATAAGTAGGAAGTAATGAGTTGTGGTAATTTATACATAACATATCAATCTTTTTAATAAGGTCTTCCGGGATAATCTTGTCATTGACAATACTAAACAGATAATCGGTTGGATTGCTCTCTAAGAAAAGTCGCAGCGGTACTAAATTTTGGCTGGATTTAATTCCAAGGTTGCTTGCACATTGCTCTATTTTTTGGCTGCAAGTTACAATCCAATTTACTTGATGCCCCCTTTTTAATAACAGGTGCAGGCATTCCAAAGTCACACTGTCATCTCCAAGGAGAATGCATTTAAAAAAATGTTTATTAGCCATAATCAATCACCTAGTCTTCGCATTTAACCTAGATACCCACAAAAATGACTCTAAAAAAGCAGCAAGCTTTCTTAAAATATGTGTTCTCATATTTTTTAACTTGTTGATTTTTAAACCGAATACGTTGGCAAGTATATTGCCCCATCGGGTGAGATCAAGAAACCAGGAAGTTATAAAAAAATCTGAAAAATTATGTCTAATACCCTTACAATGTATAGTCATCCCATGATATATTAGAGTTAACGGACAGTATCGTGGACATTCTTGTGTTCTAGTATACACCTATATGAGAGTTGGAAAAAAGGTTTATTGTAGCCTCACGGCATCTTATTCAATAATAACGCTTTTTTGAATTATTTTAATGAATGGGAGTTTGTATGAATACATCAATACAGGGCGGTTTAGCTGATATTGCACATATAGAGGCACTTTGCAATTACAGCGACGATATTTTAATAGCACTTTCAAAAGATTTTGTAATAACCTCTTTTAATCATCAAGCAGAAAAAGTATATAGTTTACCGGTAGAGGATGTGTTAGGTAAAAGATATGACAAAATATGTGAGCATAATAAGATAAATTTTAAGGAATTGATCGATTCGGTTAATGGTGTTTTGTCAAATAAAAGTCAAACATTTATTGAAGAGAATTTATACGATAGAGTCTTTATAAAGTGGAAAATTATCCCTGTTAATGCGGAGAAAAAAAACAAATTTATTATATTACTTGTTGGTCGAAACGTATCTGAGTACTATAAGTTTAATGATGAGCTTATCAAAATGAGACTAGAGTCTCAAAATAGTATTAATATCATTAATGATATTAAAAATTCAATAGCAATTACCAAAAATGACTTGTGTTCTGAACGGAACACACGAATAAGCTTAGAAAATCTACTTGCGCATATGCCAGGTAATGTCTATTGGATGGATAAAAGTTGTATACAGTTAGGATGTAATAACAATGTACTTTCTATGCTAGGGATGTCTCGTGAAAAGTATATTGGTAAAACCTATGAAGAATTATCACAGATTGTTAACTGGCCGGATGATTTAGCCGAGAAACTTAAACGAGATGATATTGAAGTGATGCGAACTGGTTTGCCTAAATTCAACATAGAAGATCCACCATTGCCTCATGCTAATGGTACTTTTTTACATTTACTGACGAGCCGTGTCCCTCTTCGAGATGCTGAAAATAATATCATTGGTGTTGCCGGGATCTCAATTGATATCACCGAACGAAAAGAAACTGAACAAGAGTTACTAAAAGCCAAAGAAGCAGCCGAAGCCGCTAATCAAGCAAAAACAGAATTTGTACAAAACATGCAACATGATATCCGTACCCCAACCGCGGGCCTTTGGGGTATGTTGGATTATCTAGTCAAAAGTGAACCCGATAGCGATAGGCGAGAAGCTCTAAAAATGGGGCTGACAGCGAGCAAAAGGCTTTTGGATTTGTGCAATGATGCTGTTGAGTTCGGCGATATAAGCGGAAATTCTAGGCTTAAACTTGAAAAACATTTTGACCTGCGGAAACTGGCTAAGTCCGTAGTTGAACTTAATCTACCAGCAACCTTTACTAAAGATTTGGTGATTCGCTTTAAGGTTGATACAACTGTTCCGCCCCATATTATAAGCGATGAATTTAGGATCAGCCGTATTTTAATAAACTTGCTAGGGAATGCGGTAAAATTTTCAAACGAAGGGGAAATAGCTTTAAGTATTAAAGCTAACATAGACAAGGAAAATACACGTTATGGGGTTCTGGTAGTAGAGATAAAGGACACAGGTATCGGGATTTCGGCAGACAAAATTAATAATATCTATGAAAAATTTACACGGGCTGTGGCTTCTAATACCAATAAATATCCAGGTACTGGTTTGGGCCTTTATGTAGTCAAAACTTTTGTGGATGACTTAGGTGGTGATATCGAAGTTGAGAGTCATGAACACGAGGGAGCTTATTTTAAAGTATGCATTCCCTTTAAGGTTCCATTGGAAGACATGAAAGAACCAGGTGTAGCAGTTGATGAGAATTTTAGCTCATCGCTTAAAGAAGCCAAAGAAAAAGGGGAACGCATACAGTCAAAGGATACTGAAAAACATTCAGGAAAAACACCATTTTCTCATGAACTTTTAATCATTGAAGACGACAAGCTATGCCTGTTTGGAGAAAAGGCTCTGCTGTATGGTTATACCCATAAAATAGACAGTGCTGAAACTGTAGCCGAAGCCTTACAGAAGTTAAGCGAAAAGCGTTACGATTTGATTATATCGGACTTAGGCTTACCGGATGGCTCTGGAAACGATATCGTCTCTAAAATTAAATCCGACTCAAATTCACCTAACCATAAAACACCTTTTGTGGCGATGACGGCGCATCAGGATGCTGAAAAACATCAGCAGGCGATGCGGGCTGGTTTTACAGAGACCAACACAAAACCATTGGGTATAGACAAGGCAGTAGAGCTTTTAAGGGCTTACCCTGCGCAAGGTACTGAGGTAGAAGAAGAGGCAGAAGAGGAAGGCCTTGCCGTAATTGATTTGGCTTTAGGTATGCAGCGCATTGGAGCCAATACAGAAGAAGAGGCAATGAATGCCATGTCCGTTTTATATAAAACTTTGCAGGTAGACATCCCTGCGTTACGTA
>VFJV01000051.1 GCA_009885895.1 Gammaproteobacteria bacterium
CTAAAGAAAAATAGCGTAGGCTATAATGCCCTAAATAGACAGCCACAAGGTATCCAAGGAGATTACCTGCACCCACATAACCCGCATCGGAAAGAGATAACCAACCCTGCGCTATCAGGGAAGGGATCAGCGGAGTATAGGCAAATCTACATAAACCAATGCCTACAAATAAGACACATAAACCAGAAATAGAAGTAGACCAAAATAAGCGATTCATGCCATATCTCCAGAGAGTTGTTTTTGCCGTATGGTAGATGCGAGCAAAATTAAATCACCTTTAATTTTTTTCAAAAAGTCGCTATGCTGATTAATATATCTTTTGACAATCTGGTGCAAAGCCTTGTTTCAAAATATCCCAGTAAGGCTCTACGGGTTTACCATTAGCACTAATGCTTCTTGCTAAGTAGCTTAGCACATTATAGCTAAGCTCACTAGTGGCGTTTATTCCCAACTTTGCCAATAATGCACTCAGCAAATGTAATTTCTTTTCTAAAGCGTGTTCATTTTTGGCACGACGCAAACTGGCTAACAGTAGATTTGAGCGATGCTCAGAAAGTAAATCCGCTTCATCTAATGTTTCCACATCCAATAACGGAAAGGGCTGCATCAATATTTCTTGCGCCAAGTCAGAAAAATCGCCAAACTGCCCAAAAAAATTCTATCGTATGATCAAGGTCTTAGGCCATTAAAAAAATTAGAGATGTAGTCACAGTGGAAATGCCAGAAAGTCTTCAATCTAAAATTGGTAAATATGCTTATGCTGATCCGATAGCCTTGTTAGAAACCTCATGGTGTAAAGAGTTTAGGCGATTACTTTTAAGTTTGAATTTTACGCAAAAGATATTACCAAAACCAGTTAATATTGAAAATTTGATTGAGGATTAATCTGTATCTTTGATTTATTGTTATATGTAAATTAAACATTTATTTTAGCGATTTTTGCCGGACTGTTGCACCAAATTCTCATAAAGATAACTTGGCGCTAAATCAGCCCCATTGGCCCAGCAAATGGTGCCAATATCGGTGTTGACGGTTACTGCCATAAAAAAAGCTCTATCTTTTAATAATGCAAATACGCCGACAAAGGGAACCAGTTTAGCAATATCCAGTTCGCCTGACTTGCCATCCGAAAATTGTATGTATAAGCGATAATCATCCAGAACCTTTACTTTAACAACATCATAGGTACACATAATATTTACTCCAGTGGGGCGATAGGGTGTAGTTCGTGAAACTCCTTCGCCAAATTCCAATTTACCAGCAATTCTTGCTGATGCAAGCTCGCCCATTCCATGACTAAGCCCAATACTTTCGGGGGTAACTTCCCCTTTAATAGAGCAAGATCAATAATTGAAAAAGCGGCCCTATGTTCATTATAGCGCACATGAAAATGGGGTGGGTTATGTTCTTGATAATACATGGCAATAATCATTCCCAAAAACCGACTAATCTCAGGCATATAGCACCTTCTAGAAAGTTAATCAAAATATGTTTGCATTATAACATTATTTAATTAACTCTGTGGAGGGGAAATAGACCCGGACAGACCCATATTATCGAACAGTAAAATGACGGAGCGGCTACCGAGATAATTCTGTAAACCATTGAAAAGAAATAAGGTTTTTATTGCCACTTAAAAGCGATGCCCCCAAATAGGCCCCCGGAAAAGCGGGGTCATTCTGTTAAGCAAGGTAATGGTCTAAATTTTGCCATATTCCATCTTTAGCTTATCTAGCAATATAACATGCCATTGGGTATAGTCGCTACTAGCGCAGGCAGTCTGCATGGGCCGGGGCGTCACTCATTTCTTTGTACATATCAAGATAGGTAATAGAGATCAAGTAAGATATAATAATGGGTGATTTTAAAGTTTAACAATAGGGAATTCTTGCATGTCATCAAAATTTAATCAATTAAACATATCTGACGTGTCTAACGCTGGTTTTAATTTTAAACAATCTATACTTATTTGCAGTGTTCCTATTTTATTTTTCCTTATAGAATCACTTAGAGTAAATAGCTTTGCTTCATTGGCCGTAATTATGATGCATCATTTTAATATCAATGCTTACCTATACGCTAAAATATCCTCTGCGTATCTTTGGGGCAATATACTATTTCTTATTCCATTTGGGATATTATTAGATAGATTCCCATCAAAATCTATTATTTTCACAGCAGTAGTTATTTGCATTGCCTCGAACCTTGCGTTAGGCCTTTCTAAAAATTATCAGCAGATGTTGATTTTTTCATTTATCGCAGGCATTGGCGCTTCCGCTGGTTTCATTTTAGCAGCAAAGCTTATTAAAGAATGGTTCCCGCCACAATATCTGGCTTTTATGATTGGGATCTTAATAAGTTCAGCAATGGTGGGGGGGATTTTAGCACAAGCACCCGTATTATATTTCATTCAGCAGTATTCATGGCGCATGCTATTCTTTTTGTTAGCAGCATTAGAAATATTAATACTCATAATGTCACTGATCTTTGTAACAGATAAAAAGAACGTCCAAATTAAGCACTCTACTCAACAGGCAATATTTCAAACGATAAAAAACTTCTGGTGTACAATTAAATGTCCAGTCAATTGGATCGGTGGTTTATTTGCTTCGCTGATGAATTTGCCCGTTACATTGATAGGAGCACTATGGGGACAGCCTTATCTGCAAACGGTGGATCATTTGTCTGCAGCGACAGCTAGCTGTATTGTTTCTTTACTGTTTATAGGGGTTATTATTGGATCACCAGTGCTAGGTTTCCTCTCTGATAAATTCCAATCTAGAAAATTATTTATGATATTAGGTGCTATTATTTCACTAATTCTTAGCTTAAGCATTGTTTATATAACCATAAAGTCAATAACTATTCTGGCAATACTTTTCTTGCTATTAGGTTTATCTTCAAGTGTCCAATCTCTAGGCTACACAGTGGTAAGCGAAAATAATCCGCTGCATAGGATCGGTGTTGCAATGAGTTTTACTGGAATGATCGTTATGTGCGGTGGTGCCTTATTACAGCCTTACATTGGGAGGTTGTTAGACCAAAATAGATTGGGGGCAGCAGAAAGTGTACTGCAATATGGTGCTGTAGATTTCCAGCATGCCTTTACAGTGTTCCCTATTTCTTTTACAATAGCCCTGCTTTTAGTCTTGGCGCTTTGGGCCAAAGACAAACGAGTGCGATAGTTGAGCGAGTCGAGTATAGATAAATACTGGCGATCATAACAAGAATAAAAATGAGCTAAACAATTTTGGGACTGCTTAATGTATACACTAGGAATTGGCGATGTGACCCATGATACCTCTGTCTGCTTGATGAGAAATAATGAAATACTGGTTGCCATTGAATTAGAACGATTAATGAAGGTTAAGCATAATCTGCAACTAGATAGCAATTTATTTTCCATTATTGAACAAGGCAAAAACGTACGCGATGTTTTAAAAAAACGGACTGTTGCTTATAGGGAAAATCAATTTAACAGTGCAATCGATTATTGTTTAGACTATGCAAATGTCTCGCCTAAAGACATTTCAATGATGGTTGTTTCAACGCTGTATAATGACCCTGTTTATCAAGAAAAATCCATTTTTATTGATCACCATTTAGCGCATAGCGCTAGCACCTATTATCCCTCTAGTTTTGAAAAGTCTGCAATATTAGTGATGGATGCTTATGGTTATTTAAACAAAAACAAGACTTCTGTTTCTACTTTATTTGCGCAAGGAGACAATAACACTATTACTGTATTGGATAAGATTGTTGGCCGACATGATCACACAGCAGCAGAGTTGCAACAAGGAACACACGAGTCACATATGGTGTTTACCAATTCATTAGGTACATTGTATCAGAATGTGAGTATGTTGCTAGGAATGGGCTATTACGGTGAAGGGAAAACCATGGGCCTTGCCTCGTATGGAAAAGTGAATCCAGAATTCAATCCAATTCGAGAGCATGTTATTTTTTTAAGTAATGGCAAGCTTGAAATGGATAATAGAGCCATATTTTTATGGGTTAAAGACTGCTTGGATCGCGCTCATGGCCGTTTGACGGAAGATGAATTATTCCATTATAAAGCCGATATGGCGTATGCGCATCAGAAACTATTAGAGGAAATGGTGTTACACCTGTGCAATCACTTATATAAAATTGCACCATCTGAAAATTTGTGCTTAGCCGGTGGTGTGGCTTTAAATAGCGTTGTTAATTATAGAATATTACAGGAGACATCTTTTAAAAATATTTTTATTCAACCCGCAGCGGGAGACGCTGGTATCGCCATAGGAGCTGCTTTGTATGGCGCGCATGCAATTAACAATTTACCCCGTTTAAATTTAAATGCGAAGAAGTTATTTTCACCTTTTCTAGGTAAAAGTTATAAAAATACAGACACTTCTACACTGCAAAAAAGTAGAATTGAGAAATATCGTGTAAATTTGACGAAAGAAGATCCCTATACTGAAATTGCCAAACAAATCAGTCATAAAAAAATTATCGGTTGGTTTAATGGCAGGGGCGAAATAGGACCCCGTTCTTTAGGTGCAAGAAGTATTTTAGCCGACCCCCGTGAAGAACGGATGAAAGAGGTGCTAAACCAAAAAGTTAAATACCGTGAAAATTTCAGGCCTTTTGCACCTGCTATCCTTGAAGAGGAGGTAGGCCGTTATTTTGAAAATATTCGCATAGCGCCTTATATGTTACTCATTGCCAATGCAAACGAAAATGCAAAAGAGGAAATTCCTGCTACCATTCATGTGGACAATACCGCCAGGGTTCAAACCGTTAATGCTGAAATGAACCCTGATTTTTATAGTCTGATCCATGCATTCTACCGCCTAACCGGGGTTCCTGTGATACTGAATACATCCTTTAATCTCGCAGGCAGACCCATCGTTGAGACTCCAAAAGATGCAGTTGATTATTTCTTAACAATGTCTCTAGATGGTCTGTATCTAGACGGTGATTTTTATCTTAAATGAGAGAACAACAATAAACTACCTCATACGGATCTGCACACAACCTTTAGCCAAAGGGCTTGCATGTGCAAACTTTCTGCCGCGTTTAGCACCCCGTACTTCAATCAGCGCTTTATCTCTTGAAGGCAAATATTTGCTGTTGTGGATGTCATCATGGCGCGCTGTGTCGGGATGATAAAAGTCAAATTGAACATTGTTAACAACCCATTCCATTAAAGTATCAACTACTTTCAACTTGCCTTCTAGCGCAAGCTCAACAAAATATTCTAGCACCATTTTAATCTCACGTATTTCACCTAAGGTGTTTTTGGATTTGTAGATGGGTTCTATTTGCGTTTGTACTTGCAATGAATAATAGATAGGCTCATTGCTTTCGTAGGGGCTAAAATAATCCAATGCCATGATGGTGGGGATATAATTTTTAAGTCCATAGGTATTTAAATAAATTTTCTGCAGCATCGCTGCGGGTGCCGCAACATCTGTTTTCACGATGGGTCTAAATCCCGGCGCTGCGCCTATAGCAGTGGCAATAATTTGTTTTAAAATAATGATTAACTGCGGGTTTACTTTAATCCCTTTGGCCTCCAGTTCCTGGCTAAACAGCAGCCAAATTCTATCGAAGGTGATTTTGTTTCGACTATGCCCGGATAACTTCCACGCTTTTTTTAACAAATAATTATTAAATCTTAACCAGCCTATATCATTGTTATTGGGAGTCAGCCAATCTTTTCTCAAAAAAAGTATTTCATGCGTCCATGCCTGTTTAAAATTTTGACTTTGAATAATTTGTGTAAAGACTTGATGGTGGTCGTAGAGGGTACTGGGGGCTGAGCGTTTGACCCCATAGTGTTTCTTAAGTTGCTCATGCGGCACTCGTTGCGAAATACTGGGCAACATAAAGATGCTGCGCGCACCGGCACTCACATCCCAGATTTGTTTTGGAAAATAGGAAGCGTTTTCTTCTAAGGATTCCCATAAACCCATAATAGCACCCGGTTTAAAAAAAGCTACGGGAATCACCCTCTCACCTGTCTCTGAAAAAACCTCATTGCTGCCAGCTGTTATGATACCTAGGGGCATATTACTGTAGCTAAGTTGCTCTTTGATTTCTTCGGAAATGGTAGCGGAATGAATAGGATGTGAGATACCCTCTTTATTCGTAAGATGCAAAATTCCCCCTTTCAAAACCTTGTCACCGTAATTATAACGCACCCTGATAAAAGAGTGCCGAACAGGCCAATTATCTATAATGTCGGCCAGTTCAGGCTCGGCAGCTTTTACCGCTTTTCGAGCTTCTTCCCAGTTAATTATCTCTATATTTGAGTTATTCTTCATTGAATCAGGCCTTTTTCTCATAAAAAGTAGGCAAATTATAGCACGGAGAATATGATTTCACCACTTTTTTTATCAAAATAAGATTGGCATTAAATCGATTTAAATCAATAACTTATATAAAATATAAATTTTAACTGATTTACTTTTATCAAGAAAAAATAGAGAAACTTTCCTCAAAAAAACCGTTTAATTTCAATAAGTTATGTTGTTTTCCATAAAACATCATATCTAATACATATGATATTTTACTACATATTGCTATGGTATATATGTTTTAAGAAATGCGCTTTAATTAACCCATAAGTGCTGGAGGCAAGCTGACGTTCTAATCGCTTTAAAATCCCAGATGCTTAGATGCTACCTTGTGGAAACTTAACTTAACTTGAAAAGGAGATACCGAATGACCCTAGACATAGACTTAATAGAAGATCTATCTTTACCCACTTACACCGCCATTACCTTTCTAGAACGTTTAGATGCGGCTGTAGACCAAGAAAAAATAGACCTTATGGAAGCCATGGTATTGATGGCAACCTACCCCA
>VFJV01000116.1 GCA_009885895.1 Gammaproteobacteria bacterium
AATAACCGCGCCGTCATTGCGAACAAACCGTTTCACTAAACTGGTGCGAAAACGCGGAAGAGGTAACGGTTTGTGAAGCAATCCAGTTGCAAAACGTTAATACGGGAATCGGTGACTGTCAGGATAGTTGTCGCATGAAGCGGGGTCTATAGACGATATCCTGGAGATGGGCGTAGGCAACACCCCCTAAAAATCAAATGCGAAGAGTATATCAGGGGGCGCTTATCTTTATGGGCCAAACATACCCAATGAATTGGGATCTGTTTCTACAGCACTACTGTTAATAGATGAGCACACCATCCACATCAATAGCCCCGCTATGCTTGTTACCACGGCTGTTGTTGCTACTGGTTGCCTAAAGAAGTCTAATGCACTAGGACTCGCTGTGGGTGTATTATGATTTCGAGGGTGATTTTTATGTTTTTTCGGGGAAGGCAATTGATTATTAGCTTCAAATACGCGATTTAATTCCGTTAGGGCTGTTTGATTATTTTTTAGGGTTTTCGCATTAAAACTATCCCGCAATTCGGCATTATCTTTATTGATTTGTTTTTCAACGGCTGTCAATCGAGGGATCGGTATAGGTGATCTTTTTTTATCCGTTTCTCTAGCCGTTTTTGTTGCGGTATAAAAACGCAGCATATATTGATGATCAGGGTTACCAGAAGATAACCAGCCTGGATAACAGACTCTTTCATCAGGGTGAGTAAACGCCTCTTGAATATGCTGATCAATTGGGAGATGGCTGCAAATTTTATCTGGGTCAACAAGATTACAGCCAAGAATAAGCTGACCACCTGGTTTTAACTGTTGGTATATTTTTTGAAAGAATTCTTGGTGTCCTGAAAGCAACTGAAAATTAAAGATTAATATAATGTCAAACTGATACTCTTCAGGAAATGACTCGAAGCGCATATTAAAGGTCCGTTCCGCAGGCCAATTTTTATCTTTGTTAGCAGAAAGGAGGGGTTCTATGGCGAACAAGTCCCATTCATTGCAATATTTTTTTTGCAATATAGCTTCATAAAAACAGTCACCACTGCCAATCGACAACACTAATTTTTTTTGTGAATTCTCTGTGCTTTTTAAAAAGCTAAATTTAGCTAGCTGTTCTGGTATCTCGGTTTGCATAATGCTGCTGGCTATCATACTCATGGGAACAAATAAGGGTGATTGAAAAATACTTTTCATATTTCGAATGTGAGATTGGTTTTTTCTGAGCCAATCGCTCTGTGCGGCTTTTATTATTTTATCTGCTTCAGTTACTGTTACATGTTCAGTTCTGCTAAAAAAATTGCTCTGTAATTTCGCGTTAAAGTCAGCAGAACTATCAGAAGTGGAAAATACCTTTTTGAACATAGTGAGTAGTTCTTTTTTTATTTTTTGCTCCAAACTAGGAGAAGGCAGCAGGGCTTTGAAGCTGTGTGGAAGAATCCTATCCTCCTCAAATGCTTTGTATGCAATCAGCGCGTTATTACTAAAGTCTTCCTTAATATACTGGGAGAATGGTTCGCTAGATATATTAAAACGCTTACGTAATCCATCATCTACTGCCTTCATCCACGTGGCATATGGTTGAAACACTTCATTGGGATTTGCCAGGTAGTATTCAGTGTTCTGCAAAGAGGGCTTTAACTTATTGTTAAGTCTAGTCATCAATACCATATGCATGCGAAAGTAAGGATGCTGCATATTTGTTGCTATCTCTAGTAAGTTTGATTGTCTATCTACCCGAAGAATAATGTGAAAGGGATACTGATCAGTATATTCTACGTCATTAGCGGTTAAATTGGCAGGGAGTTTGGAGTTTATAGTAATAATATAACAATCGGCATAATTGGGTGAAATGCCGCGGCTCTTTTTTTTACCTGATGCTAATTGAATGTGATCAGGCACAGTGAAATCAACCGAAATTAAATCTAAAAAATTACCAAATCGTGCAGATACTCGCAAATCTGATTCTGCCGTAGAAAGATCTGTAAACAGCAATTTAATCGACGGGTTCAGTATAGCGCTGTGAATTTTAAAAATCTGGTGCATAAGGCATAACCTCGCTTTATAGTTTGTGTCCAATACAAGCTGTAAAATGATCAACTTAGCTTATACCGTATATCTTTTCCTGGGTATAATACCATAAACTTGCGACTTATTCCTCCCCAGGAGACCCCTCGTGCTACCAAAGCGCATGCCTATCCACACACACTTTTAGAAAAGATTATTGTTTGAATATCTTTGTATAGATTCTATCTCAGCCCTTTCTTGCAAAAATAAAGTGCTCTTTTATTTACAAGTATTTGATTTTTAAATAGATATATTTTCGCTATGGTGCTTGCAAAAGCACTGTGTAGTCGCTACAATATCAACAGGTAATACCTTTTAATATAGGACTCATATATGGCGACTTCTATCAAGATTGATGCTAATTTAAAACAACGGATTCAGCATCTTGCTGAAATACGGCACCGTTCTTCGCATTGGATCATGCATGAAGCAATTCAAAATTATGTGACTCGTGAGGAAGCCAAAGAAAGCTTTAAGCAAGAAGCGATAGCCTCTTGGAAAGCCTATCAAGAGACAGGATTGCACTTAAAGGGCGCAGAAGTTCAGGTTTGGCTAAATAGTTG
>VFJV01000060.1 GCA_009885895.1 Gammaproteobacteria bacterium
CGTAAGGTGGTTTCGCTGCCAAAAACGGCTTTTTCTAAAGGCAATTCTATGGCGAAACGTAAATCGGCACCACGCTGCTGACCACGGCCACCACCCCCTCCACCTTGGCGATCCCCAAAAATATCACCAAATACATTTTCAAAAATATCGCCAAAATTGCCATTAAAACCAGAGCCACCCGCACCCCCTCCCATCGAAGAAGGATCAAACGCATTATGACCAAACTGATCGTAAGCCGAACGCTTACTGTCGTCTGACAAAATATCGTACGCTTCCTGCAGCTCTTTAAATTTTTCCTCAGAAGCTTTATCACCCGCATTTTTGTCTGGGTGATATTGCCTCGCTAATTTACGATAATTTTTCTTAATTTCCTCACTACTGGCGCTGCGGTCTAAGCCTAGAACCTCGTAGTAATCTTTTTGTTTACCTGCCATTGGCTACTCTTTCTTTTTCTTATCGTCAACTTCTTCAAATTCAGCATCGACTACATTGCCTTCTTCGCCTTGAGTTTGTTGCGCTGCTTCCCCTTCATCACCTTGAGCGGATTCCGTTTTTTGCTCGGTTTGTGCTTTAGCATACATTTTTTCAATTAAAGGGGCACTTGTTTGTGACAGACTTTGAATTTTAGCTTCTATGCTTTCTTTTTCATTACCTTTCATGGCTTCTTCTAAGGCTTTCATTTCATCTTCAATCTTAGCCTTAGTATCTGCATCCAGCATAGCACTATCGGCCTCAGATAAAGTCTTCTTCGTTGAATGCAGCAAATTATCGGCTTGATTGCGCACCGAAACCAATTCGTGGAAATTGCGATCTTCATCGGCATGCATTTCAGCATCTTTCACCATTTTTTGAACTTCTTCTTCGGACAAACCGCTAGAAGCGCGAATAACTATAGATTGCTCTTTTCCGGTGGCTTTATCTTTGGCATGCACATGCAAAATACCGTTGGCATCGATGTCGAAAGCAACTTCAATTTGCGGCATACCACGCGGTGCAGAAGGAATCCCCACTAAATCGAAACGTCCCAAGGATTTATTGGCACTGGACATTTCACGCTCGCCTTGTAACACATGTATGGTCACTGCGGTTTGATTGTCATCGGCGGTGGAAAATACTTGGCTTTTCTTCGTAGGAATAGTGCTGTTTTTGGTGATGATTTTGGTCATAACCCCACCCATGGTTTCTATACCCAAAGATAAAGGCGTCACATCCAATAACAAAACATCTTTAACGTCGCCGGATAACACCGCTCCCTGAATGGCAGCACCAATGGCCACAGCCTCATCAGGATTAACATCTTTACGCGGCTCTTTACCAAAAAATTCAGTCACTACTTCTTGTACCTTTGGCATACGGGTTTGTCCGCCGACCAAAATGACATCGGTGATATTCTCTATTTTTAATCCAGCATCTTTCAAAGCTATTTTACAGGGTTCAATCGTGCGAGCGATTAAATCCGCGACCAAAGATTCCAATTTGGCGCGCGTTACCTTGATGTTTAAATGTTTAGGACCCGAAGCATCCGCGGTAATATAAGGTAGATTTACATCGGTTTGTTGCGCACTCGATAATTCAATTTTAGCCTTTTCCGCCGATTCTTTTAAGCGTTGCAACGCCAAAGGATCTTGCCTTAAATCCACCCCGGATTCTTTTTTAAATTCATCCACTAAATAATTAATAAGCAATTGATCGAAATCGGCACCACCTAAGAAAGTATCGCCATTGGTGGCCAATACTTCAAATTGGTGGTCGCCTTCTACATCGGCAATCTCGATGATGGAAATATCGAAAGTACCGCCACCCAAATCGTAAACCGCCACAACGCGATCGCCGCGTTTTTTGTCTAAACCATAAGCCAAAGCTGCAGCAGTAGGTTCGTTGATAATACGTTTGACTTCAAGTCCGGCAATACGGCCTGCATCTTTAGTCGCTTGACGTTGTGCGTCGTTGAAATAGGCTGGCACAGTGATAACCGCTTCCGTCACAGGTTCGCCCAAATAATCTTCGGCCGTTTTTTTCATCTTACGCAAGATGTGCGCTGAAATTTCTTGTGGTGCCATATCTTTGTCACCTACACGGATCCAAGCATCGCCATTTTTAGCCGCAATGATATCGTAAGGAACGTGTTTTTTAGCATGCTGCACTTCTTTATCGGCTTCACGGCGCCCTATCATGCGCTTATTTTCATAAATGGTTTCTTTAGGCTTGGTGATCATCTGCCGTTTAGCGGATTCACCCACATCGACTTGCTCACCAAAAGACACTATCGACGGCGTAGTACGACGCCCTTCGCTATTTTCAATTACCACAATTTTGCCACCCGCTTCTGCAATTGCAACACAAGAGTTGGTGGTACCTAAGTCTATACCTATGATTCTAGCCATTTTTTACTCCAAAATAGTCGTTTTAATACTGTCTACCCATCAAGATGGGGGTTAAAGCTTAAAAATCAAGCCTCTTTTACTACAATAACGCGCGCGGGCCTAACGACCCGACCATGCAATACGTATCCTCGCTGAATCACGGCCATCACAAAACCGGCAGCGTATTGCTCGCTCGGTTGCATCGCTATCGCTTCATGGCTTTGCGGGTCGTATTTTTCGCCTAGCGGGTGGATGGCTTCTACACCAAAACGCGCTAAAGCGTCCATAATCATTTTATCGGTTAATTCCAGACCCTGACGCATCGCACTAAAAGCAGTCTCATTCACCTCAGCACTATTTTCTAAGCCTTGGGATAACCCATCTAAAGCAGGCAACAATGCTTCAATCAATTTTTGCGTTCCATATTTCTGCATTTTTTGAACTTCTTGCTCTAAACGCTTGCGCACATTGTCTTTTTCGGCCAACTCACGTAGGTATTTATCCCAATTGGCATCTGCTTTGGTTTTTAATGCTTCCATGCCCTCTTTTAGCTCAGCATAGGTGGGATCTATAGGGCCTGTAGGCAGATCGCCGTCACCTTGTTCGGCTAATAACTCGGTCGCATCTTCACCGTTAGCTTCTTTGTCTTCTTTTTGCGCTTTTTCATGGACTTTTTGCCATTTATTGTGGGGGTCTTTGCTCACAAACATCTCCTCGATAATTCAAACACTAACCTTGCATATGGTGTCTTTTTCTGCTATTTCAAGAGCGCCGCTACTTTTAGCCAATCTTCATAGGCTTTGGCTTTATCCGCTGGATTGCGTAATAAATAAGCCGGGTGATAGCTCACCCACAGCGGAATTTGGGTTTGAGCAAAAACATAGGGCTGCCCACGCAGGCGCGACAAAGCACTGCTGACATCCAGTAGGCTATGCGCCGCAATACGACCTAGGGCTAAAATGAGCTGTGGCTGTAGTAAATCAACTTGTTGTTGTAAGTACCCCTTACACTGCGCCATTTCCTCGCTATTGGGATCGCGATTATTGGGCGGTCGGCATTTCAGTACATTGGCGATATAAACATCTTCCGCACTTAAACCGACCGATGAGATAATTTTGTCTAATAATTGCCCTGCTTTACCTACAAAAGGCAAACCTTGTCGATCTTCTTCGCCACCCGGCGCTTCACCTATCAGCATAAGCCTTGCTTGTTGATTGCCACGGCCAAATACCGTTTGTTTACGACAAAGGTGCAGCTCGCAACGCTGGCAGACCGCCACGACCTGTTCTAAATTTTGCCAACCATTTTCTACTGATGTACCCCTTTGTTGCACCTGTGACCGCTCTAGCCATAGATCAATACCCATGGCTCTGAGATAATGCCGCTGTTCTTGTAGTACAGATTTACTCATAAAGAGGATTTACCCATGTTATTGCTGATCTTAACGGTGGCGAGCCTGACCTGCGCCCTTGGTCTATTCATTACGCTTATCGTCACCCAGCGTACAGCATACCAAAGTATAACGGCTTTGCACCATGCTTTATCACGGCTGGAAGGCCAATTAACACAATCTGCACAAAATCTGCAACAATTACAGGTGCAAAACCAGGGGTCCATTTTGCAGGAGCAACAGCACCACGACCAAGTCCTACATCAATTAAAAGACTATGCAGCACAAATGCGCCTAGATTTTAGCGAGCATCAATTAAAACAACTCACTATATTGCAAGATAATTTACATAAAAATATTAACGAATTAAGTCAACATATCTTAACCGTTTTAAATCAAAATACACACAGCAGCACACAAGCGATGCAACGTTTAAATGAAACCGTAGCGGAACATTTAAAGTCTATCAGCGCGCAAGTTGAAAAACGCTTGAGTGAAGGTTTTGAAAAAACAACGGCTACCTTCCAAGCCATTATTCAACGTTTGAGTTTAATCGATGAGGCACAGAAAAAAATCACCGAATTATCTACGAATGTAGTGAGTTTGCAAGCTATTTTATCCAATAAATCCTCTCGCGGTGCTTTTGGTGAGGTGCAATTAAGCGCTCTCATCCGTAATTTTTTACCGGAAAATCAATTTTCATTGCAACACACTTTATCCAATGGGAAACGGGTAGATTGCTTGTTATTCTTACCTGAGCCTACAGGCAACATCGCCATCGACGCCAAATTTCCCTTAGAAAATTATCAAGCCATGCTGGCTTTAAACGCGACCGATCCTTACCGAAAATCTGCCGAACAACGTTTTAGACAGGACTTAAAAAAACACGTAGACGATATTGCCGATAAATATATTTTGGAAGGTGAAACAGCGGACGGTGCCGTATTGTTTTTACCCGCCGAAGCCGTTTTTAGTGAAATAGTCAGTTATTTTCCCGACGTGGTGGAATACGCGCAAAAAAAACGCGTATGGCTGGTATCGCCTACGACCTTAATGGCGATATTAACCACTGCCCGCGCCGTCATTAAAGATCAAGCCACGCGCGAACAAGTACACATCATTCAACAGCATCTACGCGCCTTGGGTAAAGACTTCGACCGATTCCAAATTCGCATGGATAAATTAGCCAAGCACATAGAACAAGCCAATAATGATGTTAGCGATGTGAATATCTCGGCGCGCAATATCACCAAGCATTTTCGAAAAATTGAAGCGGTAGATGAAGATCTAGTCCAAAGTCCACTATTGGACGGCGAGAATAGCTTGTCTTTAGAGTAAAAAAAAATTCTTTAACAAAAAGATAAATTATTTCAGAGTTGAAGTACCTGATAATACAGAACAATCGCCTATACTAAAATTGAGGTCTTAAAAAAACAAAGGACGGTAAAAACCGTCCTTTGCCCTGCCTTCGTATCCATAAACGATGGACTTGTTGCTTATCCATTAAGCGGTCATGCCTCCCTGAACGCATACATCCTTGTATATCGTTTACGCATCCTGCTTTTGCTGCCTTGCATTGTGTTAGCATCCTTTTCACGGCACAAATCCTTTCGCACCGCATTCGTCCATGACTGCGTAATCCTTACGCGCCTAAATCTTCCTGAATATGCACATCCTGTACACTGTCTTAGGATAGTGCACAGACACCCTGCTTGCAAGGCGGTATTCAAGGAGCCCACAGGTACTTTAGAGAATAATTTTCTTGAAAATCAATTGCTTAACTAAATTAGTTAAAAATAAACCGGCTTTTTTGAGATTTTTCGTACAACCTTTTGGTTAAAATGATGATTTGCCCTGTACCCCACGGCCTCTAATCATTTGCCCGATTTTTATTCTATAGAGGCAATCGCCACATCCGCGCTCACATCGGCCGCATAATCCACGCCGGGCCAATTAAAACCAAACAGCTTATAAAAATCCTCTTTATAACCTTCTAAATCAGCGTATTGTGCTAAAAAATCAGCATCAACTTTCTGCCAACGCGCGGCAATTTCTTCTTGCACTTCCGGCGCCATTTCCCAATCGTCTACGCGTATACGGCCACTGCCATCAACAGGGACTGCTTTGCCGCAATATAAGCGATCGTGAAAAAGACGCGTGATCTGCTCTATGCATCCTTCGTGTGTACCCTTTGCTTTCATGATGTGATACAACAGCGAAATATACAAAGGCACGACTGGAATCGCCGCACTGGCTTGAGTCACCAAACCTTTATTCACCGATATATACGCAGCCCCACTACCGTTCTGTTGCAACATTTTGGTTAAACCCGCCGCGGTTTCTTCTAAATCAGCCTTAGCACGGCCTATGGTGCCCTCATGGTAAATAGGAAAGGTTAATTCTGGTCCTATGTAAGAATAGGCTACCGTTTTTACATCTTTAGCCAATAGATCAGCGTCTTTTAACGCTTCCATCCACCATTGCCAATCTTCTCCGCCCATCACCGCTACGGTTTGACGAATTTCGTCTTCATTGGCGGGTTCTATGTTCACCGTGCTCAATTCACCACTCATGATATTGATGGTTTTACCAGAAAAGGATTTTCCTATGGGTTTTAATACAGAATTTAAAGTCTCACCCGTTCTAGGATTAATGCGTCTAGGGGAAGCCAAACTATAGATAACCAAATCTACGCCACCCTGCCAATCTTTGCGTATGAGCTCGATGGTTTGCTGCTTGATTTCATCGGAATACGCATCGCCATTGATGCTTTTTGCATAGAGCCCTTGTTGATGGGCTAAAGTCTCAAAGGCAGCGGTATTGTACCAGCCGGCACTGGCGGTACGATTGTCGCTAGCGGGACGCTCAAAGGAAACGCCTATGGTTGCAGCCAAGCTGCCAAAAGCCCCCACTATGCGGCTGGATAAACCATAGCCTGTGGATGCACCAATGACCAATACCTTTTTAGGTCCGTTGAAAGAACCTAAATGTTCTTTAACATACTCTATTTCTGCTTGTACATGAGCCAGGCAGCCTTCAGGATGGGCCGTGGTACAAATAAAACCGCGCACTTTAGGGGCTATAACCATTATTGTGTCTCCAATAGTCAACTTTAGGACGCAGTGTAGCGATTGGCTGCGGGTAGGTCAAGTTCGAAATAGGGAGGAAAAGGGTTGACACATCAGTCATCCGTTTGCTCGTGATTCTGCTGTTGGCTTATATAGCTGTTTTATTAATTTATTTTTTAGCGAATACACACCCAGATTGGTCTGGTCTGGCCTGTTCTATTAAAGCTAAGATATTCACCTTTAAGATCCACGTTTTCTATTGTAAAATACAGAATACTAACATATTTAAAGCATGTTGTGCCTCTTTGCAACATATCCGAGAAAGCTTCTATTTTTTCATGCTCAAATGTCTGTTGGCCTTGTTGCTTTTCCTCGGGCGTTGGCAATGGCAAATGAAGAATACAAAAATTCTCACCTTCATAGGGGTAAATTCCTGGCAATTTCCCTTCAAATTGACATTGAAAATCAGGACCACTAGTTCTATGGTTCTGTTCTACTCTTAGAATAGGCTCTTCTGTTTTGAGCTTCTCAGGAAGAACACAACAGCGGCTATTGTTTATATAAAGATTTATTTCCTTAATAATTATTTCACAAAAATATCAGAACTAATCCCAAATCTTTTTTTCAATCCAATAATTTGTTTTTTAGACAAGGGCCTTTCACCATTAAGATATTTAGAAACATTAGCTTGTCCAGAAAAAATATCCGCTAAATCTCGTTGATGTAGATTATGAGACTTCATTAGATATTTAACCATATCAGTTTCATTGATGTCAGCGCCAATAACAGGATAATTTTCATTATCATATTGCTCCATATTTTCACCTATAATCTGCATAACGATCGCTAATGGATGTTTTTCATCCTCTCGAACTTCATCAATTAATTGGTTCAAAACTTTTTCAAGTCTAGCATATTCTTTAGCATTAGCTGGTTTTTTAAATAGTGAAATAGGCAAATGAATTTTATGCTCTGTTACCTTATCTATGTAATCAATGGCTAGGGCTGCTCTAGTCATAATTCACCTCTCTTTAACTTAATTTGGTTATACAGTCTACTCTACTCGGCATGAGTCCATATCGTCCTGATATAACAAAGCTGTCTATTATAATGGATAGCTGTAATTAACCGATAACTATTACCACCAATATTAAAAACAGTATATCCATGTACCGCATCAACACTATTAAACTTTTCTCGCAATAAGTTGATATCTTTTACGTCGGTTTCCTGCATTTTCATAGACCATTCCACTAATGGTAATTCCGCCTGCGCATTATCTTTTAAGTAGTCTCTTATTTTCTTTTTTGAAATAATGCGCAATTTAGAAATCACCCTTTAGCAATTCTACCCATTAAGAAGTATATATCTAATTGACATATATGTCAAACAGACATAACAACCACCCTATTTTCCCGTTGAAGCTCTTAGCCAATCTCATATGGTTATATGCATAAAAATGCCTTCCGAGCAATGCTTCCAGTGTATAACTGCCATAATTTCGATAAAAAGCCTTCTTTTTACACAAAACTATGGGGCTGGCTTCTACCCCCGATTACCGTTAAAATACCCGGCTCAGAATACAGTACAGTGAATCTAAAACAATGAATTACACGCCTTGGCAGCCACCGCTGCCAGCAAATACGCACCAAAGCTGGTCGGGCCTGCCCTTAAGTGCGCAATCTTTGGCCATTAGTCGCTTTGCACGCCAGCATCGCGGTTGGACCATCGTCATTGCTGCCTCGACCTTGCAAGCACAACAATTACTGGATGAACTCACTTATTTTAGTGACGACAATAATATCCCCTTGTGGTTATTTCCCGATTGGGAAACCCTTGCTTATGACGCTTTTTCGCCGCATGAAGACATTATTTCCAATCGCTTAAAGATCTTGTCGCAATCCCAGTACTTAGAACAAGGCATTTTAATCGTTTCCATCGCTACGATATTGCAACGCTTAGCACCCAAACAATATGTGAGCGCACGCGCTTTTTGCTTAAAATTAGGGCAAAATTTAAACCTAACTGCTTTTACACGACAATTACAACAAGCTGGCTATCACGCCGTATCGCAAGTGTATACGCATGGCGAATATGCCTGCCGCGGCTCTATCATCGATCTATTCCCCATGGGTAGCGCAAGCCCTTTTCGTCTAGATCTCTTAGACAGCGAAATCGACAGCATCCGCACTTTCGATTGCGACAGCCAATTGTCTTTAGAAAAGGTTTCTACTATAGATATTTTACCCGCACGCGAATTTGCCTTAGACGATGACAGTTTACAACTCTTCAGACGTCAATGGCGTGAAATCTTCAGTGGCGACCCAATGCGTTCTCCTTTTTATCAAAGCATACAAAACGGTCTTATTCCTGGTGGTGCCGAATATTATTTACCCTTATTTCATCCCCATACGCACACTTTATTCGATTATCTGCATCAAAACAGTTATTTCTTTCTGCCTGCAAATTATGACGACTTCAGCCAGGCTTGTGCCAACGAATGGCAAGATCGTTATGAACGCCGCCAACTAGACAATTCACGTCCCTTATTGCCGCCAGAGCGTTTATTCATATCTCCAACGGAATTCAAATCACTCGTACAAAAAGTTGAAAATAAAGCTTGTTTATTAAGCGCTAGCGTATTAGAACACAGCACTTATTTTGCATTGACAGCGCCACCGGTACTCACCATTCATCCACAAAAAACAGCAGCACTGCAAGATATCATAGAGTATCAACAACACAGTACCTCGCGCTTATTAATCTGCGCCCACAGCATGGGACGACGACAATTTAATCAGGATTTTTTTGCCAAACACGACCTGGTATTACCTGCGGTTAATAGCATAGATGAATTTTTACAAGGTACACTGCCCTTGGCAATCATCGCTGCTCCCTTATACGATGACTTCAGTTGCCCCCCCTTACACATCACCTTAATCAACGAGGCCCGTTTATGGGGACAGAAAGTCAGTGTCAACGAAAGAAAAAGTACGCGTCGCGAAAAACGTTATAGTGATGATTTTTCCAATTTAGCCGATTTATTATTGGGAGCGGCCGTGGTACATTTGGATTATGGCATAGGCCGTTATGAAGGCTTGGTGGTGCTAGAGGCGGGCGGACAAAAAGGCGAATACTTATTATTATCTTACGACAATAACGACAAATTATATGTCCCGGTTTCTTCATTGCACTTAATTTCACGTTACAGCGGGATTCATTCCGAAGATGTAAGCCTAAGCCATTTGGGTAGCCCGCAATGGCAAAAAGCAAAAGAAAAAGCTTTAGCCAAAGCGCGCGATACCGCCGCTGAATTACTGGCATTATACGCCAAACGCAGTGCCTTAACCGGTCACCATTTTAATATAGACGAGTTAGAATACCAACAATTTTGCCAAGGTTTTGCCTTTGAAGAAACGGTAGATCAACAACACGCCATAGACGCCGTCATTGCCGACATGGCCGCCGACACGCCTATGGATCGCTTAGTGTGCGGCGACGTGGGTTTTGGTAAAACCGAAGTCGCCATGCGCGCCGCTTTCATCGCCGTTATGAATAAAAAACAAGTGGCCATCTTGGTCCCTACTACGCTCTTAGCAGAACAACATTATGCCTCTTTTCTAGATCGCTTTTCCGATTGGCCCGTCAGCATTGCTGCCTTATCGCGTTTTCAATCCACTAAAGCGCAACACACTATTTTAACGCAATTGGCAGAAGGCAGCATAGACATCGTCATAGGCACGCATAAATTGATCCAACCCAAAGTTAAATTTAAAAATCTAGGTTTGGTGATTATCGACGAAGAGCATCGTTTTGGCGTGCAACAAAAAGAAAAATTAAAAATTCTGCGTGCCGAAATTGATATTTTAACCCTAACGGCAACGCCTATTCCGCGCACTTTGAATATGGCCATTGCCGATCTTAGGCAATTATCCATTATAGGCACCCCGCCGCCGCGCCGCTTATCGATTAAAACTTTTTTACACGAATACGATTCTGGCTTAGTACGCGAAGCCATTTTGCGCGAAATTCATCGCGGTGGTCAAGTGTATTTTCTACATAACGATGTATCGCAAATAGAGCGTATCACGCGAGAATTACAAGCATTGGTCCCTGAGGCAAGCTTTCATCTTGCCCATGGCCAAATGCACGAACGTGAACTAGAACGCATTATAGGAGACTTTTATCACCAACGGTTTAATGTGCTGGTGTGTACCACTATCATCGAAACCGGCATCGACATCCCCACCGCCAATACCATTTTAATCAATCGCGCCGATCGCTTTGGCTTAGCACAATTACATCAGCTGCGTGGCCGCGTAGGCCGTTCGCATCATCAAGCTTATGCGTACTTATTCGTACCCGAAGTTGCTTTGCTCAATAAGGATGCGCAACGCCGTTTAGAAGCCATCACCGCATACGACGCTTTAGGCGTAGGTTTTATTTTAGCGACTCACGATTTAGAAATTCGCGGCGCGGGCGAACTATTAGGCGAAGATCAAAGCGGGCAAATCCAAAGCGTAGGCTTAACCCTGTATAGCGAATTATTGGAAAGGGCCGTTAATAGCTTAAAGAATGATGAGCCTATAGATTTTTGGCCGGATCAGACGGAAATTAAAATCAATCTTCCCACCTTAATCCCCGATGATTATCTGCCCGACATCCATGAGCGCCTAGTATTGTACAAACGCATTTCTGCCGCCAAGAATGATACTGATTTAGATACCTTACAAATCGAAATGATAGATCGTTTTGGTTTATTGCCAGAACCCACACGTCATTTATTTGCCGTCACTGTTTTAAAATTACAAGCCAAAGCATTAGGCATTACACGCATCGATGCCAACGAACAGGGTGGTAAAATAGAATTCACCGCCAAACCCCATATCGATTTGGCAAAACTTATTGAATTGATTCAAAGCGATCCTAAGAACTATAAGCTAGAAAACGCGCAAATATTACGATTTCATGTTAAACTGGAAAACAGCCAGCAGCGTTTACCGTGGCTGGTTAATTTATTGGAAAAATTAAGGGACATAACCCATGAGTCTGCAAACCACCATTGAACAAGCCTTCGACAAGCGCTTAGAATACAGCCCAGAAAACGTACCGCCCGCTATACGGGCCGCAGTCGATGAAGTCATCGCCGAACTAGACAGCGGCCATTGCCGCATTGCCGAGAAAATCGATGGCCATTGGCAGGTGAATACCTGGCTTAAAAAAGCGGTGTTATTGTCGTTTCGTATTACCCCTAGCCAAATTGTAGACGGCGGTTTTACCCAATATTATGATAAAGCCCCTTTAAAATTTAGCCACTACACCGCTGCCGATTGGGCGGCGCAGGGTATACGCGCCGTTCCGGTGGCACAAGTACGTAAGGGTGCATTTATCGCTAAAAATACGGTGCTCATGCCTTCTTATGTGAATATCGGTGCCTACATAGACAGCGGTACTTTAGTAGATACCTGGGCTACGGTAGGCTCTTGCGCTCAAGTCGGTAAGAATGTGCATCTTTCCGGTGGAGTAGGCTTAGGCGGTATCTTAGAACCCGTACAAGCTGCTCCTACCATCATCGAAGACAATTGTTTTATAGGCGCGCGCTCGGAGATCGTAGAGGGCGTCATCGTCGAGGAAAATTCCGTCATTTCTATGGGCGTTTACATCGGCCAAAGCACTAAGATTTATAATCGCCAAACGGGCGTAATCATTTATGGCCGCGTACCTGCAGGTTCTGTCGTAGTGCCAGGCGCATTACCATCCTCCGATGGCAGTCATAGCCTCTATTGCGCCGTCATCATTAAAACCATCGATGCCAAAACCCGTGAGAAAGTCGCTTTGAATGAGTTATTGCGCGAAGCGGAGGTACCACACCATGGCTAATTTTTCTGCGGTTCTAGCATTGGCCCAGGCCTTAATCGCCATTCCTTCTATAACGCCTGAAGATAAGGGTTGTCAGGAACTGATCAAAAGTAGATTAATTCCCCTGGGTTTTACTTGCCACGATCTCCCCCATGACAATGCCCATAACTTATGGGCAACTTATGGCTCAGGTTCACCGGTCGTCGTATTAGCCGGCCATACCGATGTGGTCAGTGCGAACGACGACAAAGATTGGGACTACCCTCCTTTTGCAGCCACCCTCAACGACGGTTATTTGCATGGTCGCGGCGCCTTGGATATGAAAGGGGGGCTCTCGGCACAACTCACAGCAGCAATGGCGTTTATTCAAGATTATCCTGATTTTAAAGGTACGCTCGCATTCTTGATCAGCAGCGCCGAAGAAGGTCCGTCCCATATAGGAACGCCTATAGTCTTAGATCATCTAAAACGAATCGGCCAAACTATAGACTATTGCTTAATAGGCGAACCTTCTAGCGATAAACACGTTGGCGATACGCTGCGAGTTGGCCGCCGCGGCTCCTTGCATGGGCAATTAACCGTGCACGGCAAGGCGGGACATGTGGCTTATCCGCACCTCGCCGATAACCCCATACACAAATTAGGGCGATTTATTCACGACTGGACTCAAATAAAATGGGATCATCCTCCTGAAGAATTTCCGGCGACGACATTACAAATTACCGATATGAGCACAGGCAATACCATGCACAATGTCATTCCGGCAAAGGTGAGTCTGCGCTTTAATTTGCGTTTTTCACCTAGCATTACGGCAGAAGAGATTAATGAAAAGACGGTGGCCTTATTAGAACATCATGGCTTACGTCATGAGCTATCTTGGGATCTAAGTGGCGAACCTTTTTTAACACAGCCTGGCACTTTGCTGGCCTGTTGTGATACAGTAATACAGAAATTGCGGGGTATTTCACCCCAACGCTCCACGGCAGGGGGTACCTCTGACGGCCGTTTTATCGCTAAAATGTGCCCCGAAGTCGTGGAATTAGGCCTTTGTCATGGTGGCATACACGAAGCAAATGAATGTGTGCGTATTAGCGATCTAACCGATTTAACCGAAATTTATTATACACTTTTAAAAGAGTTATTATTATGAAGAATATTGTCGTTATTTTTGGGGGGCAATCCGCTGAGCACAGCATTTCGTTGAAATCGGCCGAGTTTATTTTAAAAAGCCTGGATCAAACAGAATATACACCGTATGCCATAGGCATAGAAAAAGAAAGTGGTCTTTGGTATTTACAACCAACAATTACTTTTCCTTTAGAAATAAACACTGCATCAAAAAACCTAGTGAGTTTATTGCCCGATCATAAACTCTATCATGTGCATACGAATGTAGTGAGTGATGTTATTGATGTCGTCTTTCCCGTATTGCATGGTCCTAATGGCGAGGACGGTACCCTACAAGGTTTATTACAATTAATAGGCTTACCCTTTGTAGGTGCCGACTGCTTGGGTTCGGCCATAGGCATGGACAAAGACGTTTCTAAACGCCTGCTGCACGAAGCAGGCATACCCATCGCACCCTTTAAAACCCTTCGTTCTCATGAGTTAGAGACTGTAAATACAACAAAGATACTCAACGACATAGGCCTACCCTGTTTTGTGAAACCAGCCAATATGGGTTCCTCTTATGGCATCAGCAAGGTCAATACCGCGGAAGATCTACACGCGGCTTTAGTATTGGCATTTCAGTACGATCGCAAAGTATTAATAGAAAGTGCCATTCTAGGCTGTGAATTAGAATGTGCGGTGATGGGCAATGATTTTCCGATAGCCACCAACCCATGTGAAATTAAAGTAACGCGTGAATATTACGACTTTACCGCCAAATACGATGACAATGGCGGTACGGAATTTATAATAGCTGCAGTCATGGAACCTTCGGTGCAAGAAAAAATAAAAGCCGTGGCCTTAAAAGCCTATTTTTGCTTAGACTGCCGTGGCATGGCTCGAGTCGATTGTTTCTTAGCAAAAGACGGCACCGTTTATATCAACGAACTCAATACCATTCCAGGCTTTACCGCCATGAGCATGTATCCGCGCATGTGGCAAGCCAGCGGTGTAGAAGGTCCTGCCTTGGTGAAAAAATTAATAGACTATGCGTTTGAGGCGTTTGATTAGCAACAGAATTTGTTAGTGTGATTAACTTAATTCAGGTCAGATGACCTTTATAATTATGACTCAAGTTGTGGCAAACCGTGAGCGGCAGGACGCCGCGACCGATCGTACACGGACGTATTTACAGCGTGTTTGCCACAGCAGCAGTAATAACTTGGGGTTATTCATCAGCCAAAGCGTCAATATCCTATGAGAGAGCTTTATTTTTACCGTATATAACCATTTGATATACAATGATTTTTTTGCGTTTTCGCCAAAATACCCTCCAGCGATGGTATTTTTGATATCAAATTACCACCGCCAGATGGTATTTTCAAATAATCGCCTAATATACCTAAAACTCATCATAACTGATACAATGCTCTTTTTTGAACAAAAGTAGTACGCATTATGTCCGACATAGAAATCGCCCAACAAGCTCGTATGAAACCTATCATTGATTTGGCCCGCGAACAATTAAACATTCCAGCGAAGCACCTAGATCCTTATGGGCACTACAAAGCTAAACTATCGTTAGAGTATATAGATACTCTCCAAGAACGCCCTAATGGAAAGCTTATATTGGTCACAGCAATCAGCCCTACTCCCGCTGGTGAAGGCAAAACCACTACCACAGTAGGTTTAGGCGATGCCTTAAACCATATAGGTAAAAAAACATTGATCTGTTTGCGCGAACCGGCACTAGGGCCTTGTTTCGGCGTCAAGGGTGGTGCCGCTGGCGGCGGTTATGCTCAGGTAGTCCCTATGGAAGACATTAATCTGCACTTTACCGGGGATTTTCACGCTATAGGCATCGCACATAATTTACTGGCTGCTCTAATCGACAATCATATACACCAGGGCAATAGCCTAAACCTGGATACCCGCCGTATACATTGGAAACGAGTGATGGACATGAACGATCGCTCTTTGCGTAACATTGTAGTAACGCGAGTTATGTTTAAGCGGCCATAGTCGTAAGTAGTAGTCTTTAAAAATCTCAGTAAAATAATGACTTTCGACGCCATCTATGATTTC
>VFJV01000100.1 GCA_009885895.1 Gammaproteobacteria bacterium
GAATCAACCCCGGAGGAAGCTGAAAAATGTGAAGAGTTGCGGGGTTGGATTAAGGCCTTGCTTGAAGAGCAGGCTCAGAGCCGAAATAAGGTAGCTAACCCACTCAATTCTTCACAGAGCCAATTAAATTTATCTGGGTCAGGCCATGAATCGCTTAAGCTTATGTATGAGTTAAACAAGTACCTGGCGGGTCATCAAGAGACAAATCCTGAAACAAAACAACTTTGGAAGAAACAATTAAAAATTGCGTGCAAAATATACCAAGCAGAACAAGGTATTGCATCAGAAAAACGACTATTAACTCAAGAGCCTATAACTGAAGCGGAGTATGCATTCATTCAAAAGGACCGTAGCCTGAGTAAAGTGTTTAGTGATCTGCAGGGATCTACAAAAGAAAAATTGCGTCAGGAGCAGTATAAAAGCATTCTTCTTTGTGTGTTGGAAAAGCATTCGCCTACAAGTGACGATGCCCCTATAAATTCACGAGGATTATTAAAGCATGATAGACAGTGTTCAGCTGAAGATTTGTTAAAATACGGCGAATTAGAATTTGGACGAGGGTTTCGATTTTTAGTTGAAGGTGATATTTTGCAGTATGCTTTGAAGCATCAGGCAAGGGAAAATTTAAGTGGCCTTTTACGTGACAAAGGATTTACAGAAAACGAAGCGCCTAGCATCATTGCTTTTATGCGCGAGCAAGTGGTGTATTCTATTTTCTCATATTTTTTAGCCGCCAGAGGAGAAGATGAAAAGGGCCAATTGTATAATATTAAAGAATTGCCTCAATACATTAATGTTTATAAAAAAGAAGGGGTGATTTATTTTGAAGTGGAGTCTAGCCCATGGAGCTTTGCACGCACCGACCTAGAAGAACCGATTATTTTTCCTAAACAATCAAACGAAAATTGCATTGAAAATTTCTATAAAGCAAAATTTATATTACGCTATGAATTGATGCTTGGGCAACAGATAGAGGATGATGTCTTAAGGCTGATTGATGTATCAACCGATGCTAAAGAAAGTTGGCATCTATTAAATTTTGAAAGTTCAGAATGGGAAAAATTACCAACGATTAAGCGGCACATCAAAAATATTGAGGCGACAATGCTTGGTTTTATGAATGTGGATCCTAATGTACAAAAAAAAGCGAAGATAACCATTGAGCAATGGCTATGCGATGTACCAAATTCACTGCACCTAAAAGACTATAAACTTATTCTGAAACATTTGCAGGCAGTAATGAGAATTCGTGTTTTAGCCTTCGCCCTCGGAGAAAAGTGGCTAAAAAACAGCATTGATTTTTGCTCAGAAAAAATAAAGGCCTATACTAAAGATGAGTTTTCGAAAAACCCCCCTTTAATTTTAGATGCCTGCGCTATGGCTCCTTTTGATGCCCATGAAGTAGGTCATTTTCTCATGTCTAAGGATCTGGATACAGTAGAAGCCGGAAAACGTAGAATTGAAAATTTCTTAGGCTTATCACCGTCCATTAGGCAGTGTGAACTATTGCAACCCATACTTTGCTCATTATTAGAAAGTAAAATTTTCAAGGATACACTGTGGCTTGAGTCACAAATTAAGCTTTGTGAAATACACATAGAGGATGCCTTTGATATTCCAACAACGGTTGCCAATTTGAAAGATCACAGCACTAGAGCAGAAGCTATAGCGAAAACCGACACTTTTTTAATTTTTCAAAAACGAGATGGCGATAAACGAAAGCTTTTAGGGAGAAAATTAACCGCCTACAAACTTAAATTACTGCAAAATGAGAATAAAGAAGAGCAGCTTATTCAATGGTTAAATGAAGCCATTGATTTAACCATGGGCGGTTTACCTGAAAGAAAATCCACACTATTTTCTTCATCCTTAAATGGTATATCTCAAAGCCAAAAGATGCCAGAAAATTCATCCTTAGGGAAAAGGGCTTCTCAATTTTTTCAAAACGAGATTTTTCCAAGCATCCAAGCAGATGAACTAAAAAAACAAGGGCAATTTCGCGGAAAATAAGAATTTTAAAATTTAGGTAGCTACCCACCCATCCGTGCAATTGAACACGCTCACAGTATAAAAATGGGCACATTTTTCTCTTGAAAAGAGCGCGAGTAGTTGAAAATTTAGTTTTTTTTAATTTTAAAACCCAAAGCCAGCAATAAGCTCAGTATAGACACAATCCATACAGGCCAGGAACCGTAATAAATAAACGGTGTTAAGCCTTGATGTGGCATAACCGTGCCTGTTAATACACGGGCTTCATCAATAGGCAATTGCTTTTGTATAACCCCTTTATGGTTGATTATGGCCGTAATACCGCTGTTGCTCACAAACAATTGAGGCCGCGCCATTTCTATAGAGCGCATTTGTGCCATTTGCATATGTTGGCTTAAAGCAGGAGAGTCTCCAAACCAAGCATCGTCACTGATGGTCACCAGTAATTCCGCCGCCGGTAAAGATTGTCGCACCAATCCAGGGAAAATAATTTCATAACAAATAAAGGGGGCTACAGTAACCTCATTCACGATTAAAGCAGCCTGTGTTGTAGGACCAACCGATAAACTAGAATTGGGTAACTGCCAATAGCGTAATAATGGCGATAACCAACTTTGCATGGGCAAATATTCCCCAAAGGGCACTAGATGCCGTTTACGGTACAAGCCATGGCTTTGTCCCAATAAAATTAAGGCATTGTAATCTTGATTGTTTTCCTGACTATCAATGATGCCGGTTAATAAATGACTATTTTGGTTTTTTAGCACCGTATCCATATGATCTAAAGTAGCTTGGATATAACGAATATCCGTGGGTATAGCCGCTTCTGGCCAGATAATAAAATCCGTACCCAAATAATCTTGTGTTAAATCTAGATAATGTTCTATATTATTGGCCAAACGTGAAGGATCCCATTTGATGCCTTGTGTTACATTGCCTTGTATTAAAGCCACCGACAATAAAGGGGGTTTTTCTACGCCCCAGTGTATCTGCTGAGTGGTATACCCTAAACCATAAATTAAGGCTATAGCAACTAAGGGTATAATACGCAGTGAGCACTGCTTATTATGATACGCTACAAATAATAAGCCACTCATGAATACGCATAGCCACGATAAGCCATAAACACCGATGAAAGGGGCTAAACCGGCTAAAGCCGTATTAGTTTGGCTATAGCCCAGGGATAACCACGGAAAACCGCTGCCTATAATGGCGCGCACACCTTCTAATAGAGCCCACAAACTAGGGTATAAACATAAGTAACGCAGCCACGCTCGTATCGTAATGATACGTAATAATAACCCCACGACCGCAGGAAACAAGGCTAAAACCGCACACAATAATATCATTAAAAAATAGGCGAGCCATAAGGGGCTATGGCCATAGGTGTAGATGCTGTAATAGATCCAGTAAACGCCCGTGGCAAAGAAAGTAAGCCCAAATAGAAAACCTATAGCCGTTGCTTCAGAAACAGAGCGACTGTATTGCCATAAAAAAATAAGACCGCAAGGAACTAAGATGGCTAAAACAGACCATTGCCAGGGTGCAAAAGCCAAGGGTAATAATGCGCCTAGAATCAGTGCTGCAATTAAACGATAAAACATGAGACCTCTAGTATAACACTGTCAATAAATGCTGAATTTTCTGCACGGTATCGCTATAACTGTCTAATACCATGCCAACTGGTTTGTGATTTTCATCCAGCAATACATCCCCTGGGCTGTAAGAGTGATCGGTATTGCGCGTTATATGTGATAGCTTGCGCTTGCCTCGCCCTAAATAATGCATTCTGGCTACAATTTCTTGCCCTGTGTAACAACCCTTGGTAAAACTAACACCCTGATGTTCGGGTAAAGCAATCGCATGCGGGGTGAATAGGGCGCTGGTCTTGGGGCGTATATGGGCTAAAAAAGCTTGTATGTCATACCAATGCCATACGTTTTCAGTGGATGGCACCCCCTTATGCATTAACAGCTCTTGCCATAAATTGATTAATGCTGAAATATTGCCTGTACAGACAAAACGTTCCACCTCGCCAGGAACACGGTGTACATATAATGTTTCGCAAAAGCACTGCTGGCGCTCAACGGGGGGTTCTAGCCCTAAGCATAACCTTAAAGCCTTAGTACTGTTTGTACCGATAATACCTATGCTGAGTAGATCTGAAGAAACCAATTCGATACTTACTTTAGAAAATTTGGCGTATTGTTGCAATGCTTTTTGTAGTATAGGTGCAGATGGGGTAGGCAAGTGTAAATAATAAGCCTCAGCACGTAGATAAATGTAAAAGGTAGCGATGACCTGTCCTTGACGGTTGCAATGGGCCGCAAAATGCCCGCGCTGTGCAGTAACCGACTCCATATCGCAGGTTAATTGCCCTTGCAGAAATTTCTTGCTGTCTACCCCTGAGACTTTTAACCAGGTCCAGTTCAATAAAGGAGACAGGAGTAAAGCTGAACTTTCTGTTTGCGCAATAACCGTGGGTTCAAAACGATATTCATCGTCTTCTAGGCGAATTGAACCATAGGCAGATAAAAAATTTATAAAATCTGAATTAAACTGCATTGTGTTTTGGATCAATTCCCGTTAATATGCTTACAATCTTAACAGGTGTATAGAGGTAAGGCAAGACATGACAATAAATGCACAAACAAAATCCAAGCTGCATTGGGCCTGCAGACGCGGCATGCTGGAGCTGGATCTACTGCTGTTGCCCTTTTTAGAAAATGCTTACGATGGCTTAAGTGAGGACGAAAGGTTTGTTTTTGTACAAATGTTGGAGATAGAAGATCCCACTTTATACCAATGGTTTATTGCTAGATTACAGCCCGAAGACTTGCCCATGCGCGCCCTGGTGGATAAAATCATTGCATACGCTCGCCGTTCGGCCGTCTAAACGGCTTATCCTATTATACGCTTTGCTGTATAGCTTAAGTTTGGTGTTGATTATTATTTACGGCAAAATTTGGCCGTGGTTTATTTTTTGCATCGTTATCAGCAGTGTATTGTGCGCGGGTATAATGAGTCTTTATTCTTTATGTGCCTTAAAAGCGTTATCTTTGCTACCTCAGGGGAAAATAGATCTGCGCTTTAGAAAAGGTAGTCAGCATTACGATCAAATTATAGTATGCCATCAAGGGCCTAAACTCATCATTCTGCACTGTAAAAATCTTCAGAAACAACGTTATGTTTTATGTTTTTCCGATGCTTTTACTGAGGATAATTTTGGGCTGCTGCAACGCCTGTTGAAAAGTAGGGAATGGCAATAAGGATCCGGACATTGCATGCCTTAAGGCTCAAAGCTGAGACGAACTATACTTACTTCTAGAGCGTTCTTGCTTTAGAGTACAGAGAAAGGAGTATTAAATTTTGCCACTTTACTTTCAGCCCATTAGCCCGTAAAATGACCTCTGTACCCTAAAAAGGCAGCCCTATAGTTCAAAGTATGAAAAATATTCGAAATTTCTCTATTATTGCCCATATTGACCATGGTAAATCTACCTTGTCCGATAGATTGATACAACTTTGCGGCGGTTTAAGCGGGCGCGAGATGGCTGAGCAAGTTTTAGACTCTATGGATCTAGAGCGCGAGCGGGGCATTACTATCAAGGCACAAAGCGTCTGTCTGGAATACAAGGCGCGTAATGGTGAGCTGTACACCCTTAATTTCATCGATACCCCTGGGCATGTGGACTTTAGCTATGAAGTCTCCCGTTCCTTATCGGCCTGCGAAGGCGCTTTGCTGGTCGTGGATGCGGCCCAAGGCGTAGAAGCCCAAACGGTCGCGGTCTGTTACACCGCCATTGAGCAATCTTTAGAAGTCATTCCGGTATTGAATAAAATCGATTTGCCCCAGGCTGAACCCGAGCGCGTAAGACTAGAAATCGAAGACATCATCGGCATAGATGCCAGCGATGCCTTAGAAATCAGTGCGAAAACGGGGTTAGGCATTGAGGATTTATTAGAGCAATTGATTGTGCGCGTTCCAGCACCCAGTATGGATACCGAAGCACCCTTGCAAGCACTGATCATCGATTCTTGGTTCGATAGCTATTTGGGTGTGGTTTCCTTAGTGCGGGTAAAGGCAGGCACTTTGAATGTGCGCGACAAAATTAAAGTTATGTCCACAGGCTTGCAATACGAAGTCACCAAAATAGGGATTTACACCCCTAAACTGCTCGACAAAACGGTTCTAGCGGCGGGCGAGGTAGGCATGATCGTTGCCAATATTAAAGACATCAATGGAGCTCCCGTAGGCGACACCTTAACGCATGCCGTACGCAGTGCTGAAAAAGCATTGCCCGGCTTTCAAAAAGTGCAACCTAAGGTATTTGCGGGGCTATTTCCCATCAGCGCGGAAGAGTATGAAGATTTTCGCGAAGCCTTGAGCAAATTAAGCCTAAACGATGCCTCCTTATTTTACGAGCCTGAAACATCTGAAGCCCTAGGGTTTGGCTTTCGTTGTGGGTTTTTGGGTATGTTGCATATGGAAATCGTGCAAGAACGTTTAGAGCGTGAATACAATTTAGACTTAATTACCACGGCACCTACCGTCGTGTTTGAAATTTTAAACAATAAGGGGGAGGTTACGCACATAGACAATCCCTCGCATTTACCGCCTCTAGGTACTATCAGTGAAATCAGAGAACCTATTGTTACAGCCAATATTTTAACGCCACAAGAATTTGTAGGGAATGTCATTACCTTATGCATTGAAAAACGAGGCACACAAATTAAGATGCTCTATGTGGGTCGCCAAGTTGCTTTAACCTATGAAATACCCTTAAACGAAGTGGTGTTGGATTTTTTTGATCGCTTAAAATCTATTAGCCGTGGCTACGCATCTTTCGATTATCATTTTGAGCGCTATCAAGTGGCCGATTTGATTCGATTGGATGTGCTTATCAATTCTGAAAAGGTAGATGCCTTGTCGATTATTGTGCACAGAGACACCGCCTATCCGCGTGGCAAATCCTTGGTAGATCGCATGCAAACCTTAATTCCTAGGCAAATGTTTGATGTGGCCATACAAGCGGCCATAGGCGCGCAAATTATCGCAAGACAAACGGTAAAAGCACTGCGCAAAAATGTAACCGCAAAATGCTATGGTGGCGACATTTCGCGTAAACGTAAATTATTGGATAAGCAAAAAGCAGGAAAAAAACGCATGAAGATGGTAGGGCGCGTTGAAATCCCGCAGGAAGCTTTTTTGGCTGTATTACAAGTGGAGAATAAAAAATGAAATTGTTAGTTTACACCGCTTTATTATTGCTTACCGGCATTATCAGCTTAATCGACATTACGCATTGGGCGCCTAAACGCCGCAAAGCCGCGATTAAAGAAAAACCTGGGTTTATAGAATTGTCACGTACCGTTTTCCTTATACTGGCTATCTATGGCGTATATGAACTCTTCTTTTCCAAGTTGAACATCAGTTATTATTTTCCCATAGCCTTAACCTTGGCCACGCTTTTAACGGGTATTCTTTACGGACTAGACAAAATTTTCTGGGCTAAAAAACGGGGCAAAACCGCGAAAAAACCCGCTCTCATAGAATTTTCACATTCTTTTTTCCCGGTTTTTTTAATTGTATTCATCATCCGATCTTTTATCGTTCAGCCCTATAGAGTTCCCAGCGGTTCTTTGGAACCTACCGTATTGCCCAATGATTTTTTGCTGGTAACGCAATACAGTTATGGTTTGCGTTTACCCATTACGAACACTCAATTTATAAAAATTGGCGAGCCTAAACGCGGCGAAATTAGCGTATTTCATTTTCCACCAGACCCCACCATCGATTATGTCAAGCGTATCGTGGGTTTGCCTGGGGATCACATTGTTTATAAAGATAAAACGCTGTTCGTCAACGGCGTTAAAGCCACACAGACGTATGTAGGGATGGCAACAGATTATGGAGACGATGAAGACGATGAAGACTTATCCGTTAAATTGTATGAAGAAGACTTAATGGGCGTAAAACACTCTATACTCATTAATCCCGATAAAGTGGATAATAATACCTATGATTTCATTGTGCCTGCGCATATGTATTTCGCTTTAGGAGATAATCGCGATGGTAGTTACGATAGCCGCTATTGGGGCTTTGTGCCTGAAGCCAATTTGGTGGGCCGACCGCGATTTATTATATTAAGTTATGATAACAAGGCTAAAAAATTACGTTGGTCCCGCTTTGGCGAAACCTTAAAATAGGGGTGATAAATGCCAGAGGCTAGTGAAAAACTCTGTAAATTAATAGAATACACCTTTCAAGATCGCAGTTTGTTGATTACGGCATTGACTCATCGCAGTGTAGAGGGTGCCAATTATGAGCGTTTAGAATTTTTAGGCGATTCCATTTTAAATTTTATCATGGCTGAAACCTTGTATCTAAAATTTCCTACGGCCCAAGAAGGGGACTTAAGTCGCTTACGCGCTAATTTTGTGAAGGGTGAAATGCTGGCTGAAGTGGCCCGTGAACTGGGTTTAGGAGAATATTTGCGTTTAGGTGCCGGAGAATTAAAGTCAGGCGGACGCGATCGCAGTTCAATTTTGGCAGATTCGGTTGAAGCCTTGCTAGGCGCCTTGTATTTAGATGGGGGCTTAGAGCTGTGCAGGCAAAAACTATTACAATGGTTTGAAAACCGCCTAAATTCAATGGGACATAAGAAAACCTACAAAGATCCTAAAACGTGTTTGCAAGAATGGGCACAAGCCGAAGGCTTAGAATTGCCGGTTTATGCCGTTCTAAAAATAGAAGGTTTAGCGCATGAGCAAATATTCAGTGTTTCTTGCACCTTAAGTTCTTTAGGGTATAACACCCAAGCGGAACATTCTACACGCCGCAAAGCCGAACAAGAAGCAGCCAGTAGAATGTTAATAATAATTGAAGGTAAAAAATGACAGAAAAATGTACACACGTAGCGATTGTAGGCAGACCCAACGTAGGAAAATCCACCTTGTTAAATCGTATTGTGGGTGAAAAAATAAGTATAACCTCCCACAAGCCCCAAACCACTAGGCACCGTATCTTGGGTATTAAAACCACGGATAACGTGCAAATGATTTATATCGATACCCCTGGAATGCAACGGCAACCAGAACAAGCTTTACACAAATATATGAATCGTTTGGTATCACAAATTGTTAATGATGTCGATGTGATCGTATTTGTGGTGGAAGCGATGAACTTTAATGAAGGCGATGCTAAAGTAGTGTCACGATTACAACACAGCGATGTACCTATTATTTTGGCGATCAATAAAGTCGACGTCGTTACCGATAAAAAACAGTTGTTGCCCTATATTGAAGATATACAAAAGCAATTAAATTTTTGCCATATTATTCCGTTATCGGCTCGAAAAAATAAGGGGGTAGATGCTCTGGAAAAAGTGATTGCAAAGTTAGCCCCAGAAAAAGAACATGAATATGCTGAAGATGACATTACCGATCGCTCTTTGCGTTTTTCTGTTTCGGAAATTATCCGAGAAAAACTAACCCGTTATTTAAATGCTGAATTGCCCTATGCGCTTTCAGTGCAAATTGAAGTGTTTAAAGAAAAAAAGAACAGCGTCGAAATTCAGGCCTTAATCATTGTTAATAAAGCAAGCCAGAAAAAAATTATCATCGGTAAGCAAGGACAAATGTTAAAAGATGTTGGTACCAAAGCGCGAGAAGATATAGAAAAAATACTGGGCAAAAATGTTTTTTTAAAATTATGGGTCAAGGTGCAAGACGGTTGGGCTAATGATGAACGTCATTTGCGTGAACTGGGATATGATGTAGACGATGAGTAAGGACTATGCCAGAAAAAGCCTACATACTACACGCACGATCCTATTTAGACGATAGTCTATTATTAAATTGTTTTTGCGAAGACAGCGGTCGGATCGTGTTAGTGGCTAAAAAAGCGCGTTTGGCGAAATCACCTTGGCGGGGTTTGTTACAACCCTTTCAAGGCTTATGGATAGATTGGCGTGGACGTGGTCAAGTTATGACCTTAACCCAAGCTGAAAGCCAAGGACAAGCCTATTTTTTTAGAGGAAAATTACTCATCGTCGCGTTGTACCTTAACGAATTAACCGATCGCTTAATTCAAAAAGCCGAACCGGAGCCGCGCTTATTTCAATTATACGCGGCCGTATTAGCCGATTTAAACCGCGGTGCGGCTCTCGAGAATACCTTGCGCAGCTTTGAATTAGAACTGCTTTCTTGTTTAGGCTATGCCTTACCCTTAACCTACCATGTGGCCAGTGGGGATGCGGTATCGGAAGAATATTATTACTCTTTTCATTGGCAGCAGGGCGCAACCCGTATGTGGGTGAATCAAGAGCCTCACCCTCATTGGATATCCGGGCGCACATTATTGGCCATGGCAGCTAGAGATTGGCAATCTAGCCAGACGCTTTCTGAGGCAAAAAAGCTTATGCGTTTGATTTTTAAGGATATTTTTGAAAAGCGCGGCTTACAATCGCATACTGTATTTGCACTGATCTAGGCATATGGTCTATAATGGCTGGCTTTTTCGCTTAAAATACCAGGAGTATACCCCCCGTGGAAGAAGGCCTTATCTCTAATCAAGCCGCGGTAATTTCCGCAGAGGCAATGCTATTATCAACAGAGGGTGAAACCTATGTTGCTCGTATACGGGGTGAACCTTTATTGCATCTGCCTGAGGATTTATACATTCCGCCCGATGCCTTGGAAGTTTTTTTAGAAGCCTTTGAAGGCCCATTGGATCTATTACTCTATTTAATCCGTAAGCAAAATTTAGACATTTTAGAAATTCCTATCACCGATATCACCCGACAATATATCGAATATGTGGAGTTAATGAAAGCCTTTAGATTAGAACTCGCCGCGGAATATTTGCTAATGGCCGCAACGCTTGCTGAAATCAAATCACGCCTGCTATTGCCACGCTCTAAGGAGGCTCTTGAAGAAGAAGGTAACGATCCTCGTGCCGAGCTCATACGCCGTCTGCAAGAATACGAGCAATTTAAAGAAGCGGCTTTGCAATTAGATGAATTGCCACGTTTAGATCGCGATACTCATCTGGTTCATGCAGAGCATCCAGATATGAAACAGGTTAAGCCCTTACCTGAGGTCGATCTCAAAGAATTATTACTGGCCTTAAAAGAGGTGATGCAACGTGTTGAACTTACTACCAAGCACCAAATCGTCATGGAACCCTTGTCCATACGCCAACGTATGACAGAAGTTTTAGATAAAATACGACAAATTGAATTTGCGGAATTTTCAACCTTATTTTCAGCTAAAGAAGGTAAACTCGGCGTTATTGTGACTTTTATTGCTGTTTTAGAATTGTTAAAACAAGCCTTAATTGATATCGTGCAAACCGAAATCTATGGTACTTTGCACGTTAAAGCCCTAAGCCCATTATCGGAGGAATAAAATGCAAACCGAACAACTCAAAAAAATTATCGTGGGTGTTTTATTAAGTGCCACCGAGCCCTTAAGCGTAGATCGCTTAGCCTTGGTTTTTGATGAAAACGATGCTCCCGATGGCAAACAATTAAAAGAAGCACTGCTGGAGCTGTGTGCCGAACCGATTGCCGATGTCATTACCATTAAAGAAGTGGCCACTGGTTTTAGGGCACAAATCAACGCCGATTATGCCCCCTATATTATTAAATTGTGGGAAGAAAAGCCGGCCCGTTATTCACGTGCCTTTTTAGAAACCCTGGTCTTAATTGCCTATAGACAGCCGGTTACGCGCGCTGAAATTGAAGATATACGCGGCGTGGCAGTTAATGGCAGTATCATTAAGACATTATTTGAACGCGAATGGATCCGTGTAGTCGGGCATAAAGAATTACCTGGGCGTCCTGAACTATTGGCCACCACTAAAAAATTTCTAGATTATTTTAACTTAAAAAGTTTAGATGAATTACCTACTTTAGATGAAATTCATAATCTAGATAAAGCAGTGGCGAGTTTAGAACATGAATTAGAAGAAGAGCCTCTCCTGCAGAGCAACGCTGAATTGGATGTTTTGGAAAATTTTGAAACCATACAAGATGAGGATGTGCCTCTGAACGAAAACGTCATTCAAAAAGAAGAAGTAGAAGCGTAGTCTGAACATTATGGCAGAACGCATTCAAAAATTTCTTGCGCAACTGGGGCTTGCTTCAAGACGGCAAATTGAGCAATGGATCAAAGAAGAGCGCATTAGTATTAATGGCCAATTGGCATCCTTAGGTGCCCAAGTGGATGCTACCGATCGCATATGCCTAGACAATAAACCCATTGCTACAAAGGCCGTAAATGAAGAGACTCAAGTTTTACTCTATCATAAACCGGTAGGCGAGGTGTGCACCCGCTACGATCCCGAAGGACGCATCACTGTTTTTAGTGCCTTACCCTCATTAGAGCAGGGACGTTGGGTGGTTGTAGGCCGTTTGGATTATAATACCTCAGGCTTATTATTATTTAGCAATAATGGCGAACTGGTGAATAAACTTGCACATCCCAGATATGGTTTTGAACGTGAATATAGAGTGCGTGTTTACGGCGATGTTCGCCCAGAAACTATTTCTCGTTTGCTAAAAGGCGTAAGACTAGAGGACGGCATGGCTGCATTTCAAAGTATTACACCCGGATTGTGTAGGGGTCGAAACCAATGGTTTAAAGTGACTCTATCCGAAGGACGCAATCGCATCGTGCGACGCTTGTGGGCTTCTCAAGATTTGGTGGTCAATCGTTTGGAGCGCACTCGATTTGGTCCTATACACCTACCCGAAAATTTAGAGGTAGGTGGGTATACCTTTTTAACTAAAACAGAAATAGAGCAATTATTCCATGCAAGCGACACTATTTAAAAGACTGATGCCTTTATTGTTGGTGTTGTTTATCGACAGCATGGGTATGGGATTATTTTTCCCGGTGTTAAGCAGCCTCATCATCGATCCCAGCTTACACTTTTTAGCCGGAAACTATTCTGCAGGGGATCGGCAATTTATCTATGGTGTTATTATTTCTATTTACATGTTTAGCTGGTTTTTTGGTGCGGCTATTCTAGGCGATGTCTCCGATTTTATTGGCCGTAAAAAATCATTGCTCATTTGCTTAGGTGGCGCGGTGCTAGGATATGCGGTTGCAGGATTATCCATTGCACTACACAGCATTGCCTTGATGATTATAGGTCGTTTGATTGCAGGTTTTACAGCGGGCAGCCAAGCCATTGCGCAAGCCGCACTAGTGGATATCAGCGATGCAGGCAATAAAAGTCGCAATATGTCTTGGATGGTTTTAACGCTATCTTTAGGCTTTTTAATGGGACCTATTTTAGGTGGCATTTTATCTTCATCCCAATTGGTTTCCTGGTTTGATTATAGTACGCCCATGTATTTTGCGGCCATGATTTCTTTGCTGAATATAGCCTTATTGAGTTATCTCTTTACTGAAACCTTTATACCCACTAAAAAATTTGTTTTAAATGGATTTCGCGCCATAGAGGTTTTTATTTCGGCTTTCAAACATCCCGGGGTGCGTAATTTATCCATCGTATTGCTCTTTATGGAAATTGGTTGGGGCGCTTATTTTAGCTTTATAGTGACTTTTTTGGTAAGTTTATTTCATTTTACAGCACTACAGTCCGGCCTGTTTTTATCCTTAGTCGCCCTGGGTTTTAGTTGTGGCAGCGGCATCGTTGTGCCGCTTTGCCTTAAATGGATATCTTTAAGACAAGCTATCATCATTAATTTTTTGGTAGCCGCCGCCATGATTTTCTTAATGGTTATAACGCAGTCTTTATACATTGCGTTGTTAACTGCTTTTGTAGTCGGTGCGAATATTGCCGTTGGGTATTCCAATTTACTCACACTGCTTTCCAATCAAGTTAGTCCCGAAGAGCAGGGTTGGGTGATGGGCATGACAGGATCTGTAGGCGCGCTCTGCTTTGCCGTAACATCGTTAATAGGATCCGTCGTGTCATTTTTAGGCTTGAGCGCGCCGATGATAATCGGTGCAGTTGCCTTATTGGTTGGTGGAATAACACTTTGGCGTATCCCCATGAAAGAAAGTCTTCTAGTAAATAAATATACTCATAGCAGTTGATTTTTAGGGTAGGCGCCGAGCTCTAGCGCCCCAAGGGTTAAAATATACATGACTGGGGCGAGATGGGCGTAGGCAACAACCCCTAACTACAAATGCGAAGAGTATATATTCTTGTGAGCGGCAATACTCGCACAAAAAAATGTAAAGCTCAAATGATGATTATCAACTTCTATTCATTGAGAGTTCTACGTTTTGGCTTCCCATCGTACTTGAAGACGCGAGATTGCGCGTAGGGGCAGGCCCCCGTGCCTGCCCTAGGTGGGGAACCACAGGGGGTTGCCCCTATGGAATAATCCGCATCTCATGAATTTTTCTGGTACCATTATCATAATGAAAAGTGGCTGAAGGGCTCACCTTTTTTTCGATAAGGGTGTGTAGGAATTCGTCTATAGCGATTTTTGTTTCTTTCTCCTTCAAAACAGGGCTAGCCCGTGAGTACAGTGAAAACTGTGCGTTTTTCTGCATAGCCTTTACCTTTTCTAGTTGTTCAAGAAATGGTTCCACGTACTGAGCCGAAAGATACAGAACGTCTGCTGCCCCAGAATTGTTCTTTGTTAAGCCCAAAAACATGGGCTCAAATGGATAGACCTCGCCCGCTAAAATGACTTCTTTAAACCAGTTGGATAAGTCTTCTGCGCAGGCCTTAATTTTCCCCTCTGTGCACTCCACCCCTGTTTCGATAGCAAGGGTTCCGATCAATTCAATGAAAGAGATATGCTTTTCAAGCGCAAAAGAGGGGGTATCCGCGTCACTATACGGTACTGCTACACAATCAAGAAGACGACCATGATAATCGGCCATGATCTCTAGTTGTTCTTGGTATAGTTTCAGAACGTTTACTCTACCCTCTAGTGCTATTTGCATTGTATGCGGCAATTTATCTACCCTATAATGTTGCGGGTCGTAGATGCTACAATTATCTGATGATTTTTTAATCATCGTGTTACGCCACTCTTCTTCAATGTCGCTAATTTTGCTTAGATCGTCATCGCTAGGCCGCCAATAGTTTAAAACGAGTCCCCATATTGTTTTAAGCGCCTCTATCCAGACGACTCGAATTCTGCTTTTGTTTATTCCAACTTCGATATTATGAAATCTTTCAAGGAGAAATTTATTTAAAAGGGGGCGATCAAGAAGTTCCAGAAGCTTTTTTTCGCTTTCAACAATAAGATCCCCGTCACTGAAAAGGGCACGACGTATTTCATCGTTTTTTGTTAAAAATTCCACTGAAAAGCTACACCAGATCCTTTCTCGGAGTATTTCAACCAAGTCATTTTTCTTTGCAATTTGCATTAACTGATTATCTTCACAAATTCGCCTATCTACTACGGGCAAGTTTAGATCCAAGAGTTTATGCAAAAGTGGCAGTTGTTGCTTTGCCGATAAACGATCTGTTAATGTATCCAATAATGTAGAATCTAACAGGACCAGCACCTGTTTTGTGTTCAAGCAAGGAAGAATAGACCCTATTTTATCAAAAAGCACCCATATGCGTTCATTTCCCAGTAAGTTAAACCATTTTTTCACGGGACATTCCTTCTTATGCTCTTTTGCCGCACACAAAAAACGATTGCCTTCGGGCGATTCTAAGAGTAGATCGAATAGGGCGTTTAACTCCTCCGCTGCCTCTTGTTGTATCAGTTCAGAAGAGCGTTGGTGTACAAGGAGGAATGCTGTTTTTGTCCCCGCAGTAGAAAGAGGTATATTTCTTTTAAGCAATGTCTTAAGATGTTGATGCAATGCTTGCTGCAAGTCTGTAGGTGCTACTTTTAGTTTTGAGGGTGCTTGAATTTCATCTTTATTTTCATCATCGTTCGAAAGCCGAAAACGCATTCTCTCAAGGATACCCTTGTTTTCCCTTAGTATAGCTTGGTAGGAAAGTTCATGATAGAGCCAGCGCTGTATTTTAAGCAAGGTGTTCGCTTCCGCTCCTGGAGATGTACCGTGTGCTGTGAAGATATATTCGAAAAAATTATAGTTTTGTTGTAACGCGTAGC
>VFJV01000059.1 GCA_009885895.1 Gammaproteobacteria bacterium
CAATAATGGCGGTTAAGGATGAAAAAGCGCCGTGTTGTTGTCCTATGGGAAAAAAGGCATGCAGAGATAATTCTACTTGCGTAGGGCGATGGGTTAATAACCACCACACGCCGGCTAATAAAATCAAGGCTAAAGGAATCACCATGCCCAATAAGGCCATCCAGGACGCCGCACGAGTTGATAAGCGTATGCCGCATAAATTGAGTAAAGTTAAGCCCCAAAAAGTAACCAATATAAGCGTTAAAATAAACCAATTGTGCGTTGCTAAGGCGGGATTAATAAAATAAGTGGCCGTACCTGCGAGAAAAGACAGTATGGTAGGAAACCAGACCATGGTGTTGATCCACTGCAACCAAATAGCTAAAAAGCCGGTCTTGGCACCAAAGGCATTTTTCACCCATTCATAAATACCCGTTCCCACACGACTAGCGGCTAATTCTGCAGAAACCAAGGCAATGGGTAGTAAAAAAGTAACGGCTGCCAGGCAATAATACATAATCAACGAGCTACCGAATAAAGCAGTTGCAGGTAAGTTACGTATGCTATCTACGGCACCCGCAATAAATAAGACTAAGGTAAAACGAGAAATATAGGTTTTGTCTAGTTTCATAGGGTAGTTTCCACTATTAGGGTTTAAAAGTCTTTTCTAAGGCCTGAAGGATATCGATTTTCAAATCGTCCAAAGCTTCAATGCCTACTGATAATCGAACTAAGGTATCATCTATACCCAGGTCAACCCGTCGTTCCTGTGGCAGCGAGGCATGCGTCATCAGGGCAGGGTGACACACTAGACTTTCTACGCCGCCTAGACTTTCAGCCAAGGTGAATACACGCAGTGATTCTAGAAACAACTTGGTTTCACTCAAACTGCCTTGCAGGCGTAGGCTGATCATACCACCAAAATGACGCATTTGCCGTTTGGCTAAATTGTGCTGGGGATGTGAACGTAGGCCAGGGTAAATGACATCTTTAACCCGAGGTTGCGCCATTAACCACTCTGCCAAAGCAAAGGCGTTATCGCAATGACGCTCCATGCGCAAAGCCAAAGTTTTGATGCCGCGCAAAGCCAAAAAGGCATCGAATGGGCCAGCAATAGCGCCTACGGAATTTTGTATAAACGCCATTTTTTCCACTAAGTCTGGATTATGGCCTACAACGGCAATACCGCCGACCATATCGGAGTGCCCATTTAAATATTTAGTGGCGGAATGCACCACCATATCGGCACCCAAAACTAAAGGCTGCTGTAAATAGGGTGTGGCAAAAGTATTGTCTACAACGCTAATTAATCCCAATGCTTTAGCCTGGGTTAAAATAGCGCTTAAGTCGGCCAGCTTGAGCAGGGGATTACTCGGCGTTTCTAACCACAATAATTTGGTTTTGGGCGTGATATATTGCTTTAAATTGACTTCTTTCAGGCTAAAGTCTAGATAGCTGAAAGATAATGCAGCACTGCGTGTGCGCACGCGGTTAAATAAACGCACCGTGCCGCCGTATAGATCGTCGCTGGCAATGACGTGATCGCCGCTATCCAGTAATTCCAATATAGAAGAGATGGCTGCCATACCTGAGGCAAAAGCAAAAGCAGCAGTGCCTTCTTCTAAATCGGCCACGCAGCGTTCATAGGCATGGCGGGTTGGATTTTGGGTGCGAGAATACTCATAGCCCGAATGCTGGCCAGGGCTTTTTTGGGCATAGGTTGAGGTGGCATAAATAGGTGCCATGACCGCGCCCGTGCTGGGATCGGGTGATTGGCCTGCATGAATAACACGGGTATCAAAAGAGTGTTTAGCCATAAAAAGTCCATACAGTAGAAGCAAGTATGCTCCTATGCTAACATTTTATTTACTCTAGTGCTATATCTCGTTCAATACCTGCTTCAAGGCTTGGGTCAATTGAGCAGCCTCATGATCGGATAGGATCTGGCCAGCACAATTGGTAACCACAAAAATGTCTTCTATGCGCTGGCCTAGGGTGGCTATTTTTGCCTGCTGTAAATTAAGCTTATGTTCAGAAAAAACCAACCCTATTTTAGCTAATAAACCGGGTCTGTCGTAAGAGACAATCTCAACTTCGGTTACATTTTGTTCTTTTCTTACGTGACAACGTATCTCAGTCGTCATGTTGGGTAAAAGCCGTTGTTTATGGAATCGGCGATTAAAGAAGGGGGGCGATTGCCTTTCTTTTAATTCACGCAAAGCGGTTTCTAAGCGCTGTAATAAATGGATCCTTTTTTTAGAATACGCCTCTTCTCGCAACAGGTAAAAACTATCTAAAGCATACCCTTTTTGCGTTGTTAAAATATCCGCTGACACTATATTTAGATTTTCTTTTTCTAATATGTTTGTAAATAATGAAAAAAGAAAAGGTCTGTCTTTACAGTAAATAAATAGCTCATAGCATCCCTGCTTAGGGTGGTCGCTAAAGTAAAAAACATCTTGTCCTTCTTGTCGTTTTAAAACAAGTTTCGTGTGTTTTGCAATGCTAGGTACGCTATGATGCAGAAAATAGACGTTCGGCCAGTTGTCCCATAACGCTAGCGCAAACCGCGCTTCTACTGAATGCTTAGACAATAATAAAATACCTTTTCTTTTTCTGTGCGCCGCCATTTTATTTGAGGAAGACATAACGTGATCGCACTGCAGCGATTTTTCAGTAGATAGGTATAGTTTCCTTAGAAGACTGTCTTTCCAGGCGTTCCATAAAGTGGGGTTGGTGGCTGAAATGTCAGCAACGGTTAATAAGTACAACAACTTTAAGCGATTTAAGTTGTCGACTTTTTTCGAAAACGCGATGATTACCTCCGGGTCATGAATATCTTGCTTTTGAGCGACAGTAGACATTAATAAATGGTTTTTAACCAACCAAATCAAATTATCTTGTTCCTCCTCGCTTAACAAATCTTTCAATCGTTTCGATACGGCTGTGGCCAATTTTTCCCCCACCAAGCTGTGATCTTCGAGATGCCCTTTACCACTGTCGTGCAACAGTGCCGCAAGATAGAGCACCTGCGGTGAGTGTATGCTAAAAACAAGTTCGTGACAAAGTGGGTGTTTCTCTTGATGTGCTTTTTCATGAAATTTGTCAATCATTTCAGTTAACAGCAAGGTATGTTCGTCTACGCTATAACGGTGGAATAAACTTTGCTGCATTAAACCCAGGGCAGATTGTAATTCAGGTAAGTAACAGGGTAGGACGCCCCAAAGGCGCAGCATTTTAAGCCGTGAATAGACATGCGGCGCTGTATTGAATAATTTCAAAAACAATCTTTGACTTTCAAGGGATAATGCTTTTTGAGGTGAAATTTGGCTGGGCTCTACCGCTCTAACAAAAGGCAGCGCAATATTTTGAACGGCTTGGCTATCTTCACAATGCAGAAGAGCGTCTAAAATTTCATTTTCTTTTGGGTGGATTTTGATAAGGGGTGAATTTGATATACCCTTGTTACTCAACCACCATAGAAAGCTTTTTTCTAAAATATTTTGGTAGCGCATTAGAATCAATACTGCGTCATAGTAGTTTTTCATGAACTCTCGCTGCGATTCGTTATTGCTCGCAGCCAATGCGGATTGCATTTCAAAGGGCAAGCGATCTTCTTTTTTTCTGGCCTGAAAATGCAGTGCGAAGCGAATGCGCGCCAAAAAAAGATAGGCTTGCACTAGTTTTTCGCTCTCATCAGCGCTTAGAATATTTTCGGTTTTTAATGCGCTGAATTCGGACAAAAAACCACGGTTCAAGTGTGGCTTAAAACATCCCGCCTGCTTAAGGCGGGCATATTGGCTACACCATAGCAAGGTTTGCATGTCGCGCAACCCACCTGGGCTTTCTTTAACATTAGGCTCTAAAGAAAAAGCGTACTGTCCGATACGGTGATGGCGAGACTGTTGCTCTTGTTTTTTTTGAAAATAAAATTCTTGAGGCGATAAAGGCAAGAAATATAGGCTATGTCTACAAAAATTATCGTAAAGTTCTTTGGACCCACTTAAGTAGCGTTGGTCTAAAATACTGGTTAAGGTGGCTAAATTTTCTTGGCATAAGACGGCCAATTCTTCTTGTGTTGCAGTTATTGGAGAGGCTTTTAATTTTAAATCCCACACTGTTTGCAAAAAATATTCTAAAAATGGATCTTCTACAATAGATTTTTCGGTTAAAATAAGAATGTCAATATCTGAATAAGGGTACAACTCTCGGCGACCATAGCCTCCTATGGCAACAAGGCAGTATTTTTGCGCGGAACCATTTTCCCCCCAAAGACGTATCAAGAGTGAATCCACTGCGTCTGTATGGTATTCTAATACGTCCTCCACCGTATTTCCTTTAGAAAAAGCACCTTCCAATGTGCGCATTATGTCTAGTAAATTTTCTTTATATTGACTTACCGCATCATTCATGAACAGCTTCTGCGGCAATAACATGGCTAATACAACAGGTTAATCGCTTTACCGCAGGGATGTGTAAAAATTCATTGGGCCCATGTGCGTTAGAGTGAGGCCCTAAAATTCCGGTTATTAAAAATTGCGCTTTAGGAAATTTTTTGCCCAACATGGCCATGAAAGGGATGCTACCCCCTTCGGCAATGGCTAAGGCTTCTTTACTAAAATAGTCTTGCGATGCCTCGTCTATCGCCTTTTTAAGCCAGTCTTTTAAGAGAGGTGCATGCCAACCATCGCTTGCTTTATCTACCGTAAAAGTGACTTTGGCCTGATAGGGTGGGTCGGCTTCTAAAATATGTTTAAGCTGCAATGCCGCTTTTTTAGCGTCACACGTAGGCGGTGTGCGCAACGATAAGGTAAGGCTGGTATAAGGACGTAATACATTACCGGCATTTTTTAAAGACGGTATGCCATCGCAGCCTATAATTTCCAAAGCCGGGCGCCAAGTTCTATTTAACAATAATTCACCCATATTGTCGTTGACCGGTTCGGCATTGCCAATACATGGAAAAGCCTTATAGACCTCATCGCCTAATACGCTGGCGGCCTTACGTGTCTCTTTGATGCGTTCTTCAGGAATAGTCACATGAAATTTAGACAATAAAATTTCGCCCGTATTTTTATTTTCAATACGGCTTAATAATTGCCGGATGATTCTAAAACTTGACGGCATAATACCGCTACCATAGCCAGAGTGTACGCCTTCCGTTAATGTTTCTACTCGCAAAACTCCGGCTACCATTCCGCGCAAGGAAGTGGTGTGCCACAATTGCTCGTAATTGCCACAGCCTGAGTCCAAGCAGATGATAAGCTCTGGTGTACCTATTTCTTTTTCTAATTCGTCAATATAATAGGGAAGATCGATACTGCCGCTTTCTTCTGAACTTTCAATGAGTATAACCATACGGCTATGGGCGATATTCTGCTCCTTAAGGGCTTTAACCGCCAAAATAGAGCTAAAAATGGCATAGCCATCATCGGCACCACCCCGGCCATATAATTTATCCCCTCTTAGTACGGCTTGCCAAGGGGATAAGCCGTCTAACCAACCCTCCATTTCAGGTTGCTTATCGATGTGACCATACATCAATACTGTTCTGTCAATAGTCCCTTGGATTTCTATTAAAATGACCGGAGTGCGCTTAGGTAATTGCAACACACGCAGTTCCAATCCGGAAATTTTTTGCCCTTTAACCCATTCAGAAACCAATTTGACGGCCGCATCAATATGGCCATTTTTTTGCCAATCGGCGTCAAAAGCAGGGGATTTATTGGGTATGCTTATAAAGGTATTTAAGGTGGGAATGATGTCATTCTCCCAGACTTGTTCGCATAAAGTACGTGTTTTTTCTGAATTCAGTAAATTAATCACAATTTGGCCCCTTCTTTTAGGTGTTATAAAGACATTTTAGCTTGTTTATGGCCATTTGTTAAGTGCAGATCCTTCAATAGCTTTTTTTTTGAACTATACTCAAGGAAAAGATAAAAAGGAGCACTCCTATGGTCGCTTATGCATCTAATCCGCTTTTTAGCGTAGATGAACATCTGCACTATGACGAAGAAGAGCAGCTGTTCTTAGAAGTTGAGAGTAAATTTGAACAAACGCGGGGGCGATTGCAAAAAAGCCGCGAACGCAATACCCGCCTTTTACTCGCCGATTACCTAGAAAAAAAGCAAACACAGCAGAACTATAGAGATTTATACGATCCTGATTTAGGGGATAATAACCCCCTTGTCGGTAGATAAGTGACAAGGCTTGCTTGCTTTGTTAGACTACACAAAGGAGGCAAAGGTGCATCAATTTAAGTTACAATTCTACAATCTACGCTGCGTTTTACAACGTTTTAGCCTCGATCGCTGCTTGTCGCGCGCAGCGGAACTCACTTTTACCACTTTGTTGGCTCTAGTCCCTTTAATGATGGTGGGGTTGCTTATTTTTACCGCTTTTCCTAAATTTGCCATTTTAGGCGACAAGGCACAAGATTTCATTTTTGCCCATTTTGTTCCTTCTACGGGTCAAGTTATTCAAAGCCAGCTCAATTCATGGGTTCAAAAAACAATACAATTATCCTGGTTGGGGATCTTATCGCTGTTAACGACGGCTATTTTTGTTTTATTCAGCATAGAAAGTGCTTTTAATGCCATATGGCGCATCAAAAAATCACGACATTTTATTGAAGGTTTTTTTCTGTATTGGGGTATTTTAACCTTAGCGCCCTTGTTATTGGGTGCCTGTATGTTGCTTTTTTCGCAAGCGTTTGCCTGGTCTGGGCAGGAGATTGGTTTGCATTCAGTGGCTGCGAAAAAATGGATCGGATCGGGCATTATGTTTAGCGTCACGGCCTTGTGGTTTACTTTATTATACCGTTTATTGCCTAACCGCATTTCCCCTATGAAATATTGTTTTGTAGCGGGCATAGTAGGCGCATTATTGTTTGAATTGGCAAGGCAAGCCTTTGCCTTTTATATAGACCGATTTTCGATTTACACGCTGGTTTATGGTGCCCTAGCGTCTATCCCCATCTTTTTATTGTGGCTCTATTTATCCTGGGTCATTGTGCTCTTTGGGGCTGAATTATTACAAATATTGCCCTATTGGCATACTCCCTTGTCACAAAGACGGCAAAGTGCTTTGTCTAGAGCCTTGCTATTACTAAAAATACTACATGACAATAAGTCCCGTTATAACTATGAAGATTGGTTAGAACAAGCACCCAGCAATGAACTCAACACGATTGAGTCGCTAGAAGCGCAATTAGAAGACGCTGGGATCATTGCCTGTGTCAATAAAAAAATTAAATTAACGGTGGATTTAAATAAGCTCACCTTGTATGAACTTATGGAAGCTATCTATTATCCGGGATTAAACGCAGCGCAACAACATTTAAGCAATAAAGCCATTATGGACGTATTAGAACCGGGTATTCTAAATTTAAAAGAAAACTGGAACATGCCCGTGCTAAATAGGTTATACTCATAGCCGTTGTTTTTTAGGGTAGGAGATAGTATGCCAGTTTACGAATATTGTTGTCAGAAATGCGGCCATTGTTTTGATGCCTTACAAGGCTTATCCGATGTGCCCTTGAAAGAATGTCCAGAATGCAAAGAACTCAGCTTAGAAAAATTAATGAGTGCGCCTATGTTTCAGCTCAAAGGCAGTGGCTGGTATGAGACTGATTTTAAAAAGAAAAAAGACACGCCTCCTGGGAACAAAGAAAGTACAGCCGCAGAAACCAAAAAGGATACACCACAAACAGATACCCCTAAAAGTGAGCCTGTCAGCAAAAGCAAAGAGAAAAGCGAATGAGTAAAATGAAAGCAAGCCTACAACGCCACTTCTTGGCGGGGCTGTTAATTTGGTTGCCTATATTGGCCACAGTTTGGGTAGTGCATTTTATAGTCAACTTACTGGATCAAGTGCTCTTACTTCTGCCAGACAGCATTGCTCCTCGAGCCTGGTTAGGTATGGATATCCCTGGTTTTGGGGTTATCATTAGCGTATTGATTTTATTAGGCACAGGCGTTCTTGCGGCTAATTTTTTGGGTCGCCGAGTCTTCATCTTTTGGGAGCGTTTAGTGCATCGAGTGCCTCTGGTAAGAAGCGTTTATGGCAGCGTCAAGCAAGTAACTCAATCCTTCTTAGAACCTGGTGGAAATTCCTTTAAAAAGGTGGTGTTAGTTGAATATCCGCGCCGTGATATGTGGAGCATTGCCTTTCAAACGACAGACAATTTTTCTGTAGGACGCGAACAATTGCCCGACAAACATGTAATGGTTTTTATTCCCACCACACCCAACCCTACCTCGGGGTTTTTATTGATCGTCCCTGCGACCGATGTCAAAGAAATGAACCTATCCGTAGAAGAGGCTATTAAGATGGTTATATCTTTGGGGGTAGTCCAGCCTAAAGAAAAGAATAACCCAGCTCAAAACTGCGCATAATTTAATCAAAATTATAGGCGCTGTTGCGAAAACCCCTACTATATAAAATAAATTCTAGTATATCGGACTAAGCACAAAATAATATCACCCTCAAAATGCTATTCATTTGAATAGGGCACTAGTACTTTTAAATTTTTTCACCAGCCATGTTATA
>VFJV01000044.1 GCA_009885895.1 Gammaproteobacteria bacterium
CTTATCCATAACTCGCGTTAATAAGCCTTTCATGTTTGCTGCGTGCAAAAGGTTTATGGTTCAGATAAAACTGGAGGAGATCTAACTTTTTCTGCGTCACTTCTTTTTGCTCAGCAAGATAAGGCCGTATGCGGCCATTCAAATTCTCAATCATAGAGCTACAGCGATGCGTGTTTTCTAGAATGCCCAGTACCTCATCTTCAATCTTGTCGTAGTCAGAGCCCATTAAATTTTCTAGAGCGTTTGCTTTTTCATTGTACTTGAGGCTGCCGATATCATATCGAGTCACAAAGCACAAATCCCATAATCGCGCCACGGGTTGATTATATTTTTTGGCTAACTTTGTAAATTTTTCGTTGAGCGTATTCGCCACATCCAGCAAAGCCTCTCTTTGAGTATAGAGCGATGTGACAATGTCACTGATTCGGTGTGGTTGTTTATCCGAAAGCGCCGTCATTTCGCGCAGAATGAAATCATAGAGTACTGCACGGGTATAGGGCTCATGCCCTGGCAGTTGAAGCACATCATACTGCAACCATTGGGAAAGCAGATTGAATTTTCTTCGATTATCTTCTAACACAATAATTGCATTGAATGCTATTAAGGCCGCATCTGAATAATATTGATTGTCCGCCTCGTTTCTGGCATTGTTCGCTTTACGCTGTAAATGAAAGGCTTTTGTGATAGCAGAGTCTTCTTGATGTTTTAAAAAACGGCCGCAATCCTTTAAGTCTTTAATCAAATGGAAATGGTCTAGTCGACGAGCCGTATTCGGCAGAACTTCAGCATGCCCTTTAATTAGCCCTTTCGCCGAATCCATGAGGGTTGTTTCTGGAGCGTATCCTTGACTCTGTAAGTCTAGCAGATGGATACCCCAGGTTTCGTAATCTCGCCTATCCGCTTTAGCCAGGAGTGCGCAAAATCGTGAATCAATATCCACCACGTCTAAGATGGGTTTATTGCGATGAAATAACTCATCCGCAGCGCTGGTTTTGATTAGGCTTAAGTCATAGCTATCATTGATGGCTTTGGCTTTTTCAGATGCATCCTCCATCACATTAAAGATACTCCCTACAGAAACGGAATAATCAAAGATGCTTTTTATAAAAACCTTGGTGTCGCGATAACTGGATTTACAAATCATGCCTAAAGCAAGAGCCACTTGTTTGATAAATGGCTTTGTTACAGGGACGGTGTACAGCACAGAATCATCTTCTTCATCAAAGGCTTGGTTCGGTGCTTGCAGCGCTTTACGGTGTTGATTATAAACGGTAGTCCGGCTACAATCGTATTCCTTGGATATCTGTGAAACAGTGTCTTCACGGACTATGCCTTTTAAAGCGATAGCTCGTTTTATAGAGGAGGTGATACGCTTTGTGCGGGCCTTCTTGTGGGCTGCCATTCTAATAGTCCTTATTATTTGAAGAGGTAAGTTGGTTCATTATAAACCAATTTCCTGCTCGATGGCTGTTCTTAAAATGGACTA
>VFJV01000052.1 GCA_009885895.1 Gammaproteobacteria bacterium
CCAACAATGCAGGGATCTTCTGTACCTCATCAATGATAACGGGATACTGTAATTCATCTTCTGTAGCCACCAAAAGCTCTTCACGCAGTAAGTTGGGTGCAACTAACAAGCGCGTAAAATCATCGGTTTTTAGTAAATTGTAATAGCGCGATTTTGGGAAAAAATGTTTTAAATACGTTGATTTTCCCGTATTGCGGGCCCCCCATAAAAAAGTAGATTGCCCTGCAGGCAGATCTAGTTTGAGCACTCTCTGATACATAACTTTTTAACCTAATAAACTTAACTTATCCGGAGTATAGTCCATTTTAGTTGAGCTCACAAGGAACATGTTCCGCTTTAGTTCAACCTAAAAGGACTATACTCCGAATAAGTTAAACTGTAGAAGAGTGGCTATATCTAAAATTGTATGTAAAAACAAGTGTTTATCAACGAATTACAGCAAATATTCCTCTAACAAGTTATTTCGCGCATGATCCTAATTAAATTATCTCAGGCAATCATAGGAGGGATTGCCTCTGGGTGCAACTAGTGGCTTTGTGGAAGAACTGCCAAAAATGGCGGTAGAGTATTGAACCGCTGACTTCCCACTTATCATTCAGGATAATAAGGCGTTACCACGGCCCATACACGATTGATTTTATGGTTCTCATTCAGATGCCATATACCACAAACCCAACGATGACGTAGCGCCTGAGTCTTTTTTTTGATAGAGGAAGAATAAAAATAAACTGAAATATGTTCGTTGCCACTAGCAACGATTTTGAGTATATCCAGCGTAGTGTCCTGATAATTTTCTTTGTACCAATGGGCAAACTGTGCCAAATCGTCATAGCCAAGATTAGAAACAATAGGCCTTTTTTGGTCATCTGCAACGCTGATCGTCTCCTGAAAATCTTGGGCGTAAAATTCATCTATCCGATTCAGATCATGCCCTTGCCAAATATTAAAAAACATAGTCTTAAAAAATTGCTCTGCTTGCAATGAGCATAGAGGCAATATCATCCTAGCAGGCCACCCAAGCCGCCGGGTAGATTTCCGCCTAAGTGTTTCATCATTTTACTCAGGCCACCTTTAGCCATTTTTTTAAACATTTTTTGCATTTGCTCAAATTGCTTTAAAAGTTTATTAATATCTTGTATAGAAGTGCCTGAACCCTGGGCGATACGACGCTTGCGTGAGCCGTTAATGAGGTCGGGAAAATGCCGCTCTTTAGGGGTCATAGAGTTGATGATGGCTTCAAATCGGGTTAAACTTGTATCACCTAACATTTTTTCTTTTACGGCTTGGGATACGTTGCCTACGCCAGGTATTTTATCCATCATTGAGGATAAGCCGCCCATTTTTTTCATTTCTTGCAGTTGGCTTTTAAAATCATCTAAATTAAAACCGCGGCCTTTATGAATTTTCTTAGCAATTTTAGCGGCTTTTTCTTGATCGACAGAGCTTTGCACTGATTCTACTAAGCCTACAATGTCGCCGTGGCCTAAAATGCGCGAGACGATGCGTTCAGGGTAAAAGGGTGATAATGCGTCTATTTTTTCACCCGTACCCATAAATTTAATGGGTTTACCCGTGAGGTAGCGCACCGAAAGCGCGGCACCACCGCGTGCATCGCCGTCTGTTTTGGTTAAGATGATGCCTGTTAAGGGTAGTTTTTCGTGAAAAGCAAGTGCTGTTTTAGCGGCATCTTGACCTGTCATACTATCGACCACAAACAGCGTTTCGGTAGGTGAGACTGCTTTGTGCAGGCTTTCTATTTCAGTCATCATGTCAGAATCGATGTGTAGGCGCCCGGCGGTGTCGATAATAAGCACATCTAGACTTTTTTGTTTAGCGGTCAGTAAGGCGGATTGGGCTATTTTGATAGGAGAATCCCTGTTAGAACTAGGGTGAAATTCGGCGCCAATTTGGCCTGCCAAAGTTTCAAGCTGCAAAATAGCAGCGGGGCGATAAACGTCTACGCTGGTTAATAACACTTTCTTTTTGTGTGTTTCTTGTAAAAATTGAGCTAATTTAGCCGCTGTGGTGGTTTTACCAGAGCCTTGCAGGCCCGCCAATAGAATAATGACAGGGGGTTGCACAGCTAAATTTAGGCTTTCATTTTTTTCTCCCATGACCAGAACCAATTCATCGTGGATGATTTTGATTAAGGTTTGTCCGGGTGAAAGACTGCGCAATACTTCTTGCCCTAGGGCGCGTTTTTTAATATCGTTTAACAGTTGTTTTACGACGATCAAAGCTACGTCTGCATCTAATAAGGCCTCACGAATTTCTTTTAAGGTGTCCGTGATATTTTTTTCGGTAATACGCCCTTGTCCCGTCAGTTTATTGAGGGTAGCGCTGAGCTTTTCTGTTAAAGAATTGAACATAATGACGTCTCGTTGCTTATAATGAGTCCATTATACTGAGCCTTGCTATGCGGCACAAGTTCTTGCGATAATATACTCTTCGCATTTGATTTTTAGGGGGTGTTCCCTACGCCCATCTCGCAACAGTCCTGTAGGGTACTACACTCCTGTTGCTCGCGAGCTCGGCGCCTACCCTAAAAACCAACTGCTATGAGTATAGCAGTAGGATACACAGGAGTTAAAATTTGCACAGCTTAAGCGTGATCACTTCCATCATCATCTTAGTGGGATTATTGCTGATATCGGCATTTTTTTCAGCATCAGAAACGGCGTTAATGTCGATTAATCGCTATCGTTTGCGGTATTTGGTTCAGATGGGCTTACCTCCGGCCAAAAGAGTTCTTTTCTTACTTAAAAAACCAGACCGTTTGTTGGCAACCATTCTCATTTGCAATACCTTTGCCAATATTGTGGCTTCGGCTGTTGCAACTATGCTGGCTATTCATTTTTGGGGAGAAATTGGGGTTGCTTTTGCCGCAGTGGTATTAACCCTGATCATCTTAATTTTCAGCGAAATCGCCCCTAAAACGCTCGCCATTGCGTACCCTCAAAAATTTAGTTTTATCATTTCCTGGCCCTTATTACTCATATCTTACCTACTTTATCCTATGGTCTGGTTAATCACTCAATTCTCAAATGGCTTATTGCGTTTGCTGGGGCTTAAGTTGCAACATAATCACAGCGATCGCTTAAGCTCTGAAGAATTGCGCTCTGTGGTTGCGGATCCCTCGGGTAAAATAACGGGGCATCACCAAGAAATGCTATTGAGGATCTTAGATTTGGAAAAAATGACGGTAAACGATGTGATGATCCCACGCAATAGGATCCTCAGCCTGGATATCGACGACGATCTGGAAAAAATTCGCGAGCAATTATTAAGCTGCAATATGAAATATATTCCGGTGTACCAAGACGATATCAATGAAATTAAAGGTATTTTACCTGTGTTTAGAGCTTTGGAAATATTTTTTGGCACATCACCTAATAAAACAGCTATTTTTGCGCTCATGGAAGAGCCGTATTTTATACCGGAAGAAACCTTACTCTCTACACAAATGAAACATTTTAAATTAAAAGATCGCAATCATGCTTTTGTAGTGGACGAATATGGGGATATTCTTGGTCTGGTGAGTTTAGGAAACATTGTGCATGAAATAGTGGGTGAGCTCGCTATGGAAAAAAATGATGAAGACACCTTGCTGCAGCTAGAATCAGATGGCAGTTATATGGTTAATGCGGCTATACACGTGCGTGAATTAAATCGCATCTTGCAAGCCAATTTTCCGAGCGAAGGCCCTAGGACTTTAAGCGGTTTAGTCACGGAATATTTAGAAGCGATCCCAACAGCCCAAAGCTGCCTGTATTTAGGCGGTTATCGCTTAGAAATTATGGCCGTGGAAGGCAATACAATCAGTTTAATTAAAATATTGCCGAAGAAAACGGTTTAAAAACAAAACGAAAAAGTATATCTTAACACCTTAAAATGGAAAAAAATGCCTAAAATAAAATCCCCCAATGAAGAGCCTCTAGAGAAACAACTCTGGAAAGCTGCTGATAAATTGCGCAAAAACATTGATGCCGCGGAATATAAGCATGTTGTACTGGGGTTGATCTTTCTTAAATACATTTCAGACTCCTTTGAAGAGCATTTTGCCCAGTTAAAAGCAGGCCTAGGCGAATATGCAGGTGCCGATCCCGAAGATCGCGATGAGTATCAAGCTGAAAACGTGTTTTTTGTGCCAGTACAAGCGCGGTGGTCATTTTTACAAGCACAGGCCAAAGATCCCAAAATAGGTATTTTAGTGGATGCGGCGATGGATGCGATTGAGCGTGAAAATGCTTTATTAAAAGGTGGGGTTTTGCCCAAAGGTTTTGCTAAATCAAACCTTGACCCTAGCAGTTTAGGCGCTTTGATTGATTTAGTCGGCAATATTGCCTTAGGCGATGCTAAATCGCGCAGCGCCGATGTATTAGGCCATGTATTTGAGTATTTTCTAGGCGAGTTCGCCCTGGCGGAAGGCAAACAAGGCGGACAATTCTACACCCCGCGCAGCATTGTAGAGTTATTAGTGAATATGCTTGAACCCTACAAAGGGCGGATTTTTGACCCTTGTTGTGGTTCGGGTGGCATGTTTGTACAGTCGGAAGAATTTGTTAAAAGTCACCAGGGAAAAATAGACGATATTTCCATTTACGGACAAGAAAGCAATCAAACCACTTGGCGCTTGGCCAAAATGAATTTGGCCATTCGTGGGATTGACAGCTCACAGGTCAAATGGAACAACGAGGGCTCATTTTTAAACGATGCACACATTGACTTAAAGGCCGATTTTATTATTGCCAATCCGCCCTTTAATGTCAGCGATTGGAGCGGCGAATTATTACGCGGCGATGGCCGCTGGAAATACGGCACACCGCCCGCGGGCAATGCCAATTTTGCCTGGTTACAGCATTTTATTTATCATCTAGCGCCGAATGGTCAAGCAGGGGTTGTTCTGTCTAAAGGTGCCTTGACCTCTAAAACCAGTGGCGAGGGCGATATACGCAGGAGGCTAATCGAGGAAGGGAACCTCATCGATTGCATTGTTAATTTACCCGCAAAACTATTTTTAAATACCCAAATTCCCGCCGCCTTGTGGTTTATGAGCCGTAAGCGCAGCAAAAGCACCATAGAACGGCAAAAAAATGAAATTCTGTTTATTGACGCGCGCAATTTAGGGCATTTAATCAATCGCCGTACGCGTGAATTATCTGAAGAGGACATTCAACACATTACAGATACCTATCACAACTGGCGCAATCCCAAGGGCAATTACGAAGACATCAAGGGTTTTTGTTGCAGCGCATCGATTGAACGGGTCAAAGAACTGGATTATGTCTTAACGCCTGGGCGTTATGTGGGTTTACCCGATGATGAAGACGATTTTGATTTTAAAGAGCGCTTTAGTGCCTTAAAAACCGAGTTTCAGGCGCAATTGAAAGAAGAAACGGCATTGAATCAAGCGATTATAGAGAATTTAGCGAGAATAGATCTATGAATAACGAATTACGCTGGAAACAACGCTTTGGAAATTTTGAAAATGCGTATGCGCTGTTTTTACGGCGTATCAATGAATATGAAGAATTCCCCTACAAAGAAGCGTACCAAATGGCTTTGGTACAGGGTTTTGAAATTGCCATTGAATTGGCATGGAAGACCCTGAAGGATTATTTGGAAAATGAAGGCTACGATGGGGTTGAAAACAGCAAGCAAAGCATACGCCAAGCGTTTCAAGCTGAAGTCATCAGCCATGCTGAAACTTGGATGAGCGCGTTAGAAAAACGCAATTTAACCAGCCATACCTATAATGTCAGTATTTTACTGGAAACCGTGCGCTTTATTCACCAAGATTTTTTCCCCGTTCTGCGCGATCTGTTTTTTAAATTAAAAAGCCATCGGGATGATTTGGCATGAAATACGGTTTAAGCGAGGCGCAATTTCAGCAGATTGTTGATTTTATCGCGGCTTATCCAGAAGTAGAAGAGGCGATACTCTTCGGCTCTCGTGCTATCAACACCTTTAAAGAAGCCTCTGATGTGGATATTGCCATTAAAGGCAACAATGTAACGGTTGCTTTAGCACAGCGCATGCAATTTGATATAGAAGAAGACTCTTATTTGCCCTTCTTTTTTGATGTTATTGCGTATCCGTCCATTGACAATGATGCTTTGATACAGCATATAGCGCATAAAGGCGTGGTAATTTATAAGCGGGGGGTGAGTGCGTGGCGGGAGTGTAAGCTTTCAGAAATTACTGAACCAGTAAAAAATACTTATTTGCCAATCAATACGGAAGAGTTTACTTATATTGGGCTTGAGCATATTGAGCAACAAAGCTTGAGATTGAATGGCGTTGGCAAATCATCTGGCGTCACTAGCAATAAATTTTTATTTCAAAAAAACGATGTTCTTTTTGGTAAGTTGCGGCCATATTTCAGGAAAGTATTTAAGCCTAAGTTTTCTGGTATTTGTTCAACTGACATTTGGGTATTTAGAGCTAAAAGTGGATTTTCACAAGATTTTATTTTTTATTTTATGGCAAATAGGGATTTTATCGATACGGCAAACAGTGGGGAAGGCGGAACGCGAATGCCACGAGCAGACTGGAATTTTCTAAAGTCTACATTGTGGGCTGTCCCACCCCTCTCCGAACAAAAAGCCATTGCCGCCGTTCTCAGTAGTTTGGACGATAAAATAGACCTGCTGCACCGCCAAAATAAAACCCTTGAAGCCATGGCTGAAACGCTGTTTAAGCAGTGGTTTGTGGTTGAGGCAAAGGAGGATTGGAAGAAAGGAAAATTAGGTGATGAATTTTATTTTACAATGGGGCAATCGCCATCTAGTAATTCATTTAATGAAGAAAAAATTGGTGTTCCAATGTTTCAAGGTAATGCAGATTTTGGTTTTCGCTTTCCCAGTGAAAGGGTTTTTACAACTGAGCCAACAAGATTTGCAGGCAAATTTGATACCTTAATTAGTGTTCGCGCGCCGGTTGGGGCACAAAATATGGCGCATAAAGAATGCTGTATTGGACGTGGAGTTGCAGCATTTAGATATAAACATAACAACGATTATTATACTTATGCTTATTTCAAACTGCGTTCTCTTATGGAGGAAATAAAACAGTTTAATAATGAAGGTACGGTTTTTGGTTCAATTAGTAAATTTGATTTTGAAAATATTGCTATTACAATTCCTTCAAATGAAATAATTATAAATTTTGAAAAGGAAGTTAAACCAATGAACGATAAAATTATAAAGAATTGCTATCAAATCCAAACCCTAGAAACCCTCCGCGATACCTTGTTACCCAAGTTAATGAGCGGCGAAATACGAGTAAACCCCCTATGAATCATTTAACGGAATCCGATCTTGAACAACATGCCATCCAATTATTGCAAGGCTTAGGCTATAACTATTTTCCCGGCACGCAATTAGAACGCAGCCGTTTGGATGAAGTGGTTTTGACTGAGTGCTTAAGCGCCGCGGTGCATCGCATTAACCCGCATATTCCAGAATTGGCCAGAGCACAGGCCATTCAAGATATCCTCCGTATTCAATCCCCAGACACTTTAGCCAATAACGAACGCTTTCACCGCGCTTTAACCGAAGGGGTAAAAACCACCAAAACAGAAAACAATCAGGAGCGCGGCGATTTAGTCTGGCTGGTTGATTTTAACAATCCAGACAATAACGAATTCATTGCTGTCAATCAATTCACCGTGATTGAGAACCATCAACACAAACGCCCTGATTTAATCCTGTTTGTAAACGGTTTACCCTTAGTGGTGATGGAATTAAAAAATCCGGCCGATGAAAATGCAACGATCAAATCCGCGTATCAACAGTTAGGCACCTACAAAAGGACCATTCCTAGCCTGTTTACTTACAATGCCTTGTTGGTTATTTCGGATGGATTAGACGCCAAAGCGGGTTCACTTTCAGCCGATTTTAACCGTTTTATGGCCTGGAAAAGTGCCGATGGCAAAAACGAGGCTTCACATTTAACCAGCCAACTGGAAGTTTTGATAAACGGCATGTTAAACAAAGCCACTTTGCTGGATTTAGTGCGGCATTTTGTAGTGTTTGAAAAATCGAAAAAAGAAGACGCAGCAGGCATTATCAGCATTCACAGCGTTAAAAAAATAGCCGCTTATCATCAATATTACGCGGTGAATAAAGCCGTTGCCTCAACCTTGCAGGCAGCGGCTGTAGCCGGCAACAGAAAAGCCGGTGTGGTCTGGCACACGCAAGGCAGCGGTAAATCCTTGTCGATGGTGTTTTATACTGGGAAAATCGTTTTGGCTTTGGATAATCCAACCGTGTTGGTGATGACCGATCGCAACGATTTAGACGATCAATTATTTGAAACCTTTTCGGCTTCTACTCAATTGTTGCGACAAGAACCTGTACAAGCCTGCAATCGTGAGCACTTAAAATATTTGTTGCGCGTAGTCTCCGGTGGCGTGGTGTTTTCTACCATTCAAAAGTTTCAACCCGAACAGGGCAATGTTTACGATGCCTTATCGGATCGCCGCAATATCGTGGTGATTGCAGACGAAGCGCATCGCAGCCAATATGGTTTTGCCGCTAAAACCCTGGATGAAAAAGATGCCAATGGTCTCATTATTGGTAAAAAAACCGTGTACGGTTTTGCCAAATATTTACGCGATGCCTTACCCAATGCCACTTATTTGGGCTTTACGGGCACGCCGATTGAAAAAACGGATGTGAATACGCCCGCCGTTTTTGGCGATTACATCGATATTTATGACATAGCCCAAGCCGTAGAAGACGGCGCCACGGTACGCATCTTTTATGAAAGCCGTTTGGCAAAAGCCGCGTTAAGCGAAGAAGGCAAAGCCTTAATTCATGACTTAGACGAAGAACTAGCGCTAGACGAGCTAAGCGATACCCAGGTCCTTAAAAGCCGCTGGACACAAGTAGAGGCTTTGATAGGCAGCACCCAACGCATCAAAAACATTGCCCTAGATATCGTGCAGCATTTTGAAGCGCGGCATGAAGTGTGTCCTGGAAAAGGAATGATTGTGTGCATGTCGCGCCGCATTGCGGCACTACTGTACAGCGAAATCATTCAATGTAAACCCGATTGGCATTCAGAGGATTTCAGCAAAGGCGCCATTAAGGTGCTTATGACGGCCGCCTCTTCTGATGGTTACGAGATGAGTCTACACCACAGCACGAAGCAAGAGCGAAAAAATCTTGCAGCGCGAATGAAAGATCCTGAAGATCCCTTAAAATTGGTTATTGTCTGCGATATGTGGTTAACAGGTTTTGATGTTCCCAGCTTGCACACGATCTACATAGACAAACCCATGCAAGGGCATAATCTCATGCAAGCCATAGCACGGGTGAATCGCGTTTACTTGGATAAACCGGCGGGTTTGGTGGTGGATTATTTAGGCATTGCCGCCGATTTAAAGAAGGCTTTATCGTTTTATACGGATGCAGGCGGAAAGGGCGACCCTACTGTATTGCAAGAAGAAGCATTAGACATGATGCAGGAAAAAATTGAAATCTTAGAAGCCATGTATCAGGGCTTTAATATTGAGGCTTATTTTACCGCCGACACAGGGCAAAAATTAAGCCTGATTTTAGCCGCTGCCGATCGTATTTTAGGACTAGACAATGGCAAGGATCGCTATTTCAATGCAGTAAGGGCTTTGTCTGAAGCCTTTGCCATTGCTATTCCGCATGAAGAAGCTATGGCCGTTAAAGACAAAGTCGCTTTTTTTCAAGCCGTTAAAGCGCGCTTGGCAAAATTTGAAGCAAGAGGCCCGGGTAAAAGCGCTTTAGAATTAGAAACCACGATTAAACAAGTGATTGATAAAGCCTTAGTCTCTGAACAAGTGGTGGATATTTTTGATGCGGCGGGAATAAAGAAGCCTGACATTTCAATTCTTTCAGACGAATTTTTAGCCGAAATTCGGGGTATGAAACACAAAAATATTGCTTTGGCTGTGTTGAAAAAATTATTGACCGATGAATTGAAAACCCGCGCAAAAACAAATCTTGCGCAAAGCAAATCCTTATTAGAAATGTTAGAAACCAGCCTTAAAAAATATCAAAATCGTGTTCTTAACGCCGCCGAGATCATCGAAGAGTTGATAAACATCAGCAAAGAAGTGGTTGCTGGCGATAATGAAGCCAAAGATCTGGGATTAACGGCTTATGAATATGCTTTTTATACTGCTGTGGCCAGTAATGACAGTGCCAAAGCATTGATGCAGCATGACAGCTTGCGAGAATTAGCGCTGGTTTTAGCTCAAAAAGTTCGGGAAAATGCCTCAATTGACTGGATGATTAAGGAAAACGTGAGGGCTAAATTAAAGGTCATCATTAAGCGGACTTTGAAGAAATACGGTTATCCGCCCGATATGGAATTGTTGGCCATTGACACTGTCTTAGAACAAGCTGAAAGGATGGCGGAGGAATTTTCCGATGAATAAAAAATTAAGGATGCGATGTTAAAGGTGACTTTCCATAGAGTTTGCGTTAAACTGAGGCTGTTATGAAAGATAGAGGATTAAAACATGGAGCTCCCAAATTTCCAAGCTTTTTTGCTGCCTGTGCTAAAGCTTGCGGATAAAAAAGCCGAACTCAAGTTGCGAGAGGCCTATCATCTCATGGCGGAGGAATTTAATTTCACGCCAGAGGAACTATCGGCTTTGCTCCCCAGTGGCAAACAGGCCATTGTTCACAACCGTATTAGTTGGAGTATTACGGCTCTCAAGAAAGCAGGCTTATTACGTTCTGTTCAGCGTGGGGTTTGTCAGATCACAGAAGAAGGTAAAAAAACGTTAGCAAAAGACTTGGCACAAATGGATGTTCATTATCTTATGACCTTTCCAGGGTATGAAAACTTTAAAAATAGCAGCCGGAAAAAAGAAGACAATGGCAGCGATAGGGTGCCTCATTCTTTTCATGAAGATACGAGCCAAACACCCGAAGAAATTTTAGAAAAGGGTTACGCTAGCCTTAAAGAGCAAACCCTAAGCGATCTACTGGACTGTATTAAAAATGGTACCCCCAGTTTCTTTGAAACCTTAGTGGTGGATGCGATTGTAAAAATGGGGTATGGCGGTTCACGCCAGGAAGCGGGTAAAGCCATCGGTAAAAGCGGGGATGAAGGCATTGATGGGATCATTAATGAGGATAGACTGGGCCTAGACGTGATTTACCTACAGGCAAAGCGGTATACAGAAAACAGTGTGGGCCGTCCAGAAATTCAAAAATTTGCAGGGGCTCTTTTAGGTAAACGGGCTAAAAAAGGGATTTTTATAACAACCTCAGATTTTACGAACGAGGCAAAAGAATATGTTAAAACAATAGAAGCCAAAATAATTTTAATTTCTGGCCGGCAATTGGTAGAATTAATGTGGGAATATAATATAGGCCTAAATTCAGTCAGCGCATATGAAATCAAAAAAATTAATACGGATTATTTCGAGGAATACCCCTAAGTCAACAACAAACTCGCCATGACGTAACGCCCCTCAGCCAATAATACATTATAGGTTCTGCAGGCAGCCGCGGTAGACATGGCTTCAACCCCTATGCGATGACTATAAAACAAAGCTTGTAGTTTAGGGGATAAAAATGCTTGGGTTTCACCCGTGCCAAATAAAAAAATTTGCGGTTTTAGCGCAATAAAAGGTGCGAGGGTCTCTTCATCGTTGCTATTGGTTTTATGCGAAATATAGTGATCTGCCCAAATGTTTTCGGTAGACAAAATGAAACTGTGCGTATAAACCGTATCGTTAATGGTGATGGCGTTAGGGGCATAGGCTTGGATCCTATAACTGATGTTGGCATCGTCTAGGTGGATTTGCATGGTTTATTCGTTCTCCTAAAAAAAGAGGGTCTTTGTTAAGACTGTGGATCTGCAGATTGCACAGGCCCGTCATTGCGAGCTTGCGAAGCAATCCAGGAGTTCAAGAGCTCATTTCTATAGGCTCCATTTTGCTTTATAAGCCTTGCTGTAAATGATGTTCCTTTTTATTGCTTAATATTTTCATGGATTGCCACGCCTGCTCGCTACGCTCGCGGCTCGCAATGACGGGCCAGAGGAAGTGAATCGTTATATGGCAACAGTATAAATTATTTCCAAATGTGGCGTCAATATAGCAGCTATGCTACCATACAGACAATCAACAGCATACGGAGCGCACATGAGTCAGGCCTTAGCAATCGAAAATTTGGTCAAAGTGTACCAATCGGGCAAAACTGCTTTAAAAGGGATCAACTTAAGCATAGCCGAAGGCGATTTTTTTGCCTTATTAGGCCCCAATGGCGCTGGGAAATCCACTTTTATAGGCATTGTTTCGTCATTAGTCAATAAAACCTCAGGTACGGTTCGCGTATTTGGACATTCTATAGACGATGAAATTCTAAAGGCAAAGCAACTTATAGGTATTGTCCCACAAGAATTTAATTTCAATATTTTCACCAAAACGATAGACGTGGTGGTAACGCAAGCGGGTTATTATGGTGTACCGTATAGGCAGGCCAAAGAGCAGGCAGAACAGGCCCTGCAACAATTGGGCTTATGGGAGAAGCGTAACGACGTGGTGCGCTCTTTATCGGGAGGTATGAAACGTAGGCTGATGATTGCCCGGGCCTTGGTGCACCAACCCAAATTGCTTATCTTAGATGAGCCCACCGCGGGGGTGGATATAGAGCTTAGGCGTTCTTTGTGGGTGTATCTAGAAAAATTGAACCAACAGGGTTTAACTATCTTATTAACCACACATTATTTGGAAGAAGTCGAAATTTTATGCAAAAATGTGGCTATCATCGATAATGGCGAAATTTTAGTTGAAAAAAGTGTGCATTCGCTGTTAGGTGATTTAACCGGTGAAACCTTAATTTTAGATGTAGGCAGCATTCTTATCGAGGCACCACAATTAGCGCATTTTGCTTGCCGCTTAGTTTCGCCCGATAGCATAGAGGTGGACTTGCTAGAACACCAAACCGTCAATGATTTGTTTCAAACACTGGATGCTGCGGGGATCCGTGTTACAAGTTTACGCAATAAATTTAATCGCTTAGAAGAACTATTTATACGTTTAACAGGCCATACGGTAGAGGAAAAACTAATATGATTAACTGGGTTGCACTCAAAACGATAGTACGCAAAGAATGTGTGCGCATATTGCGCATTTGGCCGCAAACTTTATTACCTCCAGCCATTACTATGAGCTTGTATTTTGTTATCTTTGGACATGTCATCGGTTCACGCATAGGTTTAGTGGAAGGCTATAGCTACATACAATTTATCGCTCCCGGTTTGGTAATGATGACGGTGATCTTAAACGCCTATGCCAACGTATCAGCATCTTTCTTTTCCGCTAAATTTACCCACAGCGTGCAAGAGCTCATGGTTGCACCGGTATCGGAGTGGACTATTTTATTGGGTTATACTTTGGGCGGGGTCATACGCGGCCTAATGGTGGGAGCAGTGGTGTTAGTGGTTGCGTCTTTTTTTACCCATATACCCATACAACATTTTTTCAGTATGCTGGGTATTTTATTAATTTCAGCCTGGCTGTTTTCCTTAGCGGGATTTTTCAATGCGCTTTTTGCCAATACTTTTGATGATATCTCTATCATCCCTAATTTTGTATTAACGCCCTTAACCTATTTGGGGGGTGTGTTTTATTCTATACAGGCTTTGCCACCCGCTTGGCGTATTGCAGCACATTTTAATCCTATTTTGTATTTAATGAATGGATTTCGCTATGGCATGTTGGGTGTCGCCGATGTCTCGCCATGGCTAGGATTATTCATATCAATTGCCGCAAGTGTTTTCTTTGCCGTGTTATGCTATGTGTTGTTGAAGCAGGGCAGGGGATTGCGGACTTAGTTTTTTAAACATAAAGAATGTAGTAAAAACAATCAATTGTGAGATTGACTAAATGGGAACGGTCACTCAAATTTTTCAGTTTTTAACTTTGCTTGGTAGCAGAGGAAAAACCCTGTTGCATTATGTAGTATCGCAAAATTAAGAGTTACGGTTTAGGCCTGCGTAACCGGGCCTAAGCCGGGCTAATTTATGGCATTCGCCACTTTAGAACGGCTAGGGCGATTTAAATGCTGGCAAATATAGCGATCGGCGGCTAGGAGTTTTTCCATGGATACGCCGGTTTCTATGCCTAAGCCATTTAGCATATATAGTACATCTTCAGTGGCGACATTGCCGCTGGCGCCTTTGGCGTAAGGGCAGCCGCCTAAACCGGCAACGGAAGCATCGACGATGTGTATGCCTAATTGTAGCGCTGCGTAAATATTGGCGAGCGCTTGTCCATAGGTATCGTGAAAATGCACGGCCAATTGATTAACGGGTATATGTTTCAATAATAATTCACATAAGATGCGTACGCTGTGCACGGTGCCTACACCAATGGTATCGCCTATGGATAATTCATCGCAGCCCATGGCCAGCAATTGTTGTGCTACGTCTAATACGATTTCTGGCGCAATGTTGCCTTCATAAGGGCAGCCCAAAGCACACGAAATATAACCGCGCACACGCATATTTTGAGCTTTAGCATCACGCACTATTTTTTCATAGTCTATTAAACTTTGTGCTAAGCTGCGGTTGATATTTTTCTGGCAGAAGGTATTGGAAGCTGCGGTAAAAACTGCAATATGTTTGACCTTTAGAGTTTGTGCTTGCGTGTAACCCTGTTCATTCGGTACCAACACGCTGTAATCTACACCAGGAAAAGTTTTTGTTTTTTGAATGACGTCACTGTGATCCGCTAATTGCGGCACCCATTGTGGTGACACTAAGCTGGTTAATTCTATATGCTTTAAACCACTTTGTGCCAATTGTTCAATAAATTGAATTTTAACATCGGTGGGAATAAATTGGCTTTCATTTTGCAAGCCATCCCTAGGGCTTACTTCGACTAAGGTCACTTGTTTGGGCAAGGGCATACGGTTCTCCTAAAAAATAACGATCATTGCCTATTTCCTCTATCTCGTCATTGCGAGCCAGTGAGCGCAGCGAACAAGGCGTGGCAATCCAGGGGTTAGAATCCTGGATTTATAAGTATCTCATTGCTTTATTAGCATTATTGTACATGATGTTCTTTTTCATTGCCAAAGATCTCCTGGATTGCCGCGCTGCACTCGTTTTGTTTCGTGCAATTCAATTATTCCACAGTTATTATCCTTCATGGTTTTTATTATACATCCAGTACTCGTTTGCTCGCAATGACGGATCTCAGCAATTCCAGATATCAACAGTATTAACAAAGTATATCTTTTTTCTAAAGGTTTAACCTTATCTCAGTCAAAAGCCAATAATTCAGCACCTTCATCCACGCGATCGCCTGCGGCGTAGAATACTTCACGTACGATCCCAGCTTGTGGCGCATAAATAGAATGCTCCATTTTCATCGCTTCCATCACGATTAGACAATCGTCTTTTTGTACTGTATCGCCGGCTTTCACATGCACGGCCACAATGGCGCCTGGCATGGGTGCGGTTAAATGTCCGTGTTGTTCATGCTCCACATTGGTTGCCTGTAGAGGCTCTATGGTTTGTAATGCATATTCTATGTCGTCAAAAATTACCCATAGTTGTTGTAGCTGTTGAATAATCTGCACCGTCTGCATGCTCTCGTTGAGAGCAAAGCGCAATGACTGTTCTGTTTTTTCGTATACATTGATGGCATAGGTTTTATCTTTTATTTGCAGGGTATAGGATGATACGCTGTTATAAGTTACTGTAACGGCATAATGTTCATCTTCATATTTAAAATGCAGGCAACGTTGATAGGGCAGTTGTAGCCTAAAACCATTGTTCTCGTACCAAGGAGAGAAAACATCGGCGCTATGTAGAGTATTTTCAGATGGGGTTAATACTAACTGTAAAGCCGCAGCACATAAAATAGGGTTGATATCGGTATTAGCCGACATTTTCAATGCTATAGCATGTTCTTCAATAAAATTAGTATTGATTTTACCGTCTACAAAATCCTCTAAAGCAATCAATTTTTGCAAGAAACCCCGATTGTTTTTAACGCCTATAATATGCAATTGTTTTAAGGCGTTTTCTAATTCATTAATTGCAGCGAGTCGCGTATCGCCGTGCACAATTAATTTTGCCATCATGGGGTCATAATAACTGCTGATGCTGTCTTTTCCTTGTATGCCGCTGTCGATGCGCACATTTTTGTTTAGGGCAGGCCAAGATAAATAATGAATGCTGCCGGTAGCGGGTAAGAAATCATTTTGGGTATCTTCAGCATATAGACGCACTTCAATGGCATGACCCTGTAATTTCAAATCTTGTTGCTGATACGCTAAAGGTTCGCCATAGGCTATACGCAACTGCCAGGCAACCAAATCAAAACCGGTGATCATTTCTGTGACGGGATGTTCTACTTGTAAGCGCGTATTCATTTCCATAAAATAAAATTGCCCTTGGTCATCCAGCAAAAATTCAATCGTTCCGGCACCTTTATAACCTATGGCTTTTGCCGCCGTTACCGCGGTGTCACCCATTTTATGGCGTAAGCTATCGGAAATACCTAAGCCCGGTGCTTCTTCAATAATCTTTTGATGACGGCGTTGTAGTGAACAATCGCGTTCAAATAAATAAAGTGCGTTATTGTGGTTATCGGCCATGACTTGAATTTCAATATGGCGCGGATTCAATACATATTTTTCTAGCAAAACATTTTTATCGCCGAAGCTGGATAAAGCCTCTCGTTGCGCACTTGCTAATGCTTCTTTAAATTGTTTGGCATCATCGACGCGGCGCATGCCTTTACCGCCACCGCCCATGGTCGCTTTAATCAATACCGGAAAGCCAATTTTTTTAGCCTCTTGCAATAGAAAATCCGCATCTTGATTATCGCCATGGTAACCTGGGGTGCAGGGCACTTTAGCTTTAGTCATAATCTCTTTAGCATTGCTCTTACTGCCCATGGCCAAAATGGCAGCAGGGGTAGGGCCTATGAAAATAATGTTTGCCTTTTCACAAGCGGTTGCAAAATCGGCGTTTTCGGATAAAAAGCCGTAACCTGGGTGTATGGCTTGGGCACCGTATTTTTTAGCAATGGCGATGATTTTATCGCCGCATAAATAACTTTCTATACTGGGAGCATCGCCTAGTAAATGAGCTTCATCCGCCATTTGCACGTGCAGCGCATTGTCATCAATAGTAGAATAAACCGCAATGCAGTGGATCCCCATTTTTTGCGCCGTGCGCATAATTCTACACGCGATTTCACCGCGGTTGGCAATGAGTATTTTCTTAAACATACGCTATTCCTAATATTTTAACCAAGCTGCTGGCGTGTGATTCAAAAATGCCGTAATGCCTTCTTGACCTTCGGCAGAAGCGCGTATTTGGGCAATGTGCGCTATTGTATAGGCAATTAGTTCCGCACTTAAGGGGGCATTCTGTTGCAATAACTGTTTAGTTTGGCTCAAAGCCTTAGGGCCATTTTTTAGTAGCTGGTCAATAAGCATATCCACTGTTGCGTTCAAGGCATTGTCATCGTCTACTACAGTGTGAATTAAACCCAAAGACAGCGCTATTTTAGCGTTGAAACTTTCAGCCGTTAAAAAATAACGTTGTGCTTGCCTAAGACCTATGGCACGAATGATATAAGGGCTGATAACCGATGGCGTTAATCCCAGTTTTACTTCAGAAAAACAAAAATGAGCCTCTGGGCTGGCAATCGCTATATCGCAACACGCCACTAAACCCACGCCGCCCCCATAGGCATGGCCTTGGACTAAGGCTATAGTGGGTTTGTCTAAAGTGTATAGCGTATGCATCAATTGCGCGAGTTGAGTGGCATCAGCCTTATTTTCACTTTCACTATAATGCAACATTTTTTGCATCCAGGTTAAATCCGCGCCAGCGCAAAAAACGGGCCCTTCGGATCTTAATACGAGGACGCGTACCTTAGGATCGGCAGCAATACTGTTTAAGGCCCTTAATAACGCTTGGATCATGATTTCATTAAACGCATGACGTACATCGGGTCGATTTAAAGTAATACTTGCGACGTTGTTTTTTATAGCCAATACAATATTATTCATCATATTACATCCTAAATACACCAAAATGAGTCTCTTCAATGGGCGCATTGAGCGCTGCCGACAAAGCCAGTGCCAATACGCGGCGCGTGTCTTTGGGATCGATGACCCCATCGTCCCACAAACGTGCCGAAGCATAATAAGGATGCCCGGTTGTTTCATAGTGTTCAACAATAGGGGTTTTTAAACTATTTTCTTCTGCTTCTGAAAAAGCAATGCCTTTGGCTTCTAACTGATCTTTTTTGACTTGTGCCAACACATTCGCCGCTTGTTCACCCCCCATGACGGAAATACGCGCATTAGGCCACATCCATAAAAAACGCGGATTAAACGCGCGGCCGCACATGCCATAATTCCCTGCACCAAAACTACCGCCTAGGATAACGGTGAATTTGGGTACAGCAGCACAACTCACCGCCATTACCATTTTAGCACCAGCCTTGGCAATGCCTTCTCTTTCATATTTTTTGCCGACCATAAAGCCATTGATGTTTTGTAAAAAAATAAGCGGAATTTTGCGCTGACAAGAAATTTGAATAAATTGCGTGCCTTTGTCGGCGGATTCAGCAAAGAGAATGCCGTTGTTGGCAACGATGCCTACGGGATAGCCATTCAAATGGGCAAAACCACAGACTAGAGTTGTTCCATACAATTGTTTGAACTCATCAAATGCGGAATCGTCTACAATGCGGGCTATCACCTCACGCACATCAAACGGCTTTTTCTTATCGCTGGGAATTAACCCGTATAATTCCTCACTGGAATAACGCGGTGGTTTAGGCTCTAGTATGGCAAAAGGCATAGTCTTTACTTTAGGGTAATGCTGCAAAATAGAACGCGCAATCTCTAAAGCATGCTCATCGTTGTTAGCATAGTGATCGGCAACACCAGAAATTTTGCAATGCACATCAGCGCCACCCAATTCTTCTGCGGTGACAATTTCTCCAGTGGCGGCTTTTACCAAGGGCGGGCCGGCTAGGAAAATAGTGGCTTGATTTTTTACCATGATGGATTCATCTGCCATGGCAGGCACATAAGCACCGCCGGCAGTGCAAGACCCCATTACCACCGCAATTTGCGGGATGCTTAAAGCCGACATGCGCGCCTGATTATAAAAAATTCGGCCAAAGTGTAACTTGTCGGGAAATACCTCATCTTGCATGGGTAAAAAGGCACCGCCGGAGTCGACCAAATAAATACAAGGCAAATGATTTTGCTCTGCAATTTCTTGTGCGCGTAAATGTTTTTTAACCGTAAGCGGAAAATAAGTGCCACCTTTGACGGAAGGGTCGTTGGCAACGATCATGCATTCATGGCCTGAAACTAAGCCTATGCCGGTGACGATACCTGCCGCAGGCACATCGATATCAGCATAGACGCCGTGAGCGGCCAAAGCGGATAATTCTAAAAAAGGGCTGCCGGGGTCTAATAAAGCATCGATGCGTTCACGTACCGGTAATTTCTCCTTAACGCGCATTTTTTCTAAAGCAGCAATGCCACCGCCTAAAGCAATCGTGGCAATCTTGTCTTGCAGATCGGCGACCAATGCCTGCATTGCGGCACTGTTTTGTTTGAACTCGCTACTACGAGGATTTAATTTTGTAACCATGATCATACACACAACTCCACGGCCATGGCGGTCGCCTCACCACCGCCTATACACAGGCTTGCGATCCCACGTTTTTTGTGATGGGTTCTTAAAGCGTGAATTAAGGTAACCAGAATACGCGCGCCAGAAGCCCCTATGGGGTGTCCTAAAATACAGGCCCCACCGTGAATATTGACTTTATCGTGTGGTAGTTTTAAGAGTTTCATTGCCACCATCGTGACAACAGCAAAAGCTTCGTTGATTTCAAATAAATCCACATCGGCTATAGGCCATTGCGCTTTCTTTAAAACTTTATTAATGGCTTCCACCGGGGCTGTGCTAAACCACTCGGGTTCGTGCGCATGTGTGGCGTGTGCAACGATGCGTGCCAAGGGTTTTAAGTGCAAAGCCTCGGCGGTAGATTGACGCATGACAATAAGCGCTGCCGCACCATCTGAAATAGAGCTTGAATTTGCTGCCGTTACCGTACCATCGGCGGCAAACGCAGGTTTTAAAGTGGTCATTTTGGCAATATTGGCTTTGTTGGGGCCTTCATCTTCTGTAACGCGTATCTCGCCATTTTTGCTAAGATACTGCACTGCCGCTATTTCATCTTTAAAATAGCCTTTTTCTATGGCTTTCTGTGCTCGGTGTATGGATTCAATGGCGAAGGCATCTTGACTTTGCCTATCAAAATTATATTTTACGGCTGTGTTTTCAGCAAAAACACCCATTAATTTTCCTACGGAATAAGCATCTTCTAAGCCATCAAAGAGCATATGATCGATTACCTTTTGGTGCCCCATGCGATAGCCCAGTCTTGCCTTAGGCAATAGATAAGGTGCTAAGGACATGGACTCCATACCGCCCGCAATGCCGATATTGATGCTGTTAGCCGCCAAAGCATCGTAAATTTGCATAATGGCTTTCATGCCAGAGCCACACATTTTATTGACTGTAGTGGCAGCTGTGCTGTTTGCTAAACCGGCTTTAAGCGTGGCTTGTCTTGCGGGTGCTTGCCCTTGACCTGCAGGCAATACGCAACCCATGAGGACTTCATCGATGTCTTCTTTTTTTAAATTAGTGTTTTTCATGGCAGCGGCAATGGCGACAGCACCTAAATCGGAAGCGGTTAAGCTAGACAAATCGCCTTGAAAATTTCCCATAGGGGTGCGCATGGCACTCACAATAACGATGGGATCTTGCATGGTGTTACTCCTGTTCTTTAAATAACTCTCGGCCTATCAGCACTCGGCGAATTTCCGAGGTACCCGCACCAATTTCATATAGTTTTGCATCCCGCAGCAAACGTCCACAAGGGTATTCATTGATATAACCATTACCGCCTAGGCATTGAATGGTTTGTAAGGCCATTTGTGTGGCACGCTCTGAGGTGTATAAAATGACGCTGGCCGCATCTTTGCGCGTAATTTTTTTATGGTCACAGGCTTCGGCGGTGGCGTATAAATAAATGCGACAAGCACTCAAGGTGCTGTACATATCGGCAAGTTTAGCTTGCATGAGTTGAAATTCACCGATGGCTTTATTAAATTGTTTGCGTTGATGCACATAAGGTAACACTATATCCATGCAGGCTTGCATAATCCCCACGGGGCCCGCGGCGAGGACAACGCGTTCGTAGTCTAAGCCGCGCATTAATACTTTAGTGCCATGTTCTAGTTCACCCAATATATTTTCGGCGGGAACTTCACAATCGTTAAATACCAATTCGCAGGTAGAAGAACCACGCATGCCTAGTTTATCCAGCTTTTGGGCAATGCTAAAGCCTTTAAAATTTTTTTCGATAATAAATGCCGTGATGCCTTTTTTGCCTAGAGTAGGATTGGTTCTGGCGTAAACGACAAAGGTGTGGGCTTCGGGGCCATTGGTTATCCACATTTTATGGCCGTTTAAAATATAACGGTCGCCTTTTTTCTCGGCGCGCAATTGCATGCCCATGACATCGGAACCTGCGCCGGTTTCACTCATGGCCAGCGCACCGATGTGTTCGCCGCTGATGAGTTTAGGTAAATAGCGTTCTTTTTGCGCATGGGTGCCATTTAAGGTAATTTGATTGACGCATAGGTTGGAATGGGCACCATAACTTAAACCGACTGAAGCACTGGCGCGGCTTAGGGCTTCCACCACGATGACATGCGCACTATAACCCATGGCACTGCCGCCATAGGCGCTTTCTGCGGTTAAGCCCAATAGACCTAAGTCGCCCATTTTCCGCCAGAGTTCTTGGGGAATATGCCCATTGCGATCGATTTCTTCGGCCTTGGGGGCTATTTCATTTTGGGCAAATTGCGTGACAGTGTCTAATATCATCCGTAATTCGTCCGTTAAAGGCGGTATTAACCCAGTGAGCATGGTCGGAAGATCTCCCCTATATTTAGATGCTTACAGAGTTGTGAGTATACATCAAAATAATGGCAAAAGGGGATTCACAAACTGTTTAAAATAGTGCAGAATAGGTAGGCTCGTAAATTTAACTCAAATGGGGAATGAACAATGAAACTCAAGCAACTTGCAGTGATCCTGCTTGGCGTAATGAGCGCTATGGCCTATGCTGCGCCGGTTACCTCTTCTGCTCAAAATGAAGGCAATATGATGCCGGCTACTAATAGCATGCAAACAGCACCGGCTGCACCTGCTGTTGATACCATGCAAGTTGCGCCCGCAACGCCAGCGACACCTGCCGCCTCAAAAACCGCTACTCCAGGGGCTATCGTCAGCGAAAACGACAAAATCAGCTATACCTTGGGTGCTGATATGGGTCGCAATTTAAAAGAGCAAAAATTAACGATGAACCCTCAATTATTTGCCCGCGGCATTACCGATGGCATGGCGGGCGGTCCATTTATGTTAACCGACGCACAAATGAAGTCAGCCATAGATGACTTTAAGAAAGTTTTATACGCGAAACAAGCTGAAAATCGCGAAAAAGTGCAAGCAGAGCAAAAGGCTTCAGCCGCTAAAAATACCAAAGACGGCACTGCTTTTTTGGCGGCCAATAAGAGTAAGCAAGGCGTTCAAACCATGAGTGATGGTTTACAGTACCGCAGTTTAACCAAGGGTACAGGCGCAACACCTTCAGCGAACGATACCGTTACTGTGGACTATGAAGGGCGTTTAATCGATGGAACCGTGTTTGATAGCTCCTATAAGCAAGGTCAGCCCGTTAGCTTTAAAGTGGCTGAAGTTATTCCTGGCTGGCAAGAAGCGTTAACCCATATGAAAGCGGGCGATGTTTGGGAAATCTACGTTCCTTCCCAGCTGGCTTATGGCGCACAAGGGGTGGGTGGTCCTATAGGCCCTAACCAAACGTTAATTTTCAAGATCCATTTAATTGACGTTAAAGCCGCTAATGCAACTACTGTGAGCGAAAAGGCAGTAACGGCTAAGAAGGCTTAAGATTTTTGTCGTAGGGGCAACCCCCTGTGGTTGTCCATGTTAGGGCGGGCATGAGGCCCGCCGCTCTACGATCTCATTGCTTGTCCGCTCGCAATTGAGTTAGGAGAAATTATGTCTATTGCGCGCACTCGCTATTACAGCGTCACTTTACTAGGCATATCCTCAGGCTTACCCATAGCCTTATGCAGTAGCACGCTACAAGCCTGGTTTACCCAAGAAAATCTGGGCATTATTCTACTCGGTTTTATTAACATTATAGGTTTACCCTATGTGCTTAAATGGTTGTGGGCACCTTTACTGGATCGTTTAACGTTATCTTCCTTAGGGCGGCGTAAAAGTTGGATAGTCGCGATGCAATTGGCCTTAATTGCCGTATTGTGGTGTATGTCTTATTTACATCCCGCACAGCATGCAGGTTTGTTGATGGGGCTAGGTGCAATATTGGCTTTTTTTTCTTCTACACAAGATATTGCCATCGATGCGTACCGTACGGAAATCTTAAGCTCTAAAGAGAGGGGCTTAGGCGCGGCCCTGAATGTAACGGGATATCGTTTTGCCTTATTGGTTGCCGGTGCATTGGCATTATTATTAGCCGACAGTATAGGCTGGAATTATACCTATAAGATCATGGCATTGATTCTTTTGGGCTGTTCAATGCTCACTTTTTTTACCCCAGAACCCAAAGTGTTGAAGCAACCCACGACTTTACGCGAAGCTTTTATTGGGCCGTTACAAGATTTTTTTAAAAGATCGAACGCGCTGTGGCTCATTGCGGTGATTGTGTTGTATAAGCTGGGGGAAGCCTATGCCTTGTCACTCACTACACCCTTTTTATTGCGCGGTTTGCATTTTACTTTAACGGAAGTCGCTTTATTAAATAAGGTTATTGGTCTGAGCGCCGTTATTTTAGGCGGTATCCTGGGTGGTTTATGGATGATGCGCTTGGGACTATTTTGTTCATTATTAACCTTCGGCACCTTAGCGGCATTAACCAATATTATGTTTGTGGTGATGGCACTCGTGGGTAAGAATATGGTGTTGGCAGGATGTACTATTTTTGCAGAAAATTTCTTCAGCGGAATGTCCAGTGCTGCTTTTGTGGCTTTTCTAATGAGTTTATGCAACCCTAAATTTACGGCGATGCAATACGCCAGTTTATCGGCCATTGCTTCTATAGGCCGAGTGTTGGTAGGTTCAACTTCGGGACTATTGGTGCAGCATTTAGGCTGGATTAATTTCTACTGGGTGAGTGTGGCCATTTGTATGCCCGGACTCTATATGCTATGGCGCAGTCAGCATTTATTGTGTTTTCGCGGTGCGCAGGATTTACCAGAAGGGGTATAGATAAATCATGTTGTACGATTTATCTCAAAAATTAGGGAACCTTTTGCAGCAAAAAGGCTTAAGGCTCACTACCGCAGAGTCTTGCACCGGCGGTTATATTGCGCAAATGATAACGGCTGTGCCCAATAGCTCTGAATGGTTTGAACGCGGTTTTGTAACCTATAGCAACGAGGCCAAAATAGAAATGCTGGGCGTGTCTGAAGATACTCTAGTAGAGTACGGTGCCGTGAGTATTGAAGTCGTGGCTGAAATGGCTTTAGGCGCGTTAAAGCACAGTCATGCGGATATCAGTGTGGCGGTTAGTGGTATTGCGGGACCGAGTGGTGGCACTAAAGACAAACCCGTAGGCACCGTCTGTTTCGCCATTGCTGGGGGCGGCAAGGCAATCCAAACGTATACCCAGTATTTTTCTGGCAACCGACAAACCGTGCGAAAGGCGTGTGTAGAATTTGCTTTGACGCAATTATATAAATTATAAGTTATCCAAATGCATGACCTCGGTTTTTTCAATGAGGGTGACATAAGAAGGGATATCGCTTTTATTAAACGGCTCGCCGGATAGAATAAACAATTGCGTGAAGCCTTGTGCATGCAATTTTTCCGCTATCTCTAGGCCGGTCTCAGGAAATCCGTCGAAATGATTATCCAGATAAATTTTGGTGTCTTTGGCATATTTGCCTACATCATTTAAAAAATGTGTTGGGTTATGGTATGTGGCCGTGAGTTCATCCTCAAAAAAATGTAGTAGTAGCATGTTAACGAAGGCTTTATTGTCGTCTACAATAACGGCATAGACTTTTTCTAGGCCTGCGGCATCTAACTTTTTCTCATTGGCCTTAGCAATGCTGATTTGAACTTCAGATGCCAATTGCTTAGGTAAAATTTTTGTGCCCGTTTTCGCCGCTTCTGTTTGGATGGACAGATCGGCGTAATGACTGGTCACCAGCATAGAGCGGGGGATTTGACTGTGTGTAATGACGTCTAAACCCCTTAGATCCTGTTTTAGCAATTCATAGCCCGACAGCAGAAAAACATGCTCTTTTTCAGACGGGGTTAAGGCCTTTATAAAGGCCAAGGCTTCTTTGCCTTCTTGAAAATGTTTGCGTTGTATCTGGACCGTTTCATTTGAAAGTGCCTCAAAGCGGCTGCTCCAGGCACCGTGAATAGAGGCGTCATCGTCTAAAATAACAACCGTATCGTTGGAGTTTAAGCAAATCTCTTCGGCAATCCAATATGGCGCGGTGATCCTAGGAAAGGTGAGCGTGATGACAGTCCCTTTGCCCATTTCAGAAGCAATATGCAATTCACCTTGATTTTTGTCCAGGGTTTCCCACACTTGGGTTAGGCCTATGCCGTGGCCGGATTTTTTGCCTTCGGTTACCGCTGTTTTCTGCATGATTTTTGCAATTAATTCCCCCGGCATGCCCTTGCCGGTATCTAAAATGCTGATTTTAACCCATTCATTGTCCGCCTTAAGGCCTAAGACTATTCTTCCGGTGTGTCCATCCATCGCATCGACTGCATTGTTGATTAGATTCGATAACAGGCGTTTAAAGGCACTGGCTTGTGTCTTAATAAAGGCAAAATGCGTGTGGGCTTCAAAATCAAAGTCGAATGTAAGCGGCAGTTTTTCGTATTGGTATTTCTTAGCGCTTAGGGTTTCCCATAAAACGGTAGAGAGCAACAGGGGTTGATGTGTTTCATATTCGATTATGTCGGCACCGTCTTTCTTTTGGTATTGATGCAATAAATTATTCGCTATATCCCCTATGTTGATGGCCGCTTCTCTTAATGCGATACGGCTGCTTTCTGGAAGTTGCGAACAATCTTTTAAAACCACCAATAAACCGGCCAATGGCGATCGTATATCGTGTGCCACTTGGCTCGCGAGTTTGGTGAATTTTTCTTGTTGCTCCAGCATGATTTTTTGTTTCGCATTCAGTATTTTTAGTTGTTCTGCTTCTTTTTCAGAGGTAACATCAATTGCAGAGCCGATGATGCCTATAACTTTGCCTTCATCATTATACAAAGGGGCTTTTGCATTGCGAAATACTTTAACCTCTCCTGTTGTCATATTTTCTATTTTCTATTTGCTCATCTTGAGACAATATTTCGCCCGTTTTTATTACTTGCTCATGGTGGTTTAATATTTGTTCAGCAGTTTCTTTAGGGTAAAAATCATAGGGGGTCTTCCCTATGATATCTCTGGTGGCACCAATTGCTTTTAAACAATGTGCATTTGCACCCAAAACAACACCTTTTGTATCATGCCAATAAATTATGGTTGGCAGCATGGGTGAAACAATTTCAAGGATATCAAATATTCCGGCCCTATTCATGCTTGGAGATTTTTCCTGTGACTTCGCATGCAGAATCATTTGTTTAACTTCTAATTTTTCGTAATCAGAATAGTAAAAATTAACGGGGGTGGGATCTTGGTCTTCATATTTAAAAGCATGTTCTATTTTTAAGGGGCACCCCATTCTCGTTAGTACGCCAGTTATATGTGCATTACTTGCTGCGGCGCAAAATGAATACTGGTTATTTTCGCAACACTGGAATGCTGTTAAAAACAATTTCCGCACAATCCCAAGCCCGTTATGGCTTTTTAAAACTGCAGTTCTACTTGATTCGGCGCAACGACTTTTATCTGCGGGTAAGTGTTTTTGTATGACAACGCTGTTTTTATATCCCTCCATTTCCAATTGATTATTTTCATCTGAAAAAGTTAAGCGTGTACAACCTACAAGTTGTGGCCCATCAAATGCCCCAACCCAAACTGCTTTATCGGTGAATCTATCCACCAAGATTTTTTTATTATTTTTAAGTTCCACTCTCAATTGTGACGGGTTGTCAGGAGAAAAATTCCAAATCATTTCTTCATGATAAACTTTATACAATAATGCACAGGCGTCTTCAATTAATTCAGGGCTTTCTAATTTTTTAATGAGTACCATATAGGTTCCTTGGCTAGTAGTATTATTTTATAGCGCCAACTTTACACTCAGTTTGAAAAAAAATCAATCTTACAGCTTGAATACCTTATTTAAGAAACCAGCTTTTAATAGATCTTAAGTTAGATCGGAAATTTTGAAGGTACTCTATCATACACATTGCTATTTAACGGCACTTGCTTTATTCTCGACCGTGTATAGTCGCAAAAAAATTGGAAGTTTATTCCTAGGAGAGTTTATATGCTTAGAATAGTGTCTACTGAAATTACGCTAACTGAGGGGGGATCAGACAATACAAGAATATTGAAGGTTATAGAGGGAATTATGTCTACTATTTCCCATGAGTTACATAATTCATTGCTAGGCGTTACCGGTGGGGCATCGGGTATAAAACATAAGTTTTCGGCATTGGTCAATGGCTATAAATTGGCTCAAAAGCACCATTTAGAGGGCTTAGAGCCGATTTCTCCTCAGTCTTTAGATATTCTGTCTACGACTCCCGAGGTTATACAAAAAGAAGCGGAATCCTGCAAGTTCTGCATAGATTATTTATTGTATAACATTGCGCCTAGATTACTCCGTAGGGATCCTGAGGGTGTGCAGAAAATAAGCTACTGCATTGCGCTGGCCTTAGAAAGCTATCCATTTACGAATGATTCCCGCGCTTTAGTTCATTGGCAGGGGGAAAATGAGTTTTCTTTTTGGGGTTCAGAATTGCCCCTTCGTTATGCGCTCTTCAATCTACTGAGAAACGCCCTCTACCAAATTAAAAAAGCGGGGAAGGGAGACATCACCGTCTGGCAAAGTACCGAGAAAGATGCGAATGTGCTGCATTTTAAAGACACTGCCTCTGGTGTTGCTAAGGATATCATTCCCACCTTATTCCAGCCTTTTAATAGCGATAAACGGCATGGGCTAGGCTTAGGCTTGCTTTTTTGCAGCCGGATCATGAATGAACTGGGCGGTCGCATAGAGTGCGATTCGATAGAAGGCGAGTCTTGCGAATTTTTGCTCTATTTTCCTAAAATAAGGCAGCAGTAGGGTCTATGGATCTCCTTTTTAAAACCCCATTCACACTCATTGCCCATCGCGGCGCCAATCTCTTGGCCCCTGAAAATACCTTGCCTGCATTTGCCTTGGCATATGATATGGGCGCGGCGTGGGTGGAATGCGACGCTGTATTAACGGCCGATCATGTTCCGGTGATTTTGCACGATAGAAATCTATTGCGTACGGCAGGGCAGCAGGTGAATATTGATGAATTAAATTACGATGATCTGCAAAAATATAATGTAGGGGCTTATTTTGCCAAAGAGCATGCACACACGACGGTGCCAAGATTAGAAGACGTATTAGAACTCGCGCTACAGTACGGACGAGGTGTGAATGTAGAAATTAAGCCTGTGCTGCCAGAATATGCTGCGCTAACGGCCGAATGTGTTTGTACCGTAATAGAACCTTATTTTTCTCGCATTCCTGTTTTAGTTTCCAGCTTTGAATGGGATTGCCTATTATGGTACAAGAAACATTCCCCGAAAGTGAACTTAGGCTATTTAATGTCAGACTGGGAGCCGGATTGGAAGGAAAAAGCCCTGGAGTTAAACGCCATTAGCCTTCATTGTGATGAAACAATCTTAACGCAAAAACGTATAGAGTGTTTAACAGACAGTATATTCGCTGTTTTAGCCTATACCGTCAATAAGCGCACACGTGCCGAAGAACTATTTAAAGCCGGGATTTCGGGTATTTTCTCAGATGATCCACAATTGTTGTCTAAGGGTGAGGCTAATGATTGAAAAAAAAGACATCATTATCATAGGCGGCGGCATCAATGGCATAGCCATAGCGGGACAAGCCGCGCGTTTAGGCTTAAAAGTGGTGCTTATAGAGCAAAACGACTTGGCTTCGGGAACCTCGAGTAAAAGTACGCAACTCATTCATGGCGGTTTGCGCTATTTGCAGCAATATTATTTTTCTTTGGTCAAAAAAGCGCTGCATGAACGCAGTCTTCTGGTTAAAATGGCACCACATTTGATTAAACCCATACCATTTATTATTCCCTATTATAAAAAAAACGCGCTAAAACGTTGTATCCTACGAATGGGTCTATTTATCTACGATCATTTAAGTTCAGGCAATAGCTTGCCTAAAGCAAAGGGTATTCATTTGACTATTGCGCCGTACCAATCCTTTTTTAAGAGCGCGATCAAACAGGGTTCAGTTTATAGTGATGCCTGGACGCATGACAGCCGTTTGGTGATAGAGTGGGCTTTATTGGCGAGGCGGTATGAAGCGAGTATTTTAAGCTATCAGAAGATCTTGGCGCTCGGAGAAAATGAAGAGTGCTGGCAAGTTAGGGTAGAAGATAAGTTTAATCAGGAATGCCATACTTATGAGGCGAACATTCTAATCAATGCTACGGGTCCTTGGGCCGAAGGCTTTCAAAAACAGTATTTAACGGATTTACCCCATACTTCATTGCGTTTAGTAAAGGGCAGTCACTTGGTGTTAAAAAGAGAATTGCCAGATGACCACGCCTATTTATTGGAATGTGCAGATGGCCGCGTTATTTTTTTAACGCCCTATGAGCCGGGTTATTGTTTGCTGGGGACTACCGAATTAGAGTGCCAGGGATCTTTAGAGGATATTCGGGTAGAGCCATCGGAAATAGAGTATTTGCTCGCGGCCGCCAATGTGTATTTACAAACGCCGCTTACAGTCCAGGATATAGTCCATACCTTTTCAGGGGTGAGACCCTTGCTGGACGATGGCGTGCATACGGCGCATCAGTTGTCTAGAGATTATCATTTAGCGCTACAACAGAGTAAAAAGGGGAATACGGTGTTGACGGTTTTGGGCGGGAAATTGACTACGCATCGACGTTTGGCTTTAGAGGCATTGATTTTACTCGAAAAAACACGCCCAGCCTGGCCTGCTGTAAAAGATGAGGCGACTCTTTTGCCTGGCGGCGAGCCCTTAGATGAAGTAGGATTTAGGCAACGCTATTCTTTTATTCCTAAGCCTGTATTATCGCGTTATTTGCGTTGTTATGGTACACTCTGCCTGCTTTGGCTTAGGGAGAAAATGACCTTGTCCGAGTTGGGCATAGATTTTGGCCTAGGTCTGTATCAAGCAGAAGTGGATTATTTATTGACCCAAGAATGGGTTAAATGTGCGGACGATCTATTATGGCGACGCACTCGTTTGGGATTGTGTTTAGATGAAATAGATTTGGGAAGATTGGCAGAGTATATTCGTAATAGGTGAATATGTTCAATTGCACAGGATTGTCATTGCGAGGAGGCCGTTTAACTGTTCTTGTGCAAATAAACAAAATTAGTAACGGTCGACGCGGCAATCCATGATGTTGAGCAATAAGAATGGCCGCTGTTTTATCCTAAATATTAAAAAGAAGCGTATTTTTATGCGGGCTGAGATTGAAAATGTACCCCGTATAAAGAACCCTATATTTTTAATTTTTCTGTAAACAGATGATTTTTTTTGATTGTTCAAAATCATGGATTCCTTCGAATACCGTTACTTATTCCGTGTTTTCAGACTAGAGTAGTGAAACGGCATTCTTGCAATGACGAAGTTCAGTGTAAATCAATATATTCGCGGCAAAACAAAGCGCATTTTATTTTTAGGGTAGAAGACTAGTCCTCGAGCAACAGGAGTGACGTATTCTGTTATAGACTAGGGCGAGATGGGCAAGGCAACAACCCCTAACTACAACTGCGAAGAGTATACCCGGCATAAATGACAGAGAGAAAAAAATGGTTACAAATAGCAAAGTTGAAAAAAAATTATTACACTATACGGGTAAGGCAATCAGTGACTACAACATGATCCAAAAAGGCGATCGCGTCATGGTGTGTTTATCCGGCGGAAAAGATTCTTTTACGTTATTGTGCCTATTGGAACAATTGCGCATTAATTCCAATAATCGCTTCGAGTTATTTTCTTTTACCTTGGACCAAGCCCAACCCGGTTGGGATGACAGCGGATTACGGGCTTTTATGGCAGAACGCCGCATTCCCTATGAAGTTTTGCGCCGCGACACCTATTCTATAGTGAAAGAAAAAATACCGGAAGGCAAAACCTATTGTTCTTTGTGTTCGCGTTTGCGCCGAGGTAATATTTATGGTTATGCCAAAGAAAACGGGTTTACTAAAATTGCGCTAGGCCATCACCGCGATGATTTGGTCAATACATTGTTAATGTCTATTTTATATAGTGGCGAAATTCGCTCTATGCCGCCTAAATTATTAACCGATGATAAAAGACATATTCTAATTCGCCCCATGGTGTATTGCCAGGAAAAAGACATTATACAATATGCAAGCGAACAGAATTTCCCTATTATTCCTTGTACCTTGTGTGGCGCTCAAGAAAAATTAACGCGTAAGAAAATAGCGGCCTTAATGAAGACCTTAACAGCGGAAAACCCCAAAGTGCCTAGCAATGCTTTAAGTGCCTTGGGTAACATTAGGCCTAGCCAACTCATGGATAAAGATCTGTGGCCGTTTAAAGAGCTAGAAAACGGGTTATTGTTGGAAGAGGCTTTGGGAGAAACGATGGATCTAGCCGATCCATTTTAGTTTCTATACTCATAGCCGTTGGTTTTTAGGGGGCATAGGCACCCCCCCTAAAAATCAACTGCGTAGAGTATATAATAAGCGATGAATTTGTCCTAATAAATAAAACGGAATAGAGCAGAGCTGATATTCAACTTGTACGCCGTTAGTGAGCAATGTTTTCACCCTGACTTGGCTTGGAAGATCTGAATTTATCCGCAATGCTTGCGGTAATTGTTTCAGGTGCATAAATAAATGCAATGATTTTAGGCTGCCCGTTGTTCCTGATTTAACTTCAATGGGGAGCAAGCCATTTTCGTGTTGAATAATATAATCGATTTCAGATGAGGCCCCTTTTTTATCTCGATTCCAGTAATATAAATGGGGATTAATATAGGGCGGTTCAATGGTCCTTAGTAATTGCCCTACAACTTGTTCAGAAATGCCGCCTTTATTGACTAGATTAATATCGTTTAAACTATCTATTTGCTGTAAGTTCAACCCTAAGGCAATAGAGGCTAAGCCTACATCCAACAAGATAACTTTAAATGTTTTGCTATCGATTTCAGCCGCTAACGGTAAATCGTTCGCAGCGCAACTGTAAATGGGATGGCAAATGCGGGCTTGCGTTAACAATGCCAAGGCCGACTTAAGGGCGATGGATTGAACCTCTGAATTAACACGGCTATATTTAAATTTTTCGCCTAAAAGATGGGGTGTTTGCATTAAGACCTCATCTAGACGTGCTAGAGATAATTTTTTTGAATACTTATTAAAGTCATCGCGATAGGTAGTCAATAAATCATGTTGAATTTGTTGCACGGCCATTAAATTGTGTGTTTCATGCCATGTTGAAACCGCAGCAGGCAAACCACCGATAATAATATATTTTTTAAATTCCATCATAAGCGCTTGGTGGAGGACTGCTGGAATTTCATTTTGCCAGGTATACTCTGTTATAAAACTCAACCATTGTTCGTGACCTTGGGCTAATAAAAATTCCTCAAAAGAAAGGGGTTCTAAATATAAATAATGAATACGCCCAACGGGCATGCTAAAGGTTTGCTCGGTTAACATAAATTCTAATAAGGATCCCGCTGCGATAACGGCTAATTCGGGCATTTCTTCAGAAAACCAGCGTAACGTGGCGAATGCTTCAGGTGCAGCTTGAATTTCGTCTAGAAACAATACCGTATTGTGGGGTGCGATAACTTGGTTGTATTGAACTCCGATATTATTTAAAATATGCAAAGGATCGTTATTGTTAAATAAGCTTTTTAATTGAGGTGTACGCTCAAAATTAATCTCTATCAGTTTCTTCGTGTTAGTTTGGGCAATCTGCCTTGCGAGCCAAGTTTTACCAACTTGACGTGCGCCCCGCAAGACCAAGGGTTTGCGCTGTGGTGATTCTATCCATTTCTGCAGATACATCAAGGTTGATCTGTACATAATCCACTCTTTTTTTAGGGTATTTTTTTTATTTTAGCAGATAGCACCTTAAAGTCAATAAAAGACGGGGTTCTTTTCGGTAGATACAGCAGAAAAGACAGGGTTCTTTTCCATTCGGTTATAATTTACGCAAATAAACCTGCTCAATCCCATGATCTGCGCCTTTTTCTAAAATTAACTGCGCTCTATATTGATAGGGTAAAATATTTTTAAAGAGGTTCGGCGCATTGATATTTTCCCAGATATTGTCCGCAAAGGCCATGGCTTTTTCTTCATCCATTTTGCTAAACTGATGAAAATATAAATGGGGTTTATCCAGTGCCTGCAGGCGAAAAGAGCGAAAACGCTCTAAGAACCACGCTCTAATTATCTTTGTAGGCGCGCTTACAAAAATATTAAAATCTATAAAATCAGAAACATACACCCGTTGTGCTTCGCTGATATCGGGCATTTGCAATATGTTTAAACCCTCGATGATCAAGATATCCGGTGCGGCTATAGTGGTGACGTCGTTGGTAATATCGTAGCTTGCGTGGGAATACACCGGTACAGTAACCTCAGCCTTACCAGATTTTAAATCATTTAAAAATTGCAATAATGCTTGGCGATTATAACTTTCCGGAAATCCCTTGCGCGACATCAATCCTTTGGCTTTGAGTACGGCACTGGGGTATAGAAAACCATCGGTAGACACTAAAGCCACTTTAGGGTGGTGCGGCCAGCGCGATAAAACCGTTTGCAAAATACGGCTGGTGGTACTTTTGCCTACGGCTACACTACCCGACACACCGATGATATAAGGCATTTTATGGGTATTTTGATGCAAAAATTGATTGGTCGTACTGTGTAGATTTTGAGTTTGTGTTACATAAAGATTCAGCAAGCGTGCGAGGGGTAAGTAAATGTCTTCAACTTCGCTAATGGAAATGGACTCGTTAAAGCCACGCAAATTGTCTAACTCTGCTTCAGTGAGCAATAAAAGCGTGTCAGCACGGTAATGGCGCCATTGTTCACGAGAAAACTGCATATAAGGAGAAAGTGACATCTGTATTCCTATGATCTGGATAAGACGGCTATGCCATCGGCAACGGCACGAAAGCTAGGAATATCTAATACAAAATCACCCACCTGTGTATAGATTTGCGTAGAGCTACCCCCATCCAAATTGAGCGCATACACGCAGCCTAAGCCGCCATTTTTTTCGGGGCGCCGTAGAATGTTTGCCAATTGTACAGTGGTTAATGCAGCACCTTCACTTACGACGATAATCACCTCATTATTTTGGTTATAGCCTATGGCGGTACGGTTGTCTACATTTTCTTTTAGATGAGGGATAATTTTATCGACTAATAAACGCGGCCCTGCTTGTATGGCAAATTCTATATCGTTGCTTAAATTAAAGTTATTGAAACTACTGAGTTTCGGTGTAGTCTTGCTCACGTAAAAAACGCCCCACCAGGAAATGGGTTTTAAGGGAAAGAGTTGTTCGCCATTGTTGATGCGCAGCCCTAAGGGTTTTCCCTCGGGTGTAAAAAAGCCCGCATTAACAGTTAATAAAGCACCTGCATTAATCCCCATTTCTTTGACACTGCTAGGTTGTGAGGGGGACAATAAGGCTAAGTGGTTTTCTTTTAAATCTATTTTAAAGGCGTGTAATTTTCCTGCCTCTAAGTCTAGAGCCGTATAGTCTAGACCTGGAGCTAAGTGTTGCCACTGTGTGCCCGCGGTTGTTTTACACCCCACAATAAAAAGCATCCCTAGAATGATCCACTGAGTATGGCGGCGGAGTTTGTGACTGGATTCAGTCATAACCTATCTTCCTTATCTATCCAAATGAGTGTTGCCATGCGGCCACCCGTGTGCTGGTTATGCTGCATAGAATAACGTGCGGAATAAAATTGCTGTGGATCGCTATAGGTGCAATGCTGGCCGCCGTAAATTTGCGTCACGCCTAAACGCTGCAATTGTATTTTAGCGATGCCGTAGAGATCGGCATGCCATTGTTGGTCTGTATCCTGATAAAAGGCCGATGCTAAGCTTTTGTCCTGATCTAAAAACAAGTCGCGAAAGTCTGCACCCACAACATAAGCATCCTTTCCTATGGCAGGCCCTAGCCAGACATACAACTCCTTGCTAGGCAGAGCCAGTTGTTTTAAACTGGACTCAATAATGCCTTGTTGCAGGCTGCGCCAACCCCCGTGCAGCGCAGCAATCCCTAAACCTTGGGGATGCGCAATTAAAATGGGTAAACAATCTGCCGTTAATACGGCGCAAATTTGTCCATTAGAATAAGTATAGACGCCATCGGCTTGCATTTCAGAGTGTACATCAGAGGCAGCAATAACGTTTGTGCTATGCACTTGATGCACCCATTGCGGGGTGTAGGGAAGTTTCATTTCTGTCACTAAGCGGCCTACGTTTTTTGTGACTAGAAGGGAATCATCGCCTACACGATAGCCTAAGTTTAAACCTGCGTAAATGCCTTCACTATAGCCATGGGGGCGCAAGGTGCTAAAAGCATGTACCTTGCTTTTTAGGGGCCAATCGGCATGTAGATAAGGCATATCGTGCTTCCTATGATCCATATGCAGCTTATCATAACGAAATAGGGGGGCTAAGTCAAAAATGCCCCACCTGAGGCCTATCTACGCCTGGCTATAAAGTAGACTTAATTTTGCGCATATGCTATGAACACTCTCTAAAATATATAACATTAATAAAGGTAAACTCAGGGTAGCAACTTATCAAGAATAATTAAAGACTCGCGTTAATAAGCAAACTGCTATCCCTTTATTTTAAGCACATGTTTTTTTAATGCCAACCACATTGCGCTACAATTTCTTGAAATTAGAACTTTTTTGTGATTAGGACCTAATGGTTCAAGCTTCACCCAACCAGCAGAAATATACCAGTATTGCAATGTAGTCGCATTTGGACTACAACAAACTATAGAGATTGTGTCGCCGCTCAGACCCCTTTCTTCTTGAAATCACGAGTACCGGTTCAGACACTCAGTTCATATTGGAGAAGACTAGCGCTTGCTTTATTTTTGGGGCGGATATATCATGCGGCCAGTAAGGTAACTTTGCTTTGCTTCACGCGACAACTATCCTGACAGTCACCGAAAGGACTTTTATGGCTTTTCGGTCAGGCACTACTTAGGCTTATTTCTAACTCATTGATTTTAATAAAGAAATACGGAGTTAGACGAATATTTACTTAAAAAGCACTTTTTTATTTGTTTTAAGGAAACATTAATAATCCAGCTAAAAAACAATGTATAATGCGCTTAAATAATTATTTTTAACTAGAGTGAGGTGAACTATGCCAAGTCAAAAATTACAGCAGTTATGGGATCATAAAGAACAAGATAACGTTTTGTTTATTTTACAAAATTTGCCTGATAATAAGGTACTACCGGTCATTATTCTATCGTCAACTACCTGCCAGCTTAACCCTGACGGTGTAGGTTTTATAGGGCAATATCTTCCACTTCATCAATTATCGAAGGAGGAGAACCCTCTCTTAAAGCCTTTTAATTTTGACCCTACGAAATATACTTCTGAACAGACGTTTCCTGCGGGACTAAAAGGAATATTCTTCTTACAGAACGAGGGAGAAAAAAAAATAGAATTCGAATATGAAATTGATGCAAGTAACGTTTTTCAGGTTATAGATCCTGAGAAAAATGAGCGTTTTCCATTGTATGAAAATGGAAAAATCTGCGAACGTTTTAAGCAAATGAGAACTGCAGCCCGGAATAGCGCCCAAAAAGAAATTGAAAGCGCTCAAGAAAAAATTGAAGCACCAAAACGTGAAAAACTTGAAAAACTAAAAACTGAAGCGTACAGGGCAGCGGGTAATGAGAGTAACTATGAAAAATTTGTAAGCAATGAATTTACTTATATCCATGCACCGAGAAATGAAGAATTGCCATTATATGAAAGTAATGGACAGATTTCTGCAAAGTTTAAAGAATTGTCTTTTGAGCAAAGAATAGGGATATTATCTGCGAAAATAAAATCTGCCGAGAACATTATAGATATAATCGAAGGTGACAAGAAGACTAGACTAGAAGCACAAGGGCGTGTATATGAATCAAAATTAGAAGCAGAAGCAGAAGCAGAACCAGAAGTAGAGAGACTAAGTAAACTAGTAAAGATATGGGAGGAAAAGAATAGAATAGAGAAGGATCGACTTCATATCACTAGAAGCATTAATTCGCAACCATACAGCACTAAATCCATTACTACCACAGTAACTCCAAGCGCTACCACAGTAGAAGAACTGCCACCAAAATGGGTAGAGATAAAAAACGTTAAAATTTATGTAGAAAATGCTAAAAAAGAACTAAAAAGTATAACCGAAAGTTATGCGTATACACAAAAATCTACCGAAACTAAAATTATCGCGGCTGTATCTGAAATCAATAAACAGATACAATTACTAGACGATGCTATAAGGCGCGCTGAAAGTGCAGGCCAATCAACACTCAATATTGCAAAAGCAATAGAGGGTGGGCCACAAAAAATTTATACTAGTCATGTGGCTGCCATCATATCCTCATTTGCAGAACTGAGGGGATTTATTCATACGCGTTCGGATGGTATACCAACAAGTATAAGCGCAGATGCTTTGGGTGTAATATCTAAGAAAATTCCGGCTCCAGTTCCGGCTCCGGCTCCAGTTCTGGCTCCAGCTCCAGCTCCAGTTCCGGCTCCGGCTCCAGCTCCAGTTCCAGTTCCGGCTCCAGAGCCAGGAACAAAAGCGCGTTTAGTGCAAGGCTTGAAAGACAAGATAGAGAAAAATATTGCATCTTTAAACGGCGAAATAGAGGAATTAAAGAAACAAGCTCTGGATACCAATCCCAATCCCAATAGCAATGAATATATTAAAAAAGAAATAGATGAATTACTGGATTTTATTGTTCAGAAACAATCTGCACTAAACGAATATCATTGCCTCCTGCAGACACAGGTGGAAAAAGATCTTGACACCTTACTTACCGCCAGTAAAGGTAGCAGTAAAGCAGCTGAAAATTCTACAAAAAAGCAGGAAGAGGCAATAGAGGTATTTAATAGGGCATGTCAGAGCACAATAGCTGCTATTAAAGAAAAGCATAAAAAGACAATGACGGCTATAGATGGAATAAAAAAAGCGCCAGCTGCTTCTGTTAACGCAGATGATGCCATCTGGGAAAAGATTATTGACTCAATAATGAAAAAAAAATACCCTACTTTAGAAGACTTCGAGCAGGAGCAGGAAAAGTCAAAATTCAATACTGAAATAACAATGCAAGAAGGTATTAGCTTTAAAAAGACTGCTCAGGGCATTAAAGGCGAAGTCGCTAATGGCGGTGATGTTATAGCAGGCGTTACCCTCATTGTGCAGCAATTTAAAGAAGTAGGAATGACGGTGCTGCAAATTCATTTAAGCCCAACGGCTGATCCTGCTGCCGATCTGCAGACCAAAATAAAAGTCATTGCAATGTCATTGGACAAGGGCGTTGTGCCTATTTTAACGGGCATCAATGAAAGAGGACAGCCAGAACCGGGCAAAAATAATCTGTGGGAAACATTGCAATTTTTATTTAAACAACCTCAAGAAAAAGCTATTACTGATGAACAGAGTAAAAAATTTATTCAACTTACAGCAGCTACTCCAAAGGCTTTTGAATTGTTATTGCAAGATTATAATGTGGATGGAGAAAAGCTGAAGGAATTAGCGAAATCTCAAAATTTAGATGAAAGTATAACTTTAGAAAACTTTAAAGTACATTTATCTACACTGCAGAAAACAGTAACGACCGAAACAGACCCCAAAAAACAACAGGCATTCGAAGCGCTCTATAGTATCTTGAAAGAAAGTGCCCCGAAGGCCCAGCAGAAACAAACTCGGCGCCATACGGACAATTTATTGCAAGGCTTTATGGGTAGTAGACAGCCTAATACAACCTCCTCACCAGAAATACATCCCACACGTAGCACACGTAGACCCGGGCAATGAACGAGATCTGCAAAGGCGGCTTTTGCGAGCCGCCCTAGGATCGCACTACAGCTCCCATGAATTGACGCAAACTTAAAATGGATCCCATCTTCCGCAGCAGATTGAATGGAATAATGCATTAGCAAAAATAGGCTTAATTTCGAATCATTTTCATTGGTTTTAGTCTAAGCTCCGATGATAATAATTGTTAAAATAAACAATCAACACGCCGTAAG
>VFJV01000064.1 GCA_009885895.1 Gammaproteobacteria bacterium
AAAAAAATCTCTAGCCTGTTGTGCGTCTACTAAAATTTGCGCTTTTAAGGCCTCAAAAGACTCGTATTTTTTTTCATTGCGCAATTTATGAATGAATTCGACTTCCAAATAATGTCCGTAAATAGTGTCATTAAAATCGAAAATATGCACTTCTAGTAATACGCGCGTGCTGTTCCCCTCTACCGTAGGCCGTAAGCCTACATTGGCTACACCGTTTAACAGTGTATCCCCCAAGCCCTTTATTTTCACCGCAAAAACGCCCAACACCGGCGAAATATGGCGTAATAAATGTATATTCGCCGTAGGAAAGCCGATGATGCGTCCACGCTGATGGCCTTGCGCCACACGCCCCACCAAACTATAAGGCCGCCCCAAATAACGCTCTGCCAATTTTAAATCGGCCGAAGCCAATGCCGCGCGTATCAAGGTGCTGCTCACCCGCTCGGCATTCAATACAAACGTGGGCGTGCGTTCTAGTGTAAACGGATATTTTTCAGCCATTTTCGCTAGAAAATAATAATCGCCTTGTCTATCTGCCCCAAAATGAAAATCATCGCCTATTAACCAATAGCATACCTTAAAATAATGAAAAATAATGTGCTGCAAAAAATCCTCGGCCGATAACGCCGCCATGGCTTTGTCAAAGCGCAAACACAACACAATGTCCACGCCCCATTGTTTCATTGCCTTGATTTTTTCCCTGAACCGCGTTAAACGCGCCGGAATATCCGTTTTTTTTTCTAAGGCAAAATATTCATTGGCTTGGGGTTCAAAAAGAACCACCACAGAAGCCATGTTCAACGCACGCGCTTTAGTAACCAATTGCTGCAAAATAGCTTGGTGACCCACATGCACGCCATCGAAATGACCCATGCTAATCGCGACCGGTAAGGGCTGTGCCGATGGTGCCGGATGGCGAATAATTCTCACAAAATATCTCGCTTGGCACTTAAAAAGGCTCTAAATTGTAATCCTACCAAACGCAAAACAACCACATACAACAGCATTGAGCCAAATACCAGGGCCAATAGAATTTCAACCCTAAAGCCCCTGGACCACTGTATCCAGGTTTGCAAGGGCGGCGATAAGCACAGCAAAAGCGCGAGTACCGCTACATTAGCCGCTAAGAGTTGCACGCTATATCGCTTCCAGTGCGAATTAAACTGCCAGGTTCCCTTGCGGTATAAAAATACCGCCAATAATATCGCATTCACTAATGAAGACAACGAAGTAGACAAGGCGAGCCCTGCGTGCTGCAAGGGAATGATCAACGCTACATTCATGACGACATTGCAGCCCATAGCAATAGCGGCGCATTTGACCGGTGTTCTAATATCTTGATTAGCGTAAAAGCCTGCGGCAAGAATTTTAATCAACATAAAGCCCGGAACGCCCAAAGCAAACATGGCCATGCTTTTATTGGACATCATCAGATCGTGCACACTAAACGCCCCAGACAAATAAAAACTAGACAACAAAGGCCCGGACAGCATAAACAACCCTAGGCCAGCCGGCAAGCCTATGAGCAATACCATGCGTAAACCCCAATCGATGATATGACTGAATTCATCCTCATTTTCTCGGGCTTTATGTTTAGACAGATGTGGCAATACCACCGTGGCAATGGCAACTCCAAATATGCCGAGTGGAAAAGAGGTTAATCTATCGGAATAATACAACCAAGACACACTGCCTATAGGTAAAAATGAGGCAAATAAGGTGTCGACCAACACGCTGATTTGCGCTACCGACACACCGAACAAGGCCGGGATCATTAAGCGCATCACCTGTTTTACACCCGGATGACTCCATTGTATGCGCGGCCGTACCAGCAATTTTAAACGCTTTAAAAAAGGCAGCTGAAAGCCCAGTTGTAATATCCCCGCTAAGAAAACACCCCAGGCCAAGGCATGTATAGGATTGGCGAGATGGGGCGCTAAAAATAAAGCCGCGCCTATCATGGCAAAATTGAGCAGTACCGGCGTAAAGGCTGGGATGGCAAAACGGTTGTAAGTATTTAACAAAGAGCCCGAAAAGGCCGTCATGGCAATTAAGAACAGATAGGGAAAGGTCATGCGCAACATGCTGGTGGCTTCATGGAAACGGTAGGGATCGCGCCAATACCCCGGTGCAAAAAGGAGCACCACCAACGGCGTTGCCAATTCCACCACCACCGTTAGCAATAGCAAGACTGTTCCTAGCGTCCCCACCATGCCCGCTACAAACTCACGCAACTCCGCTTCGCTGTGATTTTCTTTATATTTGGCCAAAACGGGTACAAAAGCCTGCGAAAAAGACCCTTCCGCAAATAAACGGCGCATAAAATTAGGTATACGAAAAGCCACCATAAAGGCATCCATGCCCGCGCTGGCACCAAACACATGGGCCGTGACGATGTCCCGGACTAAACCCATGACCCTGGAAATGAAAGTCATAGACGAAACCAAGGCGGTTGATTTAAGGAGCTTCTTAGTCAAAATAAGCCTCTATGGCAAATAGAGGCTATGATACAATATTGGGGGAAGGAGCGCAAAATGTGTAGGGCTAAGGTCGCAGCTGACAGTAGGCGGTTTAGGGTAACTTCAACGCATTCAGAGCCCTATCCGCTTCATCCCTTATTTCATCCAATAATGCCTTGGCACTTAAGCCACTTCTGATTTCTTGAACGCCTTGGCCACACCACATCGCCATAACGTCTCTATATCCCAGTACTGCAGCCTGTTTTCTGAGCTCAGTACTTAAATAGTGTGCTATAGGATAATCCGGGATCTCTATTCCTTCGGCTTCAATCTGCTCAGAAAATTTTGTTCTTAATCCCCTAGCAAACTTTCCCGTATACGCTTTTGTGAGTACAGTCGCATCATATCCTTTTGTCTTGGTTTTTGCTAACTCTTCTTGATACGTTTTGCTGGCGCCACTTTCTTCTACAGCAAGAAAAGCGGTGCCTAATTGCACGGCGGATGCCCCTAGCGCTAAAGCAGCAATGACACCTTGACCCTCCATAATGCCGCCCGCTGCAATCACAGGACATTTCACCGCGCCCACTACCTGCGGCAACAATGTAAATGTACTCATGGCAGAGTATGCTGATGGTGTAAAAAATCCACCTCTATGTCCGCCCGCTTCATACCCTTGCGCCACGATAGCATCAAACCCAGATCCTTCTAGCATTTTGGCTTCTTCCACAGAGTTAGCCGTGCCTATTAAATAGGTTCCCTTACTTTTTAGTTTTTCGATAATATCGACTGAAGGAATACCAAAGGTAAAACTGAGTATCTTAATATTTTCATTTATCAAAATATCAATGATTTCTTGGAAATTGTCTTTAAAAAACCCGGGGTGCTGTAGCACCGTTAGTTCGTCTAAACCTAATTTAAGCCTAAATTGATCCAGAACTTTTATATAGGCTTGTATCTCAGAAACAGGATACTCTTTATTCCGAATCGGCACAAAAAAATTGGCTGAAAAGGGTTGGTCGGTCAACGACTTAATGGCGCGGATACCTTTTATAATGGCCTTGCTGCTTAAATAGCCTGTTGCAAAAGAACCTAGAGCCGCATTATTTGAAAGGGCAGAAACCATTGCTGGCGTGCTTATTCCACCGGCCATCGGCGCTTGTATAATGGCAGGCCATTTAAGTGCCATAGAAGTGGCAAAGGTTAAAGATCGATTAAACACACACTAGACTTCCAAGTGAGACAGTAACTATTCTTTGATATTATAGACCATCAAATAGCAATCCTCTACTAGAGGCTTTGCTATGACAGGAATGGCGGTTTATTTAAGCCATTAGCAAAAAAAGATCCTTAAATTAAAACAATGCTTGACAAAGCATTCAAAAAGAGTAATCATAGACCTGAGTAATTTAAAACGGGAAGTGACAGCCGGATTGCTTTAAATAAAACGGCTTATCACTACACTATGGGGCGCAACCTTGTTTAAGGAAGCGCAGCCTGTAAGGCGCACAAACACCCTACAGGCCACTCACCATAACAACCTTATCACGAGGATGTCAGGCTAATGAAAAGTTTAACTCAAAATCACAGCTACGCACAAGTAAAATGTGTTTTTTTAAAACACGTTTCTACTCACTTTGTCTGCATATTATCCAAATATGCCGTTTATCCCACAAAATTAAACCCTAAAACGTGTGTCATGGCACGTTCATGGGCTTTGTCTATGGGAAAAACGGGGGAAAAAACAGGTTAAGTGGCTTAAGTTTGCGCTTTTATACGCACGCTTAGTCATAAAAGACCTTTTCGTCGTATTCAAGTAAAAACAATAGCGCGCAAGCAAGGCTCTAAGCTGCCTTAGAGCTTAGCGGGTTTTGGTTTTCTATCAAAGGCCTTGTGTGTAGGAACACGGAACTTTGGACCATTGCTTAGGGATCGGCGGGGGAATTGTCCCTCGCCGATTTTTTTAATGATTGTTAAGGAGATAGATATTATGTTAATACTAACGCGTTCTTTCGGTGAAACCATCGTCATAGGCGACAATATCCATATTGTAGTCACACAGATCAATGGCAACAAGGTCCGTTTGGGCATACGCGCGCCTAAGGACATTTCGGTGCACCGCTTA
>VFJV01000112.1 GCA_009885895.1 Gammaproteobacteria bacterium
AACCCACGACAACCGGAATCACAATCCGGGGCTCTACCATCTGAGCTACGTCCACCATAAATAAAATAGGGCTGTTTTGGTGCGCCCGGCCGGATTCGAACCTGCTACCCTCGGCTTAGAAGGCCGATGCTCTATCCGAATGAGCTACGGGCGCTTTAAAACCTAATTGTAACTGCGCAAACCAAAGGACATTCACACTGTGATCGGGGTAGAGGGATTCGAACCCCCGACATCCTGCTCCCAAAGCAGGCGCGCTACCAGACTGCGCTATACCCCGTTCTTTAGCCTTCAAACAGGACAAGGCCTGCAGAAAGTGATAGAATCATACCTATATCCAGGTGAGAAAGCAAGAGTAATTTCCATGACAGCGCAAATTATTGATGGCAAAGCCATTGCAACCCAATTACAGTCTGAACTGTCACAAAATATTGCAAAAGAACGCAAAAATAAAGAGCGCGCACCCGGTTTGGCGGTCATTTTAATTGGCAAAGATCCGGCTTCGCAGATTTATGTTCAAAAAAAGATCTCCGCGTGTGCCGAAGTGGGCATTCTTTCTGAAGCCCATCGCTTAGACGAAAGCACCAGCACAGACTCCCTGCTTTCCTTAATTGATACCTTAAATGAAACCCCACACATTGATGGTATTTTGGTGCAAGTTCCCCTGCCCGCACATATTGATCCCAACACCATCTTAGAACGCATCCATCCGGCAAAGGATGTGGATGGTTTTCATCCCTACAATTTGGGCCGTTTAGCACAGCGCCGCCCTTTATTACGCCCTTGCACGCCTTACGGAATCATGCGCTTACTGTCCGAACTCAATTTACCCGTTAGAAGCTTGCATGCAGTGGTCGTGGGGGCTTCTAATACAGTAGGCCGCCCTATGGCTTTTGAATTATTATTAGCCGGTGCCACTGTCACGATTTGTCATCGTTTCACAAAAAATTTGGCAGAGCATGTAGCCCTTGCCGATATATTGGTAGTCGCAGTAGGCATAGCCGATATTGTGCCTGCATCCTGGATTAAACCTGGTGCTATAGTCATTGATGTAGGCATGAATCGCATTAATGGGCATTTACGTGGTGACATCGATTTTAATGCTGCCAAGGAGCGGGCCTCTTGGATTACACCCGTACCTGGTGGCGTAGGCCCAATGACCGTATACAGCTTATTGAAAAATACGGTTGATGCCTATAATGGCGTGCATGCCTATTATGCGAAATAAAATCCCTAACTCCTCATAGCAAGGTCCGTTTTCTCAAAAAAATTAGGGTCTGCGAATGGGCCTCTGAACAAACGTATGAACCGGCGGTATCGATTTATTCAGCGTCTTCTTCCAGAAAAACGAAGAACAAGACTGTGTGCGATTTAACCCTGGCCGTTGTGGTAATAAAGATCGCAGCGCAGGTTCGGAGTGTGGCCGTTGCCTTCCTGGATTCAAAACCACAGCACTTAATTTGTTACAAAAAGCTGCTCCATGCGATTCACCTTTTTGAGGTACAATAATATCTTTGCTTTGCTCTTTAGCAGAATTTAGATTCAATATCTTTGCTAAATCCATCATCAATCTACCAAACCACGTTGCTACTCGGTTGTATTTATGGCTTTTTAAACCTTCCGTCGTGTTCTCGGTAGACATCTTCGTGGCAATCTTAATCTTACGATCCTCAATAGAGGTGGGGCGATTGTAAAACGGATCTTCAACCATACAGTCTCTCAAGCCCTGCGCAATCTCCATTTTAGTTTCATCTTGAATGAGCATATCCTTCTCATGCTTCAAGTACCCCTCTACTAAAGTCAATGCCTTTAAAAATTGCTTTACAGGGGCATTCTTAGCCGCATATTGATGTGCACGTTTCTGGCGATTATCCCGAAGGCTAAGATCTGCACCTCTATCCGCCAACGCTAAAACAAGCGCTTCATCGTTTTGTTCCGCGGCATAATGCAGTGCTGTTTTGCCTTTACTATCTTTTGCATTAATAGCCTCTACCAGCTTGCCGTCTAATAATGTACGAACAAGGTTTAGGTCCTTACTCAATACTGCATGATGTAAGGCTGTTTGTCCCTGCATATCCTCTGCCCCACTATTCCTGGAGTTTTGACCTTTTGGAATAACCTCCTCAATGATAGCTGCAGCATATTGCAGATCTGCACCCGATGCAATGGCATAGTATTCCGCAAAAACTTTAGGCTTATTCCCAACAACATCCATTTCCACCCTGACATGGCTCAGCGTTTTCAAGGTAGCGCTTTCTGCAGGCCCCTGCATATTATTGACATTTTTAATTTTTTGAACACTATATTGTTCATAAATGTTTATCTCGTTTGACTTAGAGTCAAAGAAAATATTGATCTCTCTTTGCAAGTCTGTATCGTTAATAAATCTATCTTTATCCCACATAACCTTTGGAAGTGCAGTGGCTAGACGATGGAAAAAGGCCTCGGCAGTCAGTGTTTGCATTAAGAGTTCTGCTAATGCGGGAGGCATACCCATGCCCTGCGAATCCTTATCTGCCTCAAAAAAATCTTGTGTTAAGCGGGCAAATTTAGCGTTAATCTTAATGTACTCTAAAAATGGGTTATCCCCATTCTTTTTTTTGTAATTTTCATTGTAAAATTTTTCTAGCGCTGCCTCTAAATTTTGCCCATTAAATTTACAGCGCTTTTCTTGAATGAGAACACTTCTATCTCTTTCGATGATGCTTGAGTCCATTGCAAGCCGCCTAATATCCTCTACAACTTTCTTTTTACTTTGAAGCACTACAGCATAGGGATCACTACTGTCTTGTTCTTTCGCATCTTGTTTGCTTAATACTCTACAAGCATGCTCGCCAGTACGGATAAGCACTAGTCCTTCTTGTTTAGATTGAGTGGAAATACTCATGAATGTCATCCTTATTCAAGTCTGTTGAAGACTAATACTATAATGTTAAGCTTAAGGAAATATTAAGATGGGGGGGGGATTATAACTATTTCGGTAACCAATTGCGCCAGGTAGAAGTAAATCAACATATTTTTACCGAGCGAACGATTTATTTACCCCTCTGAAACACACCTAACTCTGTTCGAAGAAATAAAAACGGGGCAGAAAACCCCGTTTTTATTTACATTGCTGTCCCTACTGAACGTCTACTTAATTTGCGGTGAGCATATTTTTATTTTCGTTTTCTTTTCCATTTCCCAAAGAAGCCGGGGCCTGCGCTGGCCTAAAAAAAGAAACAACTGGATTTAGATTCTTGTAGAAAGCCTCTCCATGCGACTGCCCACCTTTAGGACTAATTTTATCTTGGCTAGGTTCTTTGCTAATCTCTATCTTTAAAACTTTCGCCAGAGTTACAAAAAGCCTACCAAACCAAGTAGCTAGGGCGCTATGGTTAGATTGTTGCAAGCTATTATCAGCATCAACTTTTTCAGAAAATTTACCCATACGCGCACCTATCTCTGTCTTTTGACCTTTCTCATCCTTAACAGGAAGAAGCTCTTTCCTCATTCCTTCTAAAATAGTTCTCTTCTCGTTATCTAACTTCGTCGGTTCTTTTTTATTGTATTGATGTGTTAGATAAGATTCTACACAGGTCAATGCATACAAATACCTATAAACATTCGAGTCTTTATCTTTACGGTAATCTACAGCCATTTTTCCATCCTGGTCCTTAACACAAACATTTGCACCCGGCGCATCAACCAAAGCTAAGATCATCTTCTCGTCGGGTGCTTCTCTGGCTACCGCATAATGCAACGCCGTTTTCCCGGCATTATCTAGCGCATTAACATCAGCTCCCTTAACAAGCAAAGCCTTTATCACTTCAGCATCATCATTCTCTGCAGCATAATGTAAAGGCGTTTTGTTATTATGATCCCTCATATTAACTCTGATTTCTGTCTTAGAAAGCAAAGCTATTTTACCAGCACTATCTTGCGCATTAAAATCAGCTCCTTTATCAAGCAACCTCGTTATCGCATCCTTATTTCCGTTCATTACCGCAGTATGAAGAGCAATACTGTCAATTACAGCTTTAGCGTGTTTAGCATCCTCTCCTGATGCCTTGGCAGAATAGTTTACTAAAACGTACTTATCTTCTGGATTGCTCAGATCTACCTGAAAACGGGTTACCGTATCTAATTCGATTTTTTGTGTGTAGATACGATCTAACCCATCAACTTTCACTCTGGTTTTTTCGTTAGTATTTTTCTCATCGCCCATAACTTCTCTAAATTCTGTTAATAGAGAAACCCCTATTTTATTAGGCGCATTAAAATCAAAAGAAATTTTAATATTTTTTTTGGGGTTTGTTACCATTAATTCTCCTGCACGTTGATAAGCATTAAGAACCGGGTCCGATAAATGATCAATGCTCTCGAACCCCAGTCTATTTATTAAATAGACAATTAAGTCCGGACTCAATTTTTCATGTTCAAAAAAAGCCCTTAACAAAGGTTTAAATTTATTGGGCTTGACACAGAAAGCACTAACCGACTCGATTTCAGGGTCTTTCTCCGAATATGTTGTATAAAAATCCTCCAAAGCTGTTATCAGAAGAGAACCATTAAACGTACAGCCTTCTCCCTTACCCGAAAATACAGCTCGCATGAAAGCCGTCTCTTCAGGGAATTCTTTAATGCTAATATAATCTTCGTAGCTAGAACTGCCCATAATACTTACCTCTCGCTAATTTAATATTTATTTTCAAGTCCTTAGGGTTTATTACCCATGAACTTTTTCTTATTCTCACAGTATACTAAAGTAATCTTAAGGAAATATTAGCGATCGCTTGGTATTGTAACTATTTTTGGAAATTTCTTCTGCTCTTTAAGCAGGACAGGCAAAAGGATCTCCCCTGCGAATTGGAGGTGAATATAATGGGTCTAGATCAAAAAATCAGCTATACACGGATCAGGGCGACCACAGGAGGGCGACCACAGGAGGGCCCCTACAAAAATGCAATAGCAAAGCTTTTGAATTTAAACTAGATAATCGCCTATTAATAGCAGTCTGTGCATTTCGAACCGTAGCGTAAGGGCCTAGACAACAGCCTACAAGCTATGATTCAGTTCAGGCTGATAGCCGATATTGTACCCGCACACTGGATTACACCCATACCCGGTGGCGTAGGCTCAATGACTGTATACTGCTTATTGAAAAATACGGCCCATGCGTATAATGGCGTGCATGCGAGTATTTAGGGCGATTCTCCGACGCGCATAAGTACTTCTTTTAAAACAATTAAAATTTTTATTAGAATGATTTTGCGACTTATTGTTTCTTTTTAAATTTTAATGTATAATTACCGACCATATTAACTTAATAATAGTGTAGTACTTTTATGCCTTCTGAAAAAATTTTGTCCCTATTAACTTTTTATAAAAACAAAAATAATTTACAGATTAGCGATAACGTTCTAGAATCCTTCGCTCAGCATGTAACGGAGATAAGCCTTACTCGGCCCATTCCTGATGCCGAGGCTGTAAAAAACTCAGAAAAGGCCGCTAATATTTTTAAGAATTTAATGCTGCGTTTGGAAACAGGTGAAAAAAAATCCACAGAAAAGCATCTTTTCCTAGAGAACCTCATGGTAAACCTGGACGTTGCCTCTTTAAAAGAAAATGAAGAGCTTCTGGTAATACTTAATTTCTCTCAAAAAAGTAGGTTAAAAAGATGTACCTCCTTAGAAGATTTAAGGACGCTTATAGCCGAAGTAAAAGAAAAGGCAGGTATTGACTATCATGCTATATTTAATATGGAAACCCGAAATAGTTTAACCGCCTGCAGTTTAGAAATTCATTCCAGCGTTTGTAAAAAAAGCTTAGAGTCTAATGAGGGATCTGCACAATTTATTCATTTTTATGAATCAACCAAAAATACAGAGGGTTTTTCCGGAAAACCTAGAGCCGCTGAATATTTGCAGGGATACGATTCTGAGGATGAAGAGTTTCCCAAAATTAGTTTTAATAAAACATCTCATGGTATAGGTTCAGGAATATATGGTCTTGCGGGTTTATCTAGGGAAGTTATCGATGCGCAAATTTTGCGTTCCAGCCAATTTCGCATTGTCAAAATACAAAAGCCGTTGCGTTTGTCTGAAAATGAATCCGAACAGTACACCAGTATATCTAAAGGCTTACAAGAGATTGGAGATTTGGTTAAAGATAAACAAAGCAAAACACGGAAAGAAGGTGCTAAGCTAAGTCGAAACGACACCTTAACTCTCATTGCAAAAGAAAAAAACGATTTTCTAATGAAATACTCAACCGAAATTAATTCTTTCAGCGCTGTTAAAAGTAAAAACTTTACTGACGAGAAAATCTATAAGATTCTTTATTCCTCAATGAAAAATTTTTTAGAAGCCGCTCGTTCCAAAAATTCCAAGGAAAATATAGTCCCTATGCCAATCAATTATCTTGTGGGAAACCTTGGCTTTACCGGCGTTGTCAGCAAAATAAATGATTCATTTAGTCGTGGCTTGATTGCTATGGACGAAGATGAGCTGGGAGGAGTAATAAAAATTTCGGTGAAAACACTCTCGGCACCGTCTAATAAAAAAGAAAAATCTTGGCCTGAGGAGGAACAAGACTCGGAAGAGATATTAACCTCTAATACACCCTTACCTTCTGCAACCACCCTAAACGGTGGCAATGCTTTTTTTGCGCAGGTACAACCGCCCAAAGACAAGGATTCAGTAGCGCAAACAAAACATACTGGCAAACCCCTCGGGTAAGTTTATTGAGTGCTAAAATAATTAGGTGTGGATCAGACTGCTTTTTTACTTGATTATTTCGCACAACCCTATTTATGATATACTTTAATACCTTTAGCAAACTTGGAATTATATATATGGTTGAAGAAACTCAAGTGCATCAATATCTTAGCAGAAAGAAGCCTTCTACTAAGATATTGAATGCGCAGATAAAAATCATGCCTGTAGACTGTTTAGTCGCAGCACAAAAATTATTAACCCCAGAAAAAACAGAGATCGCTATTTTGAATATGGCTAACCAATATCTTGTTGGTGGAGATTATTTGTCCAGTTTCGCCCAAGAAGAGTCATTAATTCAGCGCACTACTTTGTTAGCTTCGTTACAGATACTCGATGGCGTTGTGAAAGGAGATCTGTGCAACCCTTTTAAATATGATTTTAAAGATAATCTTGGTTTTAGCACTGAAAAACAAAGAAAAGGATTTGGTGAATTTACAGCCTTGTATACCCAAAATGTTACTGTATCCACTCTGTCATTAACAGAAGATGGATCCGAACCCATTACACCCTTTCGTGTGAATATCATTTCTTCTGCCGCTTACAATCTATCGGATGAAACGGAAAAACTTCCACTTAGCTTATACCGCGCAGGTATTGTTTTTAAAATTCTAAACCAATTACGCGTAGCAAAAAAGTATCGGCAGAAAAATTTAGTTTTAGGTGCTTTCGGCTGTGGTTGTTTTGCTAATGACCCTTTTTTTATTGCCGAAGTGTATCATGCAGCAATCAATGAATATGAATTTCAGGGTTGTTTTGATACAATTGCCTTCGCAATTAAGCCCTCGCATGGCACAGATAACCTGACCATATTCCAATCTGAATTTTCAGCTAATAAACAACCCAAATTAATACGAGACATCTTATCTGAAACCATCGAGGACTCAAAAAAAACGTATAAAGACAATATGCAGTTAATTGAGATGCTTAAACCTTTTACCTATGTAGAATCAACAGATGAATTATTTTTCCTGTGCAAAAGGATTATTAGAAGCGAATTACAGCGCCTACTGGGCAGCGATGTTCAAAAAGGCGTCCGGAAAATAGAATTCTTGACCCGTTTGCTTTCTAATTTAAAAAGCAACAAAGAAAATCCACAATGCATTTTAACCGACGCGTTATCAAGCACTGACTGTTTAGCATTGCAGCCTAGCACGCGCTTTTTTAAAGCGACTTATCATATTATAACTAAGCTTGAACTGCTGCTTAAAAATTCACCACGACTCAGCCCCGTGCAAGCAGAATTGGCTTTTGACTGGGTCACTGAATATATTTTTGCTAGGATTAAGGAATTCATCGATAGCTGCGTTACTCCAGAAGATAAACAAATCGCGTGTTACTTAACCCATATTGCTATTAGCCGATCATCCGACATACTTTCCCACGAGCTTAATTTAATATTTACAGAAGCCTGTGATAATCGATTACCTCGGTTACTCAAAGAGATTAATGGCCTATGCTTGGGTACAGCGACCCAACATAAACTAGCCGCTAGCATTTTAGACCTAAGATTTTGCCCCTACCAGGATATCAAAGGTCAAACAGTATGGGCTCAAGAAAGCGCTAAATTACTAGGTAATTATTATAAGCAAGAGATAGATTTCTTTTTGAAAGACCAATTCTCCCACTATTATGACTCTAATATGTTTGAACGAACACTGGAAAAAAATCTTGAAGCAGCGGATCCTATTTCTAAAGGTCCTTCTTGATGAGGGGGGGGGTTAACCCCCGCTCTTTAATCTGGCAATCTTCTACAAGCTGGCAATCTTCTACAAGCTATCATTCAGCTCACGCTGATAGCGTTGCAAGCTGCGCATGACTTCTTCTTCTGCTTTTTGCGCATTCCCCCATCCCTTGATTTTTACCCATTTACCCTCTTCCAAATCTTTGTAATGTTCAAAGAAATGTTGAATAATGGCCAATTGATGCGGTGAAATATCTTCAGGCTCGTGTATATGGCTGAACATAGGCAGTAATTTCTTGGTAGGCACAGCTAAGATTTTAGCATCGCCACCGGCTTCGTCTTCCATATCCAATATGCCTATAGGGCGCACAGCGAGCACAGCCCCTGAAATTAAAGGCACCGGTGTAATTACCAATACATCGGCAGGATCGCCATCTTCGCTCAGTGAATGGGGAATATAGCCATAATTACAGGGATAGAACATCGCCGTGCTCATGAAGCGATCCACCATCATAGCGCCACTTTCTTTATCGATTTCATATTTAACAGGACCCGAATGAGAGGGAATTTCAATGATAACATTCACTTCTTTAGGCACTTTGGCCCCAGGGGATAATTTATCTATATTCATCTATAATTCCTATTCTTTATTAATTTATAAGGTGACAAGATGGCCATCATACCTTATAATCCCCCTACTTTGAAAGTGGAGTTTGTGATGACATCGTGCATTTTTTGTAAAATAATCGCTGGAACCATACCCAGCATCCCTTTATTCGAGGATGAGCAGATTTTGGTTATAGACGACGTCCATCCAGCTGCGCCTGTGCATAAATTGGTTATACCTAAAAAACACATTGCCACTTTGAATGATTTAGCCGCTGAAGATACGCTGCTCATGGGGCATATGCTGGCTAGCAGCGCAAAATTAGCGCAAAAATTAGGCATTGCCGAGAAGGGTTATCGTGTGGTCACAAACTGCAATGCTGCAGGTGGCCAAACTGTTTTCCACATTCATATGCACTTACTCGGCGAACGACACTTTAACTGGCCACCAGGATAAAAATATGCACACATTAGATGAATTATACACCGACATCCTCACACAAATCGGTGAAGATCCTAAGCGCGAAGGCTTAATCAAAACTCCGGCACGCGCTGCACGCGCTTTAAAATTCTTAACGGCGGGCTATGAGCAAAGCGTAGAGGAAGTCGTGAATGGCGCTTTATTCAGCTCAGATATAGAAGAGATGGTGGTGTTAAAAAATATTGAAATTTACTCATTGTGTGAACATCACTTGTTACCCTTCGTAGGCCAATGCCATATTGCATACTTGCCCCAAGGCAAAGTCTTGGGCATTTCCAAAATAGCGCGTTTAGTGGAGGTCTTTGCTAGGCGCTTACAAATTCAAGAAAATTTAACCAAGCAAATTGCCGATACCCTACTGGAAGTAACCGGTGCTTTAGGCGTAGGCGTGCTCATTGAAGCCCAACATTTTTGCATGATGATGCGCGGCATACAAAAGCAAAATTCAGTCTTAAGCACTTCCGTCATGCTAGGCGAATTTCGCAATAACCCACAAACACGCAGTGAATTTTTGAGTTTGGTCTCAAAAAAATAACATAGCATTAAGAGCCGATATCATGCCAAAACAAACCCCTTCTTTAAATTACAAAGCCGCTGGTGTTAACATCGATGCGGGCAATGAGCTGGTCAATCGCATCAAACCCTTAGCCAAAAGCACGCACATTCCCGGCGTGTTGGGTGGCTTAGGCGGTTTTGGCGGCTTGTTTGCCTTAGATTTACAACACTATAAACAGCCTATTTTAGTCTCCACCACGGATGGGGTGGGCAGTAAATTGTGCCTGTCCAATGAATTACAGCGTTTTGACACCATAGGCATCGATTTGGTTGCCATGTGTGTGAACGACATTATCGTCTGTGGTGCTAAGCCATTATTTTTTCTTGATTATTTCGCCACCGGACATTTGCGGGTAGAACACGGTTACGACATTATTAGCGGCATAGCCAAAGGCTGCAAAATAGCCGGTGCTGCCCTACTGGGCGGTGAAACCGCTGAAATGCCAGGCATCTATCAGAATGAAGATTACGACTTGGCGGGCTTTTGTGTGGGCATGGTCGAACGAGAGAAAATCATGCGCGCTGATAAGGTGCAAGTAGGCGATGTCATCATTGGCCTAGCCTCGGATGGCGTGCATTCCAACGGCTTTTCCTTGGTACGCAAAATCATTGAAGTGAATAAGAGCGCACTCGATACGCCTTTTATGAACACTACCCTAGGCGATTCTTTATTAACGCCCACCCGTATTTATGTAACGCCTATCTTAAAGGCTTTAGAACAACTGAACATAAATGCCATGGCGCACATTACTGGTGGTGGTTTACTGGAAAACATTCCTCGTGTTTTGCCAGAGGGGGTGAGTGCCGTGATCCACAACAACAGTTGGACCTGGCCCGCTATTTTTACCTGGTTACAACAACAAGGCAATGTGGAAACACAAGAAATGTTACGCACTTTTAATTGTGGTATAGGCTATATCGTTATCCTGGCAGAGAGCGATGCCGACAAAGCCTTGCATTTATTCGATACTCTGGGCGAAAGCGCCTATCGCTTAGGCGAAATTGTTGCTGCAAAAGAAAATGCGGCACCCGAGGTTATTTTTGCATGACCCAAAAACCACGCTTAGTGATCTTACTATCCGGTAATGGCAGCATTTTTGAAGCCATTGTAGATGCCATTGAAGCTGAGCGTTTAAATGCCGAAATCTTAATGGTGATCAGCGATAACCCCAACGCTTATGGTTTAACACGCGCGCGTTTACACAAGCTCAACACACAAAGCATCAATGCCAAAGAATATCCCGATAAAAACGCGTTTCAATCGGCCTTAAAAGAAGCCTTGTTAGGCTTAAATCCCGATTTTATTGTTTTATCCGGTTTTATGCGCATTTTAGCCCCTGATATTATACGCGCTTTTCCTAAGCGCATTGTCAATATCCATCCTTCGCTATTACCAAAATACCCAGGCTTACACACCCATGAACGCGTCTTGGCAGCAGGTGATAAGAAACACGGCACCACCGTGCATTTTGTAGATGAGGGTTTAGATACAGGCCCCATTATCGCACAACAAGAATTAACGGTTTTAGCGAAAGACACTGTTCAAAATCTAGAACAGCGTGTTAAGGCATTGGAAAAGAGGCTCTATCCTGAGGTATTGCAACAATTGGCTGATTTGCAGAGCACTTGATGGCGCCGCTTGCGCTAACTGCAGGGCAGCAACCATGACCTATACTCATAGCAGTTGTAGTTAGGGGATGTTGCCTTGCCCACCTCACAATATAACCGACTATTTCGCACGTTTTTCCGCTCGTTGTGCCACCCGCCAAGCTATTAAGGCCAACAGGGCTAGGGTCAATTGCGTAGCGGCCAAAGGGATCTGCGTTTTCTCATGCAGCAAGGCAATGAAAGCACTCACCAAAGCCCCCGCGGAGATTTGCAGCGTACCATAAATTGCACCGGCGGAACCGGCAATATGCCCGAAGGATTCTAGGGCCCCGGCACTGGCATTTTGAAAGGTTAAACCCGCACCCATACAAAAAAATGCCATAGGGACCACTATAACCAATAAATTTAACACACCCAAAAACGCAATACCCAGCATGATCGCCGCGCTTAAAATCATCATTGATATGCCTGAAAATAACATTTTAGGAATGCCGTAGCGTACAACGCAGTGGCTGTTGACCATACCGCTGGCAAAAATACCCGTGGCATTTAACAAGGCCAACCAACCAAATTGCACCGGCGATAAATGTAAGGTGCTTTGTAATAAAAATGGCCCTGCCGTAAGATAGGCGATAATGCCACTGTAGGCTATAGCTGAGCAAAATGCATTGCCTAGAAAAACACGGCTCATCAATACTTGGCTGTAATTATGTATTAATCCCTTTAGTTTGATTGCACGTGGATCTGGATTTTGATGGGTTTCGGGTAAACCATACCACAATAGGGCCAATACACTGCTAGCATAAATAAAGATGGCCACAAAGCTCAGGCGCCAAGAGGAATACGCTTCGATATAACCGCCTATAGTAGGGGCAACCGCCACCATAAAGGAGGAGGCCATACCCATTTGTCCGCCCAAACGCGACAAATACTGCCCAGAAACCAAGTCCCGAATTAAGGAACGTCCCACGGAATTACAAGCACCCGCGCCTAGACCTTGTAATATACGCCCTAGAATTAGAATATGGATGTTAGGGGCTACACAACATAAAATACTGCCCAGCACCGTCAAGCCCACGCCAGTTAGCAATGGCCGCCTACGCCCTACTGCGTCCGACCATGGGCCATAAAATAGTTGCGATAGGCCTAGACCCAATAGATACAGGGCAATGGTCATTTGTACGCTGCCATGACTGGCATTAAAGGCGCGGCTGATGGCAGGTAAAGAGGGTAAATAGAGATCGACAGACAGTTGCCCTAAGGTTGCAAACATAAATAAAAGAATGAATAAGCGCCAAGGTACTTTGCCTGTGGCGTTAATTTCTTGTATATTGTGCTTGTAGGGCATGATCTATCTCGCTGTCTTTATCTGTAAGATTATAACACAAAATTAATATTAATGGAGGCATTTTGACCAAAACAATATCAGCGCAATCCCTGTGGGATGTTATTATAAATGGGGTTTTACCTTTTTTACCTCATCTAGTCTCCGCTGTTCTAATGGTTGCCATAGGCTTGCCCTTGGCGCGTTATTTACAAAAAAAATGCATTAAAAAACTTCACAATAGCGGCGACCCAACCTTAAAGCGCTTTTTAGTCAATTTAGTGTACATATTCAGCATCACCTTTATAGGGATCAGCGCCCTAAGCACCTTAGGCATTGCCAGTACCTCACTGCTAACTGTATTGGGTGCAGCGAGCTTGGCCATAGGTCTAGCCATGAAAGATTTTCTCTCCAACATCGCCGCAGGCTTTGTGCTGATTTTTCTACGGCCCTTCAAGGTGGGCGATTACATCAATGTTCAAAGTGCCAGCGGCACCGTGACCGAAATTAATTTATTTATGACCGTATTAAATACCCGAGGCAACGAAGCGTTATTTATTCCAAACAACCAACTCGTTACCAATTCTGTCACCAATTACACACATAATAGCATGCGCCGTTTGGATATCCCTGTAGGCATCGATTACAACGCCGATATCAAAAAAGCACGCGAAATTTTATTGCAAGAAATGGCTGTCAATGACCAAACTCAAAAGGAGCCGCCGCCTATGGTGTTGGTACAAAATCTAGGCGACAACGCCATACAACTCATCGCACGTTTGTGGGTGGAGAAAGATTTTTATACACAAATTAAATATGACTTATTGGAACGCTTCAAAATCAGTTTGGATGCTGCAAAAATCACTATCCCCTTCCCACAATTAACGGTGCATTTATCTAAAGAGGATAACCATGGAAAAGAATAAAGACATAACCCTAGAAGCCAATGCCGATTCTTACGATGACGCTTTATTCAAACCCGCCTTTCTAGACCAAGATTTTTTATTGGCT
>VFJV01000095.1 GCA_009885895.1 Gammaproteobacteria bacterium
CCTACGGAATATGGAGGGAAATTGTAATGCAACATAAAGGTTTCTTTACGTAAGCCATCTAAATCGTCTATCAGCTGCGCATCTTTACCCGAACCTAAAGTAGTAACGACTATAGCTTGCGTTTCACCACGCGTAAACAAGGCTGAGCCGTGTGTACGAGGCAATATACCCGTTTGAATAGAGATAGGACGTATGGCATTCAATGCACGCGCATCGATACGCGGACCACCCGCCAATACTTTTTCACGCACCGAACGGCTTTCTAGATCGCCAATGATTTTACCTATTGCTTTTTTACGTGCATCATCGCCTTCAATGGCAAATTCGGACTGAATAGCCGTTTTAATCACAGCCAGCTTATCATGTCGCACTTTCTTGTCTACAATTTCATAGGCACCGACAATCGCAGCATAATGCTGATTTTCGATTGAAGCCACTAAGCCGGTGTCGGCACTCGCTGCAGTCCACTGCCAACTTACCGTGCCCGCTTCTTTGGCTAATTCACGGATAGTTTCAATCGCGATTTGCATGTGTTGATGACCAAACATCACCGCACCCAACATAAGATCTTCGGATAATTCTTTGGCTTCTGATTCCACCATTAGGATACCATCGGCAGCACCGGCTACCACTAGGTCTAATTTAGACTCAATCAGCTGTTCTTTAGAAGGATTCAAAACATATTGGTTATTCACATAACCCACTCTGGCCGCAGCAACAGGACCGTGAAAAGGAATTCCAGACAAGGCCAAGGCCGCAGAAGCACCCAAAAGAGCCAACACATCGGGAGCAACCATGTCGGGATCAACCGACAATACAGTCGCAACGATTTGCACTTCTTGTTTAAAGCCTTCAGGAAACATGGGTCTTAATGGCCTATCGATTAAGCGAGAAGACAGAATCTCGCGTTCCGTAGGACGCCCTTCGCGCTTGAAATATCCCCCAGGAATACCGCCGGCAGCATAGGTTTTTTCAATGTAATTCACGGTTAACGGAAAAAAGTCCCTTTCTACAGTGGACTCTTTCTGACCAACCACCGTCACCAAGATAACCGTATCGCCCATACGCACCGTTACCGCACCAGTCGCTTGTTTTGCGATTAAACCTGTTTCCAGGGTGACCGCATGACTTCCATATTGGAAGGATTTCGTTACAATACTCACAAATTTAACCTCTTTTATAAATGCCTTTTTAAGGCGGCTTAGCCGCGTATTTCCAATTCACCGATCAATTTCTGGTGCTTCGCTTTATCGGTTTTGAGCAAATAAGACAGTAATTTCTTACGCCTAGACACCATTTTCAACAAACCTCTACGGGAATGGCGATCTTTCTTATTCACCGCAAAGTGGGGTTGTAAGCCACGGATACGGGCACTCAACAAGGCGATTTGCACTTCAGGGGATCCTACATCTCCTTCTTTACGCTGAAATCGACTGATAATTTCATTTTTTTGTGCTTTATCAAGCATACTGTACACTCCTAATCATGGTTCTTAAAATAACAACTACGGATCATGCCATTTTGTAAAGAAATACAGAATCTGTTTAAATTTTGTACTCTACGCGGCTGCAAAGATCCACCATTGTAAACTAGAATCCTCTTTTGAACAAGTCGCCTGGGCTCATTTTCCCCAAAAACACCCCCATAATCGGAAAAAAGCTATAAAAAAAGAGATTTTTTTCATAAAACCCCTATACATGCTTTAAAAATATGATATCTTATTTTCTTGTGTATCTACTTGCCTCGCATCGGTTTCTTGTTTGTAGGTTAAGTAGGGAAGTATCTATAATGTCATTTACATACTGAATTGAGGAAATAAACATGGCACCAACACCCAAAAAATCCGCCGGGAAAGCGGTTAAGAAAACTGCAGTTAAAGCTAAACAAGCCACGCGCAGTGTCAAAGCAACCACCAAAGCCAAGCCTGCAGCACGTAAAGCTGCACCCGCTAGCTTGAATAAAACCTATAAAGATGCCCCTACCAAAACGGAACTATTGGCAACCTTGGCTGAATTTGCTGAAATTAGCAAAAAACAAGTTGCTGCAGTATTCTCCGGTTTGGCCGACATCATCAATGGCTCTATCAAAAGCAAGGCTGCGGGCGAATTTACGCTGCCAGGCTTGTTGAAAGTTAAAGTCGTGCGTAAACCCGCAACCAAGGCTCGTAAAGGCATCAACCCCTTTAACGGTGAAGAAACCATGTTCAAGGCCAAACCAGCCCGTAATGTGGTGAAAATCAAAGCCTTGAAAAAGTTAAAAGATATGGTTGTCTAAAACCACATCGTATGCTCTGAAAAGGCGGCTTTGGCCGCCTTTTTTTATGGTATAATTGACAAAGAAGATATGATAAATCGGTAGGGGCAGGCCCCCGTGCCTGCCCTAACATGGGCAACCACAGGGGGTTGTCCCTACGTACTGATTTGCATCTTATTAAAATAGCGCAACCTAAGGTGTACCATGAGCGACGATTTCAAACCTCCCAAAGGCCCTCTACTGCCCGATCCAAAAGATCCCAAACGCGCGGATGATACACGCACAAATATCATTGACATCAAAGCAGCACTGAAAGAGCGCAAAGAAAAAAGGCTTCAAAAAAAACAAGCGAAAACAAATTCTAGCCCGCCAGGAAAAAAGAAGCCACTAAAAACCACGGTGGAAAAAGTAAATAGCAACGAGCCCGTTGATCCCATAGAAAAAATACGGCGCGAAGAACGCAAGAAATACAACGATAAAAAATTAGTCGACCGTTTGCGCACTAAAATTCAGGGGATGTTAGCCAGATTTGCCACTGAAACCCTGCCCAAAAGGACTACTTCAGCCGGAAACAATCCAACCAATATTCCAAGACATCCGCTGACGTCTAAAATGACCGGGCGCGACCCAAATGTTTCTGCTGATACCGCAGAAAATCCGAATTCACGTCCAGAATTGGAGTTGCAATTAGCGAATAAAAAACAATTAATGAATCAAAATCAGAATATCAGCACCCCTACCCCGAAACCTCCAGGGGGTTAAAGCCCTACAGACGTTCCCGCACCAGCTCTGCCAACAAAGCAATGTGATCTGTGCTGTCGTTTAAAGCCGGAATATAATGAAACGCCTCCCCACCCGCGGCTAAAAACACCGCTTTATTTTGCAATTGTAATTCTTCCAAGGTTTCTAAACAATCTGTGGCAAAACCAGGCGCAATCACAGCTATGCGTTTAAGCCCCGCGCGCGCCTGTTGCGCTACAAATTCAATGGTATACGGTTGTAACCACGGTTTATAGCCTAAACGCGATTGATAACTCAAAGCGTATTCGGTGGGTTTTAATTGCAACATTTGTGCCACCGCCGCCACTGTTTGCACACAAGCCTCAGGATAAGTATCGCCGCGTTCGCAATAGGATACAGGAATACCGTGAAATGAAAATAATAATAAATCGCCGCGGCCATGCTGTTGCCAATACTGTGTAATACTGCGGCTGATGGCCTGAATGTACAACGGATGACGATGATAATTGGCTACAAAAACTATTTCAGGTAGTACCATTTTATCGGCAAAAGCGCGTGCTAAACCGTCGAACACCGCGGCAGTGGTGGTGCTGGAATATTGAGGATACAAGGGGATCACGATAATACGCTCACAAGCGGCCGCTTTTAAAGTATCCAATGCAGTGCTAAAGGAAGGCTCGCCATAGGTCATGGCAAAAGTCACGGTAATATCGTCTGTTTCTAGGCAAAAAGCCAAGGCTCTTTGTTGTAACCGACTATACAGCAACAAAGGCGAAGCATCATCTAACCAAATTTTCTGATAATTATGAGCTAGTTTCTTGGGCCTAAAGGGCAAAATAAAGCCTTCTAGGATAATACGCCATAACCATGCTGGGATATCTTGTATAACGCGCCTATCGCGCAAAAACGGCCTTAAAAACTCGCGTATTGCCTTCTTGGTGGGGGCTGTGGGCGTACCCAAATTGGCTAAAATAACGCCTGTTTTCATTTATATTTCATCGTTGTGCTTGGCTTCTGCTGCCTGTAAGGCGCTCATATCTAAATCTAAAGCCTGTTGTACTAAATCGGCCAATGCACCCTGAGTTAGAGTGCCCGCTTCTGAAAACAACGCTACACGCTGCCGTAAAATCATAATGAGAGGGATTTGCCGCACGTTAAAATCTGTACCCAGAGCCTTTTCTGCTTCCACATTGATACTGGCAAAACAAAGCGTAGGAAACTGCTCTGCCACACGCGCAAAGATAGGTTTAAAGGCCAAGCAAGGCTGGCACCAAGGAGCCCAAAAATCAATTATAATCATTTCATGCTGATCGAGTGTTTCGTCAAAATTTTGCACTGTTAATTCATGGATCATGGTATTTTCCTTGTATCTCCATTGATTCAGTGGATTGTAAACCCTTTGCAAGAAAAAAGCATCTACGACATTTCACCCCTTAGAATAACCCGGGCGACCTGTAGACCGCCCAGGTTAAAAACACACTACTCACTGGTTTCAGGTAAGCCTTTTTGGATCCTAAGGTAGAGTTCATCTCTGTACACCGTAATCTCTTTAGGCGCCTGTATGCCTAATTTTACCTGATTACCGCAGATCTCTAAAACGCTTACTTTAATATCATCGCCAATAATAATGGCTTCTTCTTTACGTCGTGTTAACACTAGCATTTTGCTTCTCCATTTTTTACGAAAGCACCCAATTAAAAAAGATAAAATCACACTCTTCTCCTGATTGAGACACAAATTTTTAACAAAATAATCCATTTTGCACATAAATGGCGGGTTTAAAATCGGTGGGCCATGCCCACCATAAGGGGCGCGCAATGCACACCTCAAAAAGTTTTGCATAAGAGTCTCCCTAATAAAACGTGGCTAAGCGTGTGCTAGGCTACGGATAGTAAGATCTTAAAACTTTTTAAAGCCCGATTAGTCCTCATTTTTCTCGTTTTGAAGCCCAAGGCCGAGAAAGTGAGTATAATTGGTGCACTATGCGGCTCTTTATGGTGAGCAAGAAATGGCCGCTGTAAACGGCGGCGACGATGCGGTATACTTTGCATTAGCTTGTTTCCTTAGTTTTATAAGGTTCAAGTTAGTCCCTTTGGCGTGTTTTGACCATGCCAAGGGGGCGACTGAACAATCGTGCAACTTTGAGTTTGTGTGACCGAACGCGAGTACTCAAGGTTGCCTTTCTTGTGCGTGGTTTTAATCCCCCGCACACACATCATAACAAATAAAAAGAGAAAGTAACAGGCTTTATTTGATTTTTTTTGCGTTTGCAAAAAATTTTGTTTACCTTGTTTTATACTCTTCTAGCACTGTGGCCGTATTGGGCTGAAAGCCGGTCCACAGCGTAAATGATTCGGCCGCCTGCTCTACCAACATGCCAAAACCATCTAAACACTGTTTCACGCCGTAGTGTATTGCGCGCTCTAAAATAGGCGTAGGTTTGTCACTGTATTTTAGATCGTATACTAAAGCGCACTGTTGAAAGATATCTTTAGGGATAGGCAATGGCCAGGAATCAAAACTCGTGCAATCGATCATTACATCGAATTCGGCTTTCAAATCTTTAAACCTTTTTGCCGAAATACTCCCATACTGGCAGAATTCAGTTACTACATGTTGCGCCTTGCTTAAGGTCCTGTTGGCTATCACAACACTGTGCGGTTTCGTCTGCAATAGCGGATATAATAAACCTCTAGTAGCGCCGCCTGCTCCTAATAGCAATATTCTTTTGCCCGTTAAAACATAATCATGGTTATGCTGCACATCGCGTATAAATCCTATGCCATCGGTGTTGTCAGCATAGATTGAACCATCTGGCATAAATTTTAACGTATTCACCGCTTTGGCGATTTGTGCACGTTCTGAGTGTTCATCGCAAAGAGGATAGGCTTGTTCCTTAAAAGGCACGGTCACATTCGCGCCGTTTCCACCGCTGTCACGAAAAGCAAATACAGTTTTTGGAAAGGCATCCAATGGCGATTCCGTTTTGGAATAATCCACGTTTAAACCGCTAAATTGCGCCGCAAAGCGTGTATGGATCCACGGGGACTTACTGTGCAGTACGGGATTACCGAAAAGCGTTAACTTAAAGTTTGAAGAAATTTCGTTATTATTCATTTTCAAGTGGCTCCAAAATCGCCTTTGTTTTTGGGCTAAAAATTTTATTGCACAGTGCCATTGTATTTTCATCCGAAAACCCTTCGACCCACGACGCAATTAAAGAAGGCTGCACATTTTCTAAAAACCTCATAATATACGCATGGGCCCGGATATCATCCACCTCCTGAACGCTCAAGATTTTCATGAATTTTTCGAGCATATGATTGCCTTCTTTAGACTTCGACCCCATGCTGGCTGCTATGATTTTATTATCGTCTTCCATTTCTTTAAAATTAATGCCATAATGATCTTGAATAAAGCAAGCAAGTCCGTGTTTTTTGTGGAATAAAAAGGTCATCGCATATTTCGACAGATAATCGGTGAATATGGGATGTTTTATGGTTGCTGCAATAAATGCTAAAAAATCCATTTTATGTACGCCCAAGGTTTTAATGATGGCGTAATTGAGCTTTATGGCGATAGTCCATTTTTTTATTTGTCTAGGCGTGGATAAATAATCAATAATGCCGGTATAGCCATCTTCCTGGTTTAAATCTATAAAATCGTCCAGCTCCATTTGAGACAATATAGAACGTGTAAACTCAATTTTTTGTAATAGACTATGGTGAACGTGGTATTTTACCTGAAATAATTTATCCACATAACTGGTGGCGAGCGCGTAGTCTTCTAGACCTAAGGATCTTTCTTTCATTAATTTGTTTATGGCTTGCTCGTAATCGATTCCAACGATGCAAACCATCCCTTCAAAAGACTCTACGATACGGCAAAACAGCAGGAAATTAATGATGTAATTCGCGGGGAGACGGTCAATCTCGTCTATAAAGATATAGAGTTTATAATGATGCGCTTTTAAAATGTCATTCAATTCTTTGGCTTGCTCTGAAAAATCCTTTGGCTTTTCTTCTTCCCATAAATCTAAAATCGGAACAACATCTACGCCTATCATCTGTCCTGAAAGCAGCGCCATGCTTTTCAAACATTTTTTGATAATTTCTTTAATGGCCTTCTCAGGCAACTCTTTGTACAGTTTAAGATAAAAAAGTTTAATAATGTCCGCTATTTCAAATTGTGCTTCTGATAGGGGTTCAAAATTAATAACCCTGTTTTTATCTGCGTTCATTTTATTGCGCAGTAAATTCATCGCAGAAGATTTTCCTGACCCCCATTCGCCCGTTATGGCAATCGTCATTTTGCTCATGGATTGATCGTTGATAACATCAAAAATTTTATCCACAAATCTAGGCTCAATGTTGAGGTGATCGTCCATGCTGTTGGATATAGGGCATTCCTGCAGTCCATAGCCGACCTTTGTTTTTGAGGTCATTTTGACATAAATCCTTTTTTATTTAAAATGACGCCTCGCTTACGCTAAGATGTTTTTTTGCACTAAATGCTCATGAATACGCGCCGCCACTGTTTCCACTGTCCCTAAGCCCGACACTTGACAGAATTTAGGAGCGGCAACACGCGCATTGCTCGGGAAATGTTTATAAAAATTGATGAGAGGTTTTGTTTGCGCGTGATACACGTCTATGCGCTTACGCACGGTTTCTTCCTTGTCGTCGTCGCGTTGTATCAGCGCCTCGCCGGTAACATCGTCTTTCATGGGTACTTTAGGGGGATTAAATTCGCTATGATACACGCGCCCAGAAGCCGCGTGCACTAGACGGCCACTCATTCTATGGACGATTGCTTCATCTTCTAAACTAATTTCTAATACGACATCTAAAGCAATGGCCGCATCGATTAAGGCTTCTGCTTGAGGTAGGGTGCGCGGAAAACCATCGAGTATAAATCCATTCTTACAATCTTTTTCGCTAATACGCACCTTGACTAAATCGATAATCAAATCATCGGGTACTAATTTCCCCGCTTGCATAATAACGTTTGCTTTTTGGCCTAGCTCACTGCCTTGAGTGACTGCTTGTCGCAACATTTCGCCGGTAGAAATTTGTGGAATATGATAATCGCGGGAAATAAATTGGGCTTGTGTTCCTTTACCCGCTCCAGGACAGCCTAGTATCATTAATTTCATGATTTTATTCCTTAAAACTGCTGCAAAAAGCGAATGTCATTTTCAAATAATAGCCGCAGATCGGGAATTTCGTAGCGCAGCATCGTTAAGCGATCAATGCCCATGCCTATGGCAAAACCACTGTATCGTTCGCTGTCTATGCCCACATTGGCCAATACGTTTGGATGTACCATACCACAGCCTAATATTTCCAACCAGCCCGATTGACTGCAGGTCCTACACCCCTCGCCCTTGCATTTTACGCATTGTATATCCACTTCAGCAGAAGGCTCGGTAAAAGGAAAATAAGACGGGCGTAAACGCAATACAACGCTTTGCTCAAAAAAGGCTTCTAGAAAGGATTGTAATAAGCCTTTTAAATCCGAGAAAGTACTGTGATCGTCTACCAACAAGGCTTCCAGTTGATGAAACATCGGGGTGTGTGTCATATCGCTATCGCAGCGATACACTCGCCCCGGTGCTACCATACGAAAAGGCGGCTTATGCGTTTTCATATAACGAATTTGCACAGGAGATGTATGCGTACGCAATAAAAACCCGTTTTCTAAATAAAAGGTATCGTGTGAAGCGCGCGCCGGATGGTGCGCCGGAATATTCAAGGCATCAAAATTATGATATTCATCTTCAATTTCAGGACCAGAAACGATATCAAAACCCATACTGCTAAAAAAAGCTTCTAGTCGCAACCGTGTTTGTGTGACTGGATGCAAATGGCCTATGCCCACACCACGTCCCGGTAAAGAGGTATCGATGACTTCATTTTCTAGCGCTGCATTTAAAGCCCTTTCTTGTAGTCGTTCTTGTTTGTCTTGTAATAGAGATTGAATGGCGACTTTTAAATCATTCACCTTTTGTCCATACGCTGGGCGTTCTGCGGGCGCCAAGGTAGCCATGGTTTTCATTAACTCGGTGACAACGCCTTTTTTTCCTAGAAAATGTACGCGAACTTGCTCTAGCGCGGCCAAATCCGTAGCCGCTGTGCTTTGTTCGCGTACTTCTTTCAGAATGTCGTCAAAAGACTGCATAAAAAATCAAGCTTCTGCCAAGGCAGCTTTAGATTGCTCTACAATCGCTGCAAACGCTTCTTTTTGATTCACAGCCAATTCTGCTAACACTTTGCGATCGATCTCTATCGCCGCTTTCTTTAAACCATTCATAAATTGGCTGTAAGTTAAGCCAAATTCTCTGGCTGCAGCGTTGATACGTACAATCCACAGCGCACGAAAATCGCGCTTGCGTTGACGACGATCGCG
>VFJV01000128.1 GCA_009885895.1 Gammaproteobacteria bacterium
CCGGGGGTAAACGCCCCCCGGGGTGAGTCTAAGCGCGGCTTAGGGTTTAGTTAGGCTGCGGTGCATGCAGTTTGGATGGGCTTTAGCGTTGTTGAATGCTACTTTGAACACGGGATCTGTTTTGGCTATTTTTGCTATGGTCTTTCCCAAGTCGCCATCGGTTAAGGCCTTGATGTCTTTGGGCGTTAACGTTAAAGGCGGAGAGCTTTCTTTTTTCGAGGCTTTTAACCAATCCGTTATTTTTTCAGCCGCTTCAAGTTTATCTGTTTTGGAAACGCCCAGTAAAGAGGGGCTTATGGCCTTAAAAAAACTTGAAAAACAGCGTGGAACTTTGTGCTCGCTGGTATCTTTTTCTCTTTTTGTTTTGTACCTTTCTAGTTCTGTAATTGCAATGTCTTGTTGTATGGCAAAGTGTATGTAATTTTGGATGACTTCAGACTTTTTATTTTTACCGGCAGTCGCTAAATCAAAAGTTCTCACTTGGGTTAGGTCATTTATTTTGAATTTAGTGCCGCCAATGCGGTACATAACGGAAGTCATACTTGCTTTGGTTTTGTCTGGTACCGTGCATACGGTTCCATTCCCCATGTCGGATTGCTTAACAGGCCCGTCTTCACTATAAGCATAAAAGGCTCTATTCTACATAGAGCCATCCTTTTTCGTTTCTTATGCGTAACATTTGTCGAACAAGCTGGTATTCCTCTTCCAAGTCATCGTACTCCGCGACAATTTTTCTATCTTTAAGCAGCTCTTTTTTAAATTCAGCATGGCTTATTCTTCTGTTCATAATTTCACCTCTTTCATTCTGGTTTTGGCTAGTTCGATAATTCTTAGAGGCGTCTTCTGTGTTTTTTTGATAAACGCCGCTAATATAACTATTTCACGGTCTACAAGATAGCAATATAAAGCCCTACCGATGCCTTCTTGTGCCTTTACTCGAATTTCATCTCATCTTCCGCAGCAGATTGAATAGAATAATGCATTAGCAAAAATAGGCCTGATTTCGAATCATTTGCATCAATTACGGCTTCAGCTCCGACTGGCCGGGCCATTAA
>VFJV01000142.1 GCA_009885895.1 Gammaproteobacteria bacterium
GCCCATCTAGGGCAGGCACGGGGGCCTGCCCCTACGAAAAGATCCCGTTACTTCTTTAAGAGCCGAGCGTTTTACTAAACTTCCGCAACAACCACTTTCGCACGCCGATCTCGTCATTGCGAGCAAATGAGTACTGGATGTAGAATAGAAAATGTGACCGGCGGCAACAGTGACATGATTACGCTCATTTCATATTGGAGAAGACTGTTTCTTGTATTTACGTCGTTTAATCGTTAAGATTGTCTTTTTTGCCACTGACTAAGGATATAAAACCATGCCACAAGAAGGCTTAGACTTAATTTGGATCGATCTGGAAATGACGGGTTTACAGCCGAAGTCTGACCGCATTATTGAGATTGCCACCATCATCACCGACAAAGAATTGAATATATTGGCCGAAGGGCCCGTAATTGCCATTCATCAAAGTGACGCGGTGCTATCGCGGATGGATGAATGGAATGTGCGGCAACATCAAGGCTCAGGGCTGGTCGATAGAGTGCGCGCTAGCCATTACGATGAACAGAAGGCTGAGGAGCAAACCATTGCTTTTTTAAAACAACATATTGCTTCTGGGATATCACCTATGTGCGGGAACACTATTTGCCAAGACAGAAGATTCTTAGTCGAATACATGCCAAAATTAGAGGAATATTTTCATTATAGACAAATCGATGTCAGCACGCTTAAAGAATTGGCGCGCCGCTGGCGTCCCGAAATTTTGGATGGGGTGCAAAAAAATGCGAAGCATTTGGCTCTAGACGATATCCGTGATTCTATTGCTGAGCTTAAGTATTATCGAGAGAAGATACAGACTTGGTAGAGTTCAGGATATAAAAGTGGGTTTTTAACGTGCCTTGCCCTTAGGACCATGCCCGAAATAACTTCCCGATCTGCTCTTCCATCCAGGGCTACCTTTGACTGTTTTTGTTTGAAAAAAGTGCTTACATAGGTCACTATGCGCGCATTTTTTTCAAACAAAAACAGTCAAATCTAGCGCCTGCCTGAAAGCCAGATCGGGAAGTTATTTCGTGCATGATCCTTAGTTTTTTTGCGTCAAATTTAGCTAAAGCTAATGCAAGACATTTTTTGAAAGAGGATATTTAGGTTTTGGTTACTGCCTAACAGAAGCAATTAATAATGTATAGCTACTTTATCTGCTGTGCGCAGGGCCTGAATATATTCTTTACGGATGGCTGACGGTTCAGAGAAATAACCCGCATTGCCCCAAGAGAACTTTGCTTGGTTTAGTACGTTTTTTTCTAAACTAGAATTAGGAATAAAACTATAAACCAATGTACAATCAAAAGCCTCGGCTACGGATTTCAGCGTACGTAAAGTAAGTGCATTTTCAACCTCAGAAGTCTCTATTTTGACGATATGTGATTGCCTACATACATATAACTAAAAATGTCAAATTTTAGTTATATAGGCAACTATTTTCTGGACCTTAAAACGGCTTTGCTATACACCAATATTCCAGTTCTAAAGGTCCATGCAGGAGCAAGGCACGACTCGCCGCATCTAAGGTGCTACCGCTGGTGCTGACATCGTCTAATAGGGCTATATGCGAAATACAGAGAGGTTGTTGTAACTTGAAACTATTGTTCACATTACCTTTGCGTTCTTTAAGGGGTAATTGGCTTTGTGGTTGTTGATAACGGTGTCGCTGCAGCGAGTGCTTATCCATAGGAATTCCAAAGCGAGTACACACCGTACGCGCTATTTCAATGGCTTGGTTGTAACCTCGCGCCCGTAGACGACGGGGGTGCAAGGGTATAGGTAAGACGCATTCTGGCCAGGGTGTGCTTCTTTGGGCCAAGGTGTGCGATAATAGTTGGCCTAGCAAGTGGCAATGCAGGAAGCTTGCTTCGAATTTAGCGGCCTGGATCCAATCGCTAATGGGTGAGGTGTAGTTGAATAAAATAGTGCTGCGTTGTTGGTGCACCGCTTTGCTTAAACAGTGCGCACAATAAGGCTGTGCTATGGGCAGTGGTTGTGCACAGCGGGTGCAAGCGGGTGTATTCCAGGGCAATAGGTCAAAACAGGGAAGGCATAAATGCTCGATGGGGCTGGCTGCCACAGTTTGTAAACAAATAAGACAATGTGTGGGCCATAGGAATTTAAGCATTAAGAGAGGGCTCATGACAATAAATTTTATTAAGCATACACTGAAAATACACAAATGAATAGTTTATTTCCCCTAAAGCCAGAGCGTATTTACGCCGAGTTTCAGCAAAAAAGAGTCCCTAACGATCACTTTATCACCGTTAATAAAGCTTTGGGCGAAAATTTAGTACAGCGTTTACCGGAATTAAAGCTAGAACCAAAAATTATTGTGGACTTGGGTGCAGGCAGCGGCATGTTTACTGCGGCCTTATCGCAGTTGTATCCAGAAGCCAAAGTGATTGCCGTTGATTATGCCTTATCTCAATTGCAAGCGTTAGGCGATGCAAAAAAATCAGCTCTGTGTGCTAGAGCGGAGTTATTGCCCTTTGCAACGGAGTCTGTGGATGTTATTTTTTGCCATATGCTGTTACAGTGGTGTGTGGCACCTGAAATCTTGATACACGAAATTCAGCGGGTTCTAAAGCCAAATGGCGTGCTGTTGTTTTCTGTATTGGCGCCGGATTCTTTAAAAGAATTGCGAGATGTTTTTTCAACCCTATCGGATAAACCCTATATTCCTTCTTTTACCGACATGCACCATTGGGGTGATTTATTGCTTCAGGCACAATTTAAGAATCCGGTTGTGGATGCAGACTATTTTAGTGTGTACTATAAAAATTTTTCGCAATTAATGTTAAGCTTGCGTCAAGGCCCAATTTATTTTTTAGAAGGCATGAATAAAGGGTTAATGACACCAAGGCAATGGCAGCACTTAGAAAAAACGTATGAAAGGTATCGCGATGAGTATGGTTTAGCATTAACATTAGAGGTGGTGTATGGTGTTGCGTTTGCTAAGTCCATACAATCTAATAACCGCCATTCACAAGAAGTCAGTATTTTTTTGCAGAATGTGCAGCGTAAGAAATAGGGGTTTTGTAAAAAAACAATGGAGTGTCATTAGGTTGTCATCAAAGGGAGTCTGTCAATGGGGAAAAAAAATAGTTTAAGCTTAGATCTGAGCAAGTTTGAGAAAAAAGAAAAGCCTAGGAAACAGTCTGCTGACACCACCAGCAGCTTTTCAAATCGTTCTGAAAGTGTAATTAGCCCTTGTTTGAAATCACAAGGCATTATCACTCCAAAAAGTCCATACGATTTTTTTTCAGGCTTTCCTCACAGCGCCCCGTCTACGGCCAGAGGTGTAACTCCAACGGACCCAGAAGGCACATGGCTTCCACATTCTAACATTAAAAAATCCAAAAGCAGTTATTTTTTCAAATCTAAAGACGACGGGGGTAAAGGAAAGAGAAAAGAAAAAATGCACTTGAAAAAACATCGACCTAAGGTTAAAGGCTACCCGCCAGGGCACCGCGGATTTTTAGAAAAACATGAAGAAAGGGTTGGGTTTAATGGCCCTATGATGAATCGGGTGGGTCATGCTGCACATCGTGTAAGCAAGCACTGGTACAGTGATGATGAAATAATAGTCTTGCTTGATCGCTATATAGGTAACCATCCTGAAGTAGCTTTCTTGGACCCAATGTTAGGAACTGATTGGGGAAACGGTCATAACACCTTGAGGGATAACATGGCGGCTTATCATAAAGAGCGTGGAGAAAGTCCGGTAGGTGCGTTTGCCAAGAGAAGAGTTATTATTCCTGTTAACTTAGGGGGAGGGCACTGGGTTTTGGTTTATGCTATTTATCCTGAGGA
>VFJV01000099.1 GCA_009885895.1 Gammaproteobacteria bacterium
GGCTTTCAGGCAGGCGCTAGATTTGACTGTTTTTGTTTGAAAAAAATGCGCGCATAGTGATCTATGTAAGCATTTTTTTCAAACAAAAACGGTCAAAGGTAGCCCTGGATGGAAGATCAGATCGGGAAGTTATTTCGGGCATGATCCTTATTAGCCTTTGGTCCATCCACAGCAAAAAGGTGTATACTCTAGAGTAATCATTTTTTTAAAAATAACCCTAAAATTTGGTGGATTCGGTCATGACACAAAAATGGATTGCTTATGCTAAATTGATGCGGTTACACAAACCGGTTGGCATATTATTGCTGTTGTGGCCAACGTGGTGGGCACTTTGGTTAGCGGCGTTGGGACTGCCTTCTTTCAAGAATTGGCTTATATTTACCTTAGGTGTGGTGGTCATGCGCAGTGCGGGTTGTGTGGTCAACGATTTAGCTGATAAAAAATTTGATGGATTGGTGGAGCGAACACGCAACAGACCCTTGGTGACTGGCAGCGTTACGCCATTTGAAGCGTGGTTGTTATTAGGCGTTTTATGCACAATGGGTTTGATTCTTGTCTTATTTTTAAACCTAGCCGCCTTTTTATGGGCTTGTTTGGCTTTGGTTATGGCTTTGATTTACCCTTTAACTAAGCGTTTTTTCCCTATGCCTCAAGCTATATTGGGTTTAGCCTGGTATTTGGCGATCCCCATGGCCTTTGCCGCACAAGCGAATAAAGTCAATGCAATAACTTTGTGGTTGTATCTAGGTGCGGTGGCATGGACCATTGCTTACGATACTTGGTATGCCATGGTGGATAGGCCTGACGATATTAAAATTGGAATACGCTCTAGTGCTATTTTGTTTGGCCGTTACGATAGAGCTTGGGTAGCCGTTTTTCAGCTATTTAGTTTAGGGGCGTGGTTTTACGTAGGGATCTTGGCGCAATTGCAGGGGTTTTATTTTCTAGCCTGTGCTGTGTGTGCAGGTCTTTTTGTGTATCAGCAGATATTAGCCTATCGTTGTGAGCCTAAGCGCTGTTTCCTAGCCTTTTTGAATAATCAGTGGTTGGGGTTAGTTTTGTTTCTAGGGATTCTTTTAGGTGTGCGCTGAACTTTGTCATTGCGAGCCAATGACGAGCTCCGCGTACGATAGCGAGTCGTGTAACTTCATAGAATGATGTGTTTATGGAACCACTAAAATCTGCAAGGTATTCGTGCCACCCAACACACCTATGTGTTGTCCTTTAGTGAGTAGGACCGCATCGCCGCTCTTTAAGAAAGCCTGTTGTAGTAAATAGTGCAAAGCATGCCGGTCTATATGATCTAGATCTTCATGCACCATACTAAAATGTATAGGCACCACACCGCGGTATAGGGCCATTTTACGCAAAGTTTTAGCGTGTGGTGACAGACCCAAAATAATAATGCCGGAACGTATACGCGACATCCACAATGCGGTAGAGCCGCTTTCCGTTAAACAGACTATGGCTTTAACCGATAAATGATTCGCCGTATACATGGCCGCCATGGCGATGGCTTCATCGGTGTGTGAAAATTTCTTATCTAAACGATGATGCGATACTAAAGTTTTAGGATGTTGCTCTGCGCCCAAACAAATTCTAGACATGGCCTCGAGCACACGCACAGGATCATCGCCATTAGATGTTTCGGCCGACAACATGACAGCATCGGTGCCATCCAACACTGCATTGGCCACATCCATGACTTCAGCACGTGTAGGAATGGGGCTATGGATCATGGATTCCATCATTTGGGTGGCGGTTATTGCAATCTTATTTTTAGCACGCGCCTGGCTAATCAATTGCTTTTGTATAGCGGGCAATGCGGCATCGCCTATTTCTACACCCAAATCTCCGCGCGCGACCATAATGGCATCGCTGACTTCAATAATGCCGTCTATATGATCTAAAGCCTCGCGACGTTCTATTTTGGCGATAATGCCTGCGTGGCCTTTCATATCGGCAATATGACGTTTTGCCGCGAGAATATCTTCGGCCGAACGTGGAAACGAAATGGCGATATAATCTACGTCTAAACTTAATGCGGTGCGCATGTCTTCTTTGTCTTTAGGCGTAAACGATTCGGCCGATAAACCACCGCCTAAGCGATTAATACCTTTGTGATCGGAAATAGTGCCGCCGCTTAATACCTGACACTGAATTTGAGAATCTTTTACGGCTAATACTGTGAAACTCAAGCGACCATCATCTACCAATAACGTATCGCCGGGACTGACATCTTTGGGCAAATCTTTATACGTTAGACCTACGCTTTTTGCCGTGCCTGCATTCTCATCTAGCAGCGCGTCGAAGGTGAATAGATCCTTGTCTTTGAGAATTAAAGCACCTGCTTTAAAGCAGCCAATGCGGATCTTAGGTCCTTGTAGATCGGCAATAATGCAGAGTATCTTTTTTTGCTCGGAGGCAATACGGCGCACGTGGGTAACACGAGCACGGTGATCTTCTGCAGAACCGTGCGAAAAATTTAAGCGTACGGCATCTACGCCAGCCGTGATTAAACGCGTTAATACGCTTAAATCATCGGTGGCGGGACCAAGGGTTGCGATAATTTTGGTTCTGCGCATAATATTTATCCTTTATAGTAACTATTTATTCCCTCTGTGTCGTCATTGTGAGCGCTGAGATCTCCACGAATTTAGCACGGAGCTCGTCATTGCGAGACCACGAGCGCTAGCGAGTGGTCGCGGCAATCCAGGGGTAAAAATCCTGGGTTTATAAGTACCTCGTTTCTTTATTAGTCCTACTGTCAATAAAGTTTTTTTGTTCGTTAAATATTTTCCTGGATTGCCGCGCCTGTTCGCTGCGCTCACTGGCTCGCAATGACAAGCTCCGCGGACTATAACTTACTGTGCAACTTTATAGTTCAAGCCTAACTCATCAATCTTCTATATTACGATCACTCTTGCAACAATTCAATCGCGGGCAAACTCTTGCCTTCTAGGTATTCTAGAAAAGCACCACCACCGGTAGAGATATAGCTTATTTTATCGTTTAAATGATAATTCTCTATGGCGGATAAGGTTTCACCGCCGCCTGCTAAGCTAAAGGCCGTGCTTTTTGCGATACTTTCTGCCAGATTTTGTGTGCCTTTCGAAAATGCAGGATATTCAAATACACCGACTGGACCATTCCAAACAAGGGTGCGTGCCTTAGTAACGTAGGATTGATACAAGGCGATGGTCTTAGGGCCTATGTCTAAAATTTTATCTTCGGCTGTTATTGCCTCTAAATTTTTAACCGTGGCCTTAGCCGTAGCGGATAATTCTGTGGCGACAACCACATCGATGGGCAATATAATTTTAGGCGATAATAATTTTTTGGCGAGAAAGACTAGGTCTGGTTCATACAAAGAACACCCCACGGCATGACCTTGTGCGGCTAAAAAAGTATTGGCTATCCCACCGCCGACGATTAAGTGATCCACTTTAGCCAAGAGCGCTTCTAATACGGTGAGTTTAGTTGAAACCTTCGCGCCGCCTACAATGGCTAAAAAAGGTCTTTCTAAGCTGAGTAGGGCGCGATCTAATGCCGCAACTTCCGCACACAATAAAGGGCCTGCACACGCCGCTTTGGATTTGCTTAAAGCACCATGGGTAGAAGCCTGGGCACGATGAGCACAGGCAAATGCATCCATTACGTACACATCGCCTAGATCCGCTAATTGTTGACTTAAAGTCGCATCGTTGGCTTTTTCACCCATGCTAAAGCGCACATTTTCGCACAAAGCAATTTGGCCCGGGCTAATCGCAAAGCCATGATGCCAATCCTTCACTAAGGTGACAGGTTGTTTTAAATAGTGGCTAAGGCGCGCAGCTATAGGCGCTAAGGTATAGGCTTCGTCATAAACGCCTTCTTGTGGGCGACCCAAATGCGAAATTAAAATAACTGAGGCACCTTGAGTTAACGCGTATTGAATCGTTGGCAATGCAGCGACAATGCGTGCATCATTAACGATTGCCCCGTTTTTCATCGGCACATTAAAATCTTCGCGTATGACTACGCGCTTGTTTCTAATATCCAATGTAGCCAAACTTTTTAAATGAGACATGATTATTTCCTTATTTAAGCGTTCATCATGGCAACAGACGTATCCAGCATGCGGCAACAGAATCCCCATTCGTTGTCATACCAAGCGAATACTTTTGCCTGTTTTCCAATGACGCGCGTTTGTGTGGCGTCAAAAATAGAAGAGGCCGAAGTATGGTTAAAATCAATTGAAACTAAAGGTTCATCGTTGTACCACAAAATACCCTTGAGAGGTCCTTTAAGGGTAGCCTCTTTTAAGACTTGATTGATTTCTTCTACGGTTGTAGTGCGTTTGGCGTTGAACGTAAGATCGACCAAAGAGACATTCATAAGGGGGACGCGTAGGGAAAGACCATCTAAACAGCCTTTTAATTCAGGTAATACTAAGCCAATGGCCGCTGCCGCACCGGTTTTAGTGGGGATGATGGAAGCGTTAGCGGCGCGGGCACGATGCAGATCTTTATGGCCTGCATCTAACAGCGATTGGTCATTGGTCATCGCGTGAATAGTCGTCATTAAACCTTGTTCTATGCCGATGCTATCGTGCAGCACTTTGACCACGGGGGCTAGACAATTGGTGGTGCAAGATGCGTTAGAAACGATGACATCTGTTTTTTTCAAAGTCTGGTGATTGACGCCATATACGATCATGGCATCCGCATTTTTAGCGGGGGCTGAAATTAAAACCTTACGGGCACCTGCTGTTAAGTGCTGTTCTGCCATGTTGCGCTCTGTAAAATGGCCCGTACATTCATAGACTACATCGATGTTCAATTCTTTCCAGGGGAGTTCGCTGGCATTTTTATTCGCTAGGCAAATAATTTTGTGGCCGTTTACAACGAGTTGTTCTTTCTCGATGCGTACTTTCGCGGCAAAACGGCCATGGGTGGAATCGTAACGCAGTAAATGCGCATTGGTTTCTATGGGACTGGTATCGTTGATAGCAACCACGACGATGTCATTTTCTTTTTTCATTTCATAGATGGCGCGCAAGCAATTACGACCAATGCGGCCAAAGCCATTAATAGCAACACGTATAGCCATGATTACAATTCCTCCGACAATAAAAGATTAATTTGAGCGATGATATTATCTGTAGTAAATCCATAGTACTTAAAAGCGTCTGGCGCAGGGGCCGACACGCCAAATTCGTCTAGTCCTAAGACGCGTCCTTTTAATCCCACATAACGATACCAAAATGCACTGGTGCCCGCTTCTATGGCCAGGCGACGCAACACCTTGCGCGGTAACACACTTTCTTTATATTCAGCCGATTGTGCTTCGAAGCGATCGGCCGAAGGCATGGAGACTACGCGTGCACTCACGCCTTGTTCTTGCAAGATTTTGGCGGCATTAATGGCCAATATAACTTCTGAACCCGTGGCAATTAGAATCACTGAAGGAAAGGATGGGCTGTCGAAAATCACATAAGCACCGCGTTCCACGTGTGCTAGCGTTTCGGCCGTACGCGTTAAACCCGGCAAGGCTTGTCTGGACAATAGCAAACTCGTGGGGCCATCCTTGCGCTGCAATGCTATTTTCCAGGCTACTGCCGTTTCGACTTCATCTGCAGGCCGCCAGGTGGACATGTGTGGCGTGATGCGCAACATCGTTGCGTGCTCAACCGGTTGATGCGTAGGACCATCTTCGCCTAAACCTAAGGAGTCGTGTGTGTATACGTAAATGACGTGTAGGTGCATCATGGCGGATAAGCGCACGGCATTACGCGCATAATCTAAGAAGGTTAAAAAAGTGCCTACATAGGGTATAAAACCGCCATGCAACGCAATGCCGTTGGCGATGGCGCTCATGGCAAATTCACGCACACCAAAGTGTATATAATTTCCCGCCGGTTTTTCGGCGGTGAGGGATTTACTTCCTTGCCACCAGGTTAAATTCGATTCAGTTAAATCCGCGGAACCGCCTATTAAGCTAGGCCAAAAAGGGGCATAGGCGTTAAGTGCATTTAAAGACGCTTTACGGGTTGCGACTTTATTGGCATTATCTTGACAGGCTTGTATATAAGCCTCGGTTTGTTCCAACCAATCGGCACAGGGTGCTCCGTGATAGCGTTGCGTGAGTTCTTTAGCGTCTGCTGCAAACTCTTTTTCATATGAAGACCAGAGATCTTGCCATTCTTTTTGCAAGCGAGCGCCTTTTTCACACGCATTCCAAGCGCTATAAATCGTGTCAGGAATAACAAAGGGGGCGTAATGCCAGCGCAATTTTTCGCGGGTTAAGGCAATTTCTTCGGAGCCTAAGGGCGCACCATGCGCTTTAGCGGTGTTGGCGACGCGCGGGGCACCAAAACCAATCACGGTTTTACAGCAAATTAAAGTGGGTTTATTTTTTTCGGCTTGTGCTTCGAGGATAGCGCGGCGTATGGCTTCAGGATTGTGACCATTGACATCGCGAATGACGTGCCAATGGTAGGCCTCGAAACGACCCGGTGTGTCATCGCGAAACCAATCGCGCACGGGGCCATCAATGGAAATGCCATTGTCATCCCAAAAGGCAATCAACTTGCCTAAGCCTAAGGTTCCGGCTAAGGAAGAGGCTTCATGCGAAATACCTTCCATTAAGCAACCGTCGCCTAAAAAAACATAGGTATGATGGTCGATGAGATTAAATCCGGGGCGATTGTAAAGGCTGGCTAAATTCTTTTCAGCTAAGGCCATCCCTATAGCATTGGCCAAACCTTGACCTAAAGGACCGGTGGTGGTTTCCACTCCCGGTGTTAAGTCGTGTTCAGGGTGCCCAGGCGTCTTAGAATGCAGTTGCCGGAAGGCTTTTAGGTCATCGATACTAAGGTCATACCCCGTTAAGTGCAATAAAGCATATTGCAGCATCGAACCATGGCCATTGGAGAGTACAAAACGGTCACGATTAAGCCAATTGGGGTCGCTAGGGTTGTGTTTTAAGAAGTCTTTCCATAGAACAGTGGCGATATCGGCCATGCCCATAGGCATACCAGGATGTCCAGATTGGGCTTTTTCGACGGCATCCATGCTGAGGGCGCGAATGGCATTGGCCATTTCATCATAGGATATCATGGTAAAAAGTGCTCCGATTAACTGCAGGAGGTCATTGTCGCTTATTTGGGGTTTAGATTCAAGGTTGGGTCTAAATGTAGAACAGCCAAACTTATAGGGAATATAGCCCTTTTTAAAATGAGGGGGCTTTAAGAGGGGGGCTTTAATCAGGGTGAACCATTAAACAATAAGGCCTGCTAACAAACCAAGTGTCAACAGAGTGCTTTCATGTGTTAATGTTTTTAATGCATTAATACAATATATTATGTGACATATCTTCCCTGATAAAGTATGATTAAAGTATGACTATAAAGGAGAAGAGATAATGGCAACACATATGGCAAAAATTGCAATTACCATTGATGCAAGCTTATTGCAGCGTTTAGACAGTTTGATAAAAAAGAAATACTATAAAAATCGTAGTCAAGCGATACAAATTGTTGTGCAAGCACAAGTAGAGAAATTTGAACATCGTCGTTTAGCAGCTGAATGCGATAAAATGGTGCGAATGAACAAGCGTTGACTGAAGAAGGATTAACACAGGATTTCACAGAATGGCCAGATTATTAAGAGGCGATATTGTATGGGCAAATTTAGACCCTACCCAAGGTCATGAACAATCGGGTAAAAGACCGGTATTAATTATCAGCCATGATGTTTTTAATCAAAAATCGGGTACAGCCCAACCGTCATGGGTAAAAATTAGTCAGATCCGTGCTTTATCGATTTTAAGGCTGAGCGCCCCTATTAGCCATTTAAGTGAGTTAGAAGTAGATGAGATTATTTCTGGATTCAATGAAATTGTGAGTTAACCTCAGACACATAAATCTCTATACGTTCCCGCCCTTTACCCGGATTGGTTCTTTTAAGCCGTAGGGTGCCCATTTCAGCGGTTCTTTTA
>VFJV01000070.1 GCA_009885895.1 Gammaproteobacteria bacterium
AACACGCAGAAAGCGGATAATCTAATAAATTTTTATTGCAACATTTTGGGTTGTACTATTGAAAGAGAACAACCGGATCTTCATCTAACTCAATTACGTGCAGGGGACAACATTATTGATATTATTGAGAATAAGGCTTATGCGCGTCAAAGCTATAATAATCTAGAACATTTTTGCCTTAAAATAAATCCTTTTAACTATGAAGAATGCATAATCTATTTTATTAAGTATGGTATTCAACTCTATCGCTATGGTGAACGATTTGGTGCTCAAGGTAAGGTTTACTCATTCTATTTACGTGATCCAGATGGTAATGAAATTGAATTGTGTGAATTGAAAAAATAATCTTTTTAAGTGTTTTTAGGAAATGCGCCTACGGCATTTTCTAAAGTAGAAACTATTTTTTGATTCGGATTTATTTCAGCTAAAGCCCCATAAGGCAGTATCCACATAGGGCTTGAATGACCAAAATCCATGCCCGTGACGATGGGAATAAGCGGTATCTGATACTCTTCAAATACTTTAACTAAAGCTTGATCGTATTCAGGAAATTGTGCGCTTGTCATAGCTTTCCCACCAGGTTTGCTAAATAATATACCATTTAAACGGCTTAAGATACCTTGGGCCGCCAAATTTCGCATAAACCGTGTGACTGCTATAGGCTCTATGCCTTCTTCTGAAGTTTCAAGAAAAAGGATAGCCTGATCCCACATCGATAAATCAGGCCATAGCGCACTGCCGTTTAAAAATTGCAACACTTCAAGACAACCGCCGAGGAGTCTGCCTCTGCAAATAGCTTGTTTATTGCCAATAAAATTCCACTCTGTAGGTGGTTGCATTCCCCGTCGTATATTTTGATTGCGTTCATCAGACCAATCCAGTAATTCATTGGTCCAACCTTCAGTATTGTATGGGATGGGGCCAATGACGTCACTTGAAAATAAGGTTTTAAGAATGCCTTGAATGGTATAGTTATGCATGGCAACGTTTTCAGCAAAAGACGTCATAATTCCTGGGCCATAAAAGGAGCTTAAGCCTGCTTTTAGGCACATAAAATGAGTTACTGTGGTATCAGAAAACCCCATAAATATTTTTGGATTTTTCTTTATGACATTCAAGTCAATGAAAGGTATTAGGCGCATGGAATCATCGCCGCCAATAGTGGAAATGATGGCTTTAATGCCGGGGTTTAGAAATGCCGCCATTAAATCATCTGCTCGTGCCGCAGGGTTTTTATAAATCCATTCAGCACTTTTAAGGGCGTGCGGTGTAGGAACCACCTGTAACCCAAAGATTTCTTCAAGTCGTCTTTTTCCAATTTCAACGCGATAAGGAAAGCTGCCTGGGCCGCCCCAGGAAAGGGTAATTGCCGCAACCTTATCGCCGCGGTTTAGTTTAGGGGGTTTAATCAGTTGTGCTAAGATTTCTTGTGCACTTTTAGCGAGTTTTTTATCCATAGCGTTACTTATAAATTTCCTTGCGATCTCCGACCTTAATGACGAGTACGATCAATGTTTCATCTTGGTTCTGAAAAACAAGCCGACAGTTTTGTATTCTGTAACGCCATAAACCACCCAAGCCATGTGATAAGGCTTTGCCGAAGCGGCGTGGATCATCCTCCGTTACAATACGATCTCTGAAATAATCAAGAACATCCTTCTGCAGTTTTTTATCTAGTTTTCGCAACTCTTTTCTAGCGCGTTCATCCCACCTAACTATCCAGGTCAAGCTCTTTCTCCAGATCGTCTAATGGCCATTGTTTCCCTGGTGTTTCAAGTCGATGTAATGCGATATAGGTATCCTCTAGTTCGTCTAAATTGGATAATATGGCTAAACGCACATAATAGGTTTTAGTGCGACCTGTTTTTATGGCTCACTATTTCTGTATAGTATACACTGTCTATACTTGAACGCATACGGTTATTTTATGCATCTTGCACTTCAGACGTTAATTTTTTTAAAATACGAATAAGGCTTTTTTGCTCTGCTACTGAAGTTTTAGAAAAAAACATTGCATCAATCTCTTCCACTAGAGGTACTAATTTTCGCACCAGCTCTTTACCTTTAGAAGTCAGTGAAACGCTTTTCGCGCGGGTATCTGTTTCATGTTCCATACGATGGACATAACCTAGCAACACCAACTTTTTTAAAGCTGTAGATACCGTCATTTTATCCAGCTTAGACCAGTTGGCAATTAGAATTTGAGTGGTATCATAATGATGCGTTTGAAACCACAGCAATAATGCCATAATGACAAATTGAGGATGCGAAAGTTCGTAGACTTCTAGGGCTTTTTTAATGTGTCGCTGCCAGGTTAAAGTGGTTTGCCACAATAAAAAACCAGGGCTGTCTTCGGGTTTCTCAAAGCCAAAGGGTAGCTGCTTAGTCATGTTTAGCGCGCGCCAGATTGACCAAGGCTTCCATTTCATCAGGCACGGTATTAGCAACGTTTTGTGCCACCAGTTTTATCCACAACCATTTAAGAGGCCCTGTAACGACCAGCGTATTCGTTAATTTTAAGCCTTCGGTAGTTTCTTCCACCGCATGGGTGTCAACCATTTTAGCGCCAGGAAAAGAAGTACAATCGGTGAAGCTATGACCGACCTTAATTTCAGTTAACACGATTTTGACAGCGCTTACACCCTTGGGTTTTAGCATAAAATGATTGCCTACTTCGAAAGGACCCTCCATTTTGCAGTAATCTAGATCACCATGCCATTTTGACCAATTATTAACATCGGTCCAAATACGCCAGATGTTTTCTTTTTTGATGCCTTGAAATGTTTTGCTATACGTTTTTGACCACATTAAATTATCCCCCTTAAATAGTAAATATAGATATTATATCATAATTTACTAAATTGTCAAGCGTTAGTGGGCTCTATGATGTTTAAAATTCACTGGTCTTTTGCCTGCTCCATCCCGTTTAGGTTATTAAAGCACTCAATAAGCAACTTTTCCAGGAGTGTCTTATTATTTTCAGTCATTGTAGAGGTCATGCTGGCTTCTACATTAAGGATGATTTTATGTGCTTTTTGAACAAGGTTCAGGCCTTGTTTTGTTAATTCAGTGCAAAGGATCCTGCCGTGCTGAGGGTCGTTTTTTCGTTTTGCGAGCTTTCTTTTTTCTAGGTTGGAAACGATACCATGCATGGTTTGTGGGGTAATAAATGAGGCGCGGGCTAAGGTCGCATTGGATATGCCTGGTTTTAACTCTAATTGTGCTAGAACTGCGTATTGAGGTGTGGTCAGATCTAAGGCTTTTAGTGCTTTGTCCATGTGAAGGCGCAAAGCATGCTGTGTCTGTTTAAGTGTATAGCCCAACAATCCTGTCACATTAAGATCTTCAGCAGTTGACATATCAGGGCCCTTATATTATACTGTTTGCGTGTCTACACTATAACGGAGATCTTTTATGAATACAAGTACTTATGAAGATGACAAAAATTTAGCGCTTGCTGAAAGCTATTATCATCACATGTTACAGAAGAATTTTGCTGCGATGGGAGGATGTCTACATCCAGAGGTTCATCTTATTAGCCCGCTTGATGAGGTATTTGGAAAAGAAGCGGTAGTTTCTGCTGCGGAAAATTTGAGTCAAATTTTAGGCGATATTAAAATGCGCTCCAAATTTGCTTCAGGCAATCACGTTATGTTTGCCTATGATTTTATGTTTTCTGAGCCTATTGCTAAACTTAGAGCCGCTGTTCTGATGGAGTTTAAGGATCAGCTTATTTCTAAAATTGAATTATTTTATGACGGCAGGCCATTTGAGGAAAAGAAGAATGAAATTTTCTCATAGAAATAGTATCATTGGATAATGAGAGCTGGGTTGAGGAAAAGAGGCATGAATCAAAATGAACCCTTGTGGGTGTTAGTAAAACGCATTGTAAAATACGCAGCACCGCTGAGTGCCACCAATTTACTTTGGGTTTTACCTACATTTTTTGTTACAATGATGCTGGGAAAATTAGGAAAAGCTGAACTCGCGGCATTTGCGATTGCCAACATTAGCTATATCACCGTGCGTGCATTTACGGTTGCAAGTCTTTACTCGGTCAGTATTTTAATCGGTAAATTTCATGCTGAAGGCGATAAAAAAATGGTGACAAATACTTTAGTGAGCGGATTTTGGCTGAGTTTCATTTTGGGTCTTCCGGCAACAGGGGTTTTATGGTATGGCAGCATTATTTTATCTTTTTTTAATCAGTCCCCAGAAGTCGTTGCATTAACAGTGGATTTTTTTCATTATGCAGCCCTTAGCATTGTACCCACCATGTTGTGTGGCGCAGCGGGGCAATTCTATAATGGAATTGGAAAGCCCATGGTGAGCACGATTTTTAGCTTTTTTTCGGTACCCATTGTCATTGCTATTAGCTATGAATTCATTCTCGGGCATGCTCACATGGGCTTAGCAGGCAGCGCCTGCGCGTTGTTGATTGCACAACTTATTGTTTTGGGGATGCTGATTATCTATATGCGCTTTAGTTATGCCTGGCAATATCTATCTTTTAGTCAAATGAAATTATATGAGCGGGGTTTAATTAAACAGGCCTATAAAGTTGGCATCCATATTGGTTTGCAGTTCTTGGGTGAATTAGGGGCAATAACGGCATCCACGTATCTCATGGGTTATTTAGGTGTTATTGCTCTGGCGAGTGCGCAGATTGTGTCACAATATACGATTTTTGTCATTATGGTCGTGATGGGTATTGCTCAGGCATTGTCAATTCTGACGGCAGTTAGCCGGGGGAGTGGTCAGCTCTATTTGATTAAACAATATCTTAGAGCGGCGTTCATATTAAATTTGTTACTGTTTATAGTATTTTCCGCGATGGTGTTTATTATGCCACTACAACTGATGGGGCTGTTCATTAATGTGCAGGATGCAAATAATGCAAGCTTGATTCGGCTAACCTATTGGCTATTGGTTTTGTCTATTCCCATTCTGTTTGTCGATGGAATACGAAATCTGTTAACGAATGTGCTAAGGAGGCGCGCAAATATAACTTTTACAACTTTGAAAAGTATGTTATCATGCGCGCATGATAGACACGGATGTTACAAAATCAATTGCCAAGAAATATACAGCTAT
>VFJV01000083.1 GCA_009885895.1 Gammaproteobacteria bacterium
CTTGCCCCATTTTTTTTAACTGAATCTCATCCCTTGAAAAAATGCAAAATATTAGCACTTTTCACCTGGATTTTTTTTTGTGCGAATGCATATTGAAATTCCTAATGATTAAAGGTGAAATTCATCGGATAATTGACATGGCAGAACGTGAATTAGCAACTAATCAACAGTACTATCAAAGAGGTGGCGTAATTGTTTCTGTTTATACAGATCCAAGTACCAATGAAACATCAATACTGAGCATAACACAGCCAGCATTGGTGCGTGCACTGTCATGGGAGCAATTTGATAAACGTTCTAAAGAGTGGCTTCGCATAGACCCACCACCTCGCCATACATCAATCTTGTTTGACTCTAACACTTATCGGCATTTACCGATCATAAATGACATAGCTCGGCAACCATACTTACGACCCGATGGTAGCTTAATGAAAGATGCTGGCTATGATGTCGACACAAGCATGTTTGGCGTATTTGATAGCAAAAAGTTTGTAATACCAGTTAACCCAACTCGTGAAGAGGCAATATCGGCCTTAAATCTTTTGAATGGACTGCTAGGTGAATTTTGCTTTGATACAGATACAGATCGTTCAGCAATGCTATCAGCAATATTAACTGCGGCTATTCGCCCAAGCCTTTCTCATGCGCTAATGTTTCACGTACGTGCTCATACAGTAGGATCAGGTAAATTATATTTATGTGAGCTAATTACTGCATTTGCCACACCTCAGAGAGGAACGCCAGCCACGTTCCCTTCTGATGATGAGGAATGCCAAAAATTGCTACTAGCCGAGCTTTTACGGTCACCGGCAGTAATTGAATTTGACAACTTAACCAGTGACATTTTACCATATAAAAGCTTATGCACCACTTTAACGTCAGAGCATATTTCTGGGCGTATATTAGGCCTTTCAAAAACAGTAAGGGTAAGTACTCGAACATTGTTGTTATCTAGCGGCAATAACGTTTCACCCATAAAAGATATGGTTCGACGCTGCATTACCATCAGCCTTAACCCTGAAATTGAAATCCCAGCTACTCGCGTATTCAAACGACCTAATTTGATTACAGATCTACTTCAGCAACGAGAACGTTACGTATCAGCTGCAATAACCATAATACGTGCCTGGATTGTTGCTGGAAGACCCATAACTAAATGCAAGTCATTAGCCGGCTTTAGTGACTGGTCTGACTTATGTCGCCAGCCACTTCTATGGCTTGGACTTGCTGATCCAGCATTATCAATCTTTGAATCAATAAATAAAGACCCGGACCGAGAGCAACTAGGCCGGTTATTAACTGCTTGGCGGGCTATTTTTAGAAATACACCTACTATGGTAAGAGATGCGGTCAGAGAATCAACAATTCCAAGAAATGAAAATAATGAGCTTAAAGAGATACTGCATGATATCGCTGATGAACGCGGCGAGATTAATCGTCTTAGATTAGGACGATGGATAAAACGTCACGAAGGACAAATTGTTGATTGTTTCCGCTTCGCCCGAGACAGTGGGAATACATCGGCAGAACGCTGGAAGGTAGAATCGGTTTCATCGGTTTTGTCGTTTTCCGACAGCCCAAGTGAAGAAAATGTCAAAGCAACAGCAGAAGCATACCGACGTGCCACAGAAGGAGAATAACGTGAGAATTTTCAAAATGATTTCGATAAAGATTACAATATGGGAAGTAAAACCATGCGATAATTAACTGAAACAATGTCTTGCAAGTCTTGAAGTCTTGTTGGAAAAAGAAGATTAAAGACATGCAAGACATTAAAGACTTCATTTCAACAATTATTCTACGAGCTACACAGGAGATAAACATGTCTAAGACCAATACACCCCCTCAACCCGTTAAGGATGACGGTAAAATCTCTATAGATACCGCCCAGGCAAAAATGGTATTACGACCAACGGTCAACGCTGCTTGGGTCATTACCAATTATGATCCGATGTTTGATAAGTTAAACATTAGCTCCTTAATCGACGAGCTTAGCAACTCTACTACTGAAGTCATAACAGGTAAAATGGACAAATGTGAAGCCATGCTGTTAAACCAGGCCTATGCCCTACAATCTATCTTTACTGGCTTATCTCAAAAAGCGATAGGTCAAACACAGATAAGACAATATAGCACGCTATTGAAGCTAGCTTTGAAAGCTCAAAGCCAATGCCGTACTACCATAGAAACATTAGCCACACTGAAAAGACCGCCCGTCATATTCGCCAATCAGGCCAATATTGCCCAAGGCAATCAGCAAGTCAATAATACCGTTCAGCTTCCCGCGCAAGCAGACGGCACTGAAAAAATAAAATTTGCACAAAACGAACTATTGGAGGCACAACATGAACAACGGCTGGAACACAGCGCGGCAAACTCAACAAGCAGCAGCCATTCACCACTGGAAGCCGTGGGAGAAGTCCACAGGCCCAAAATCGCCAGAAGGCAAGCAAAAAGCCTCCCGTAACGCCTATAAAGGGGGTGGATGGACTAAGTTGCGGCAAGAGCTGCGGCTGTTAGAAAAGATAATGCGCGAACAGGAAGAGCTTATAGATGAACTCAGAGAGTGAAGCTAAGGCCAAATAATTTGACACCAAGCAAGTTTTCAAATTATCATCGAACAATTTTTCCAGAAACCTATAAACTGCTAGATTTCTCTAAAATTGGCGATCTAGCTTTTGCAGTAGGGTCACAAGATGCGTTGTAATTCTATTTGTAGTTTATCTTAAAATTGAGAGAGTACATAAGCGATGCCTAATATTTTTAATGTTTACTGTGATGAATCCTGCCACTTAGAGAATGATGGCCAAGGAGCTATGGTTTTAGGAGCTATTTGGTGCCCAGAAAATGAACGTAAAAAAATATCTCGCAGAATAAAAGAAATAAAAATTAAGCATAAAATAAAAAAAGACTTTGAGATAAAATGGACAAAAGTTAGTAACGCTAAAATAGATTTCTATCTTGATTTAATAGACTATTTTTTTGATAACAATAATTTGCATTTTAGAGCTTTGGTTATTCCAAATAAGTCTATTTTAGATCATGCGTCTTATGGTAACACCCATGATGATTGGTACTATAAGATGTATTTTAATATGCTTAAATTTATCTTTGACCCTTCAGAACAATATAAGGTCTATTTAGATATAAAAGATACTTTAGGAAAAAACAGAGTCGAAAAGCTTCATCAGGTTTTATGCAATAATGCGCATGACTTCTCTAAACAGATGATTAAGGACTTAAAACTCATAAGGTCACATGAAGTTGAACAAATACAAATTGCTGATTTGCTTATAGGGGCGATCTCATATATAAACAGAGGGCTCTTATCTTCTACAGCAAAGGTCAAAGTTATAGAGAGAATAAAGCATAGAAGTAATTATAACCTAACACATTCAACACTACCAAAAGAGAACAAACTAAATATATTTATATGGGGAGGTAGTGAACTTGGATAAAGAGAATAGTTACCAACCCTCAGCCTGGTTGCCCGAACTACTTCCTTTTACTTTATATAATGGAGATTGGGAACAATACCTTGAGGCACTTTATGAATGTTTTAAAAAAGATTTTATAAGATCTAAACCAATTTTTAACGGTATTAAACTTGCATTAAAAAAACACCCCCTTTCTAAAAATAAAGAGGCAACTTTTTGGCATATAATTTCTGAAGGGAAAATTGAAAATGAAAGGACCCCTTGCATGAGAAGATGTGAGCGCATCAAATGGCCCAAGCCCGTTATTGAAAATTCTCAAGAACTTTTTATAAAGGTCTGGCAAGAACCAAAAAATGGTGAGGACAGAATTCATTTGTGGTTTGAATCTGAGGCTTATTTGGTAGTATTGGCAAAAAGGAAAGATTATATTCTTCTGTGGACGGCTTATGTTGTTGAGCAAAAACACCAAAGAGAAAAGCTCAATAAGCGTTGGATAAATTATAAGGATCATTAAAAAAAGCTGGCCGCGCTTTTTTAGAGCGGGGCCGTAACTCCTTCTACACTGACACTTATGCAGATGGTAGATGAGCTATTTTTATTATAGCTAGAAGTTATATTCTTTTCAACTCTATACAATGAGCTTTCAAAGCTTACCAGTACCCCTGCCTTCATCAAAATAACCTTTTAAATCCACCTGTTACGTACAAAGAGAGTTATTTATGTACAGAAATTAGAGGAAAAGTCCACAGGCCCAAAATCCCCAGAAGGCAAACAAAAAGCCTCCTATAACGCCTATAAAGGGGGTGGCTGGGCTAAGTTACGGCAAGAACTGCGGCTATTGGAAAAGATAATGCGAGAGCAAGAAGAGCTTATAGATGAGCTATGAGCTAAATCGAATCCCAATTGTTTGATAAATATACAGAAACTAATAATCAAGTCGCTACGCTAAGGCCGACTTCGTCGGCGACTTGGTGTATAATTAACCCCTGTCTATTAACTGGATGAACTGAGCGTGCACAACCATCAAGGCCAAGATCTGC
>VFJV01000079.1 GCA_009885895.1 Gammaproteobacteria bacterium
AACTGTGGATCGTCAATAATAGCCGTATTGGCGCCTATTAAAATAGCCGAAACCCCACGTCGTAAATGATGACTGTGTTCAATGGCGACTGTTGAAGTTAATTGCCGCGATTGCCCCGCTGGAACGCTTATTTTGCCATCTAGACTCATAGCCCATTTGCCAATGACGAAGGGCTGTTTTTGGGTAATATAATGAAAAAAAACTTGATTTAATGCCCTGGCTTCTACAGCACAACAGCCTATGTGAATGGCAATCCCCGCAGCACGCAATTCGGATACACCCTGCCCTGAAACCAAAGGATTCGGATCCAGTAGAGATAAATGGACACTGTTAACTTTAGCCGCAATCAACGCGGCTACACAAGAGCCCGTTTTGCCTATATGACAGCAAGGCTCTAAGTTGACATAGACTTCGGCACCTTGCGCTAAAGCGCCCGCTTCCGTTAAAGCTATGATTTCAGCATGCGCCAAACCAGCACATTGATGCGAGCCGCGACCTACAATCCGGCCGCCATTGACTATGACGCAACCCACCATGGGGTTTGGTGCCGAGCTATAGCGACCCTGTTCGGCCAGCGTGAGTACTTCGTGCATATAATGGATCATCATTCGCCCGTTTATAAATACAATACGCAGGGCGAACGATTAAGAAAGAAACCCTATAGCGCAGCAACGCGAAATCGCGGTGCATAAACCGAGGGTGTCTGTCTTAAACCTTCTTTCATCCGGACTTATACTCTACGCATTTGATTTTTAGGTGTCGTTGGCTGCCCCCATCTCACAACAGTCATGTATAAGTACATACATTCCTGTTGTTTGAGGACTTGCCGCCTAGCCTAAAAACCAACTGCTGTGAGTAAATACCGTCGGCTTTGGAATCTCACCAAATCTGCTGACCTTTTTATACTCTTCACGCTTTGATTTTATGCTTTGTTGGCCGCACTTGCTCACAAAAGTCATGTATATTAAATACACTCCTTTTGTGAGCAAGCTTGCCACCCCGCCTAAAACCAAATCGCTATGAGTATATTTAAAAAGCGCTCGCGGGCTGTACTGGTATCATAGATCCAGCTTACCGCCGGTGGGGAGTTTCACCCCGCCCTGAAGGTTAAAGCGTATTGTGAAAGAAAATAAAGAGCCTGTCAATAGTATAGGGCTATCGCATCTAAAATGTATATCCCCATCGTACTTGAAGATGCGATTCTAGAAGGAGTCTCAGGAGGCAATGGCATTTGGTTAAGGGCTAAGGCATTGACGAAACGATGATCTGTCGTAGGGGCAGGTCCCCGTGCCTGCCCTAGATGGGCAGACACAGGGGTCTGCCCCTACGAAACGAGCATCGGAACAATATCCATTTTTAAAAAATGACTAAAAAGACTTGAATTTTTAATGGCAGCGCCCACCCAAGTAGGCGCGACAGGGCTTAGGTTGCGCACCCCTTGCCCAGGAATGCGCCTTAGCGAAAGGCTACCTTTGTCGGTGCTTGCTGGCTTGGAGGCATTTCAAGGTCAAGCGCAATAGCACACCGTACTTGCTTCTCTGGGTGCCATGGCCCAGGCCGAAGCCCTATTCCTGCTAAATGCCTGCTCCTACGCCGGAACTTAGCCCCTCCTGCTATTGCTTATAGAAGATCTATTCATGTTCTGAACTCCATAAAATTTCTTGAGAAAGTCTTCTTTTAAGGCTATTAATTTCTTCTTACTTAAGGATGTATCACAGGCCTTTATGTATGTGTCAATAGTGCGTAGGATCTCCTCTTTAAATGCGTCCGCCGCGCCCCCTTGGTCTAAAGCTTTAAGGGCTTTAATGCATTTATTATACGTGACAAAAAAAGAGCTCTCTGCCTTTAATTCTGAAATATATACGCTGAGTTTATTTTTTTCAGGATTTATGTTTTCTTGAGAACTATCCCGACTCGGAAAAAATGCATTTCTAGAACTAGGGCTAGAACTAGAACTAGGGCTAGGACTTGGGCTAGAACTAGGGCTAGAACTAGGGCTAGGGCTAGGGCTAGAACTAGGGCTAGGACTCGGGCTAGGACTCGGGCTAGGACTCGGGCTAGGGCTAGGGCTAGGGCTAGGACTAGGACTAGGGCTAGAACTAGGACTCGGGCTAGGACTAATATCATCATACCAGCACTGGCTTAGCTGATGCAATGGCTCCAGGCTTGCCCCAAAAGATTTATCTATTGCCTTAGAAATACTACTCTCGGCCGCCGCATTAAACGCTTGAAGTCTGTTATAGTTGCCTTCAGAATCACCAAGGCTATTACCAAAGCTCTGAGTTAAAACTGAATATGCCGCTTCTAATTCTGTAATGCACGCTTTAAAACTGCGTTGAAGATGCCCTGATTTTATTGAGGGTAATTTTTTCATAAAATTATCTATACGATTTTTTTCATTATTTTGTTGATTCTCTTTATCTATTGCGCTACTGAACGCTTCACTCTTTTTAGAAACTAAGGCATTTCTTTTTTCTATAAGAGATTTCAAGGATGATTCTAATTGCGTTTCTAAAGGTACAAGGGCAGACTCGGAGAGGCTCAAAGATATTAACAGGCGCTTAACATCGGTACATTTATCTAGAAGAGAAGCGTTCTCAAGCAGTAAGTTATCGATATAGCCCAATTCATCTTCAATAATTCCTTCGCTTTCCTCCATAGCCGCAAAAAAATTTTCCGCCATATTAAACAAGTCTGCTAGACTAAATATCAATCTCTCATATTCATCACGAATCTTAGCCCTTTCATCTTCCGTCATTTTTTGTTTTTCAGATATCCCTGTAAACAACCCATTAAATTTTTCGTCAGTCAAAGCGACTCCTGCGGCATAATGCCAGAAACTCGCAGCGCAACCGTTATGATAGCTGTTATAGGTGGTTAAATAAGCCGACATTTTTTCTTCTGTCACGCCCAGACTTTTCAATAAGTTTTCAAACTTTGTTTCATCTTTAACATGCGTGAAAAACACATCTATTTTACGCTGCAGATCCGCTTCGCCTTGTATCTTATTATTTAGTTCTGTGTAGAGGTCATTCTCAGCGAAAATTCCTTCTTTAAAAACACCTTCTAAGGCAAGGGTCTTTTCTTTAAGATCTTTCTTAACCTTTTTTATGGACATCTTAAGATCTTCTTCAGGTGTTGCATTAGATACTTCTCTTTTTGCTTCGCCACTCTCTTCTCTACTTTCTTCTTCTTCCTTATCCTTCTTTTCCTCTTTCCCCAACTCTGCTTTTGCAACATTTCTAGCTTCTAAAAAACGGCTATGACAATTTTCTATTGCACCCAATGAGTTTAACACTCGCCTTTGGTAACCCGATTGCACATAAAATAATGAGCTGCCTGAAAGCGCATAGATCCCAAAGTCTATACAGCGTACGCAAAGGAAAATAGAGCTTAGTAATTTGTCCAGACTTGACTCTAAATAGATTCCCTTTTCATTTCCTATTAATGTATTTACAAGAACCGTTAATTGGACAAATACACTAGAGTTCTCATCTAAAAATGTAGTCGCTAGTTCAGCACGGTTGCTACTGGGGCTCATATGAAATGCGTTGCAGAGAATAGAAACCAAGTCAAAAACTTCACTTTTAACACTTTCATCTTCAATTGTTAAGGCGTACTCTGCCAAGCTAGACGCAATTGTATATATAAATGCATAGGTTCGAGTTCCACTCAATTTCTTTCCTTGCTCATCTTTTCCTTCTAAGTCTTGAAAGCACGCAACATCATACCGGGTAAATCTGTTTTTTATGCTGTTAATTTGAAAAATTCCATCACGGTCTTTACTTTCGTCTACTATCCTGTTTATTTGTTTTTTTGAAATCTCAAAAACCTTATTGCTCCATTTTTCCTCTATTGTTCTAAATGCGTTTTCAAGATTGGAATAATCTTGACAAAGCGCTTCTGGATAAGCCGCCATAATATTTACCTCACTAATGAATTTTATTTTTATAAGACTCAGGAATGATAGCAAAATAATCTTAAGGAAATATTAACAATGTGACTTCTTGAATTTACCAAGGATTCCAGGCAGAAAATTAAGAAATTTAATTACTTATCAATGAGCTACATCTACTATGAGGCAATAGAAGGAGTATGTCTTCCTCCACTATGCGGAGAATACGCAAGATAACCCTCTGAAATATAAGGCTATGCTAAGATCTCTTTGACAAAAGGAATCGTCAATCGTTTTTTTTGTGCCAAAGAAGCGCCGTCTAATTTTTCTAATAATAACAACAAGGCACCTAGATCGCGTGGGTAATGGTTTAATAAAAAGCGGATCACATCATCGCTGATTATCATACCGCGTTCTTTGGCACGCAAATGTAAAACGGCTATTCTTTCGGCCTCTGTTAACGATTCAACGTGAAACACTTGTCCCCAACTCAAGCGCGATTGTAGATCGGCTAAACTACACTTTAAACCACGCACAGATGTTTTGGCAGTACACACCCAAACATTATGATTATCGCGAACTCGATTATACGCGTCAAACAGCGCTTTTTCCCAAGGCGCATTGCCTACCACAGCATCAATGTCGTCTACACACAATAGTTCGACTTGCTCCATATTCATTAATATTTCAGGGCTGTAGAGGCTTGTCTCTTTTAAAGAGAGATACATGCTTGTTTTTTTCTGCAAGATGGCATTGTCGCACAACGCATGTAATAAATGCGTTAAGCCACAGCCGGAAGCCCCCCATAAATAAGCGCTCGCTCTTTGCCTTAGCAATTCTTTTTGTAAATAATCAATGACGTTTTTATTTTTCCCAACATAAAAATTGGAAAAGGTCAGGTGAGATTGAGGTTGTAAGCCTTTCAACAACAGTTGTGTCACACCGCATCCTTGGCATAAAGCGTACTGTCTATATACCTATCCCGTAGATGCCGCACAAAAACCATAATAACGGCGGCCACCGGCAAGGCTAGTAATATGCCAAAAAAGCCAAATAAACTACCGCCGGCCAATACGGCAAAAATAACCGCGACCGGATGCAAGTGGATCCTATCGCCAACCAAATATGGCGTTAATAAAGCACCTTCTATACTTTGGGCCACCACAAATACGAGTAGTACATAAAGCAAATGCATCCAATCGTGAAATTGAAAAAAGGCTGCAATTAAAGCACTGATTAAACCGACGGTAAATCCTAGATAAGGAACAATACTTAATAAGCCTGCAATAACACCAATTAACAGTGCCCAATTGATGTGAAATAAGGATAAACCTGCACTGTACAATACGCCTAGTCCCATCATAACTAATAATTGGCCGCGCAAAAAACCACTTAAAACAGCATCGCATTCTTTTAATAGCCTAAGGGCAACCGGCTCAATACGCCGTGGGATTAATACATGGATGGCCTGCAACATTCGCTCCCAATCCCGTAATAGATAAAACAGCACGACGGGCGTTAAGACTAGGCTTGTGAAAAAGCCAATAACGGCTAAACCCGAACCTGCAAAAGTTTTAAAAATACCGGGTATATACTGCCCGGCTTGTTTCCAGTGTGCTTGCAAAGTATTTTGCACGGTGCTCTGCCATGCATTGTCTTGAAAATCCAGATTTAAACTAAAATGCTGTACCGCCCAGGGTAAAATAAGATCTTTTATGCGCGCAATAATATTGGGGAGTGATTGTATGAAGTTAAGCATTTGTTGTTCTAGAGCGGGAATAATGAAAATTAAGCTCACAATAAACAGCCCAAACAACACTAGAAAAACAATGATGGCACTGCTGGTTCGACCCAGGTGTAATTTTTGAAGGAGTACAACCCAAGAATTGGTTAAATAAGCCAATATTGCCGCCACTAGAAACGGCGTTAATATGGCAGAAACTTTATAAATAAATAAAATCAGCGCGGCTAGAATAAATAAAGTCATCCATTTTTTAGTGTCGCTCATGAGGATCTCCTTTTCGACTGAATGCACGCCACCCCCAAACCCAAATATAGTGGATCATACTCATCGCTGTGGTGAATAAGACGCCGTAGATCAATATATCGATCCAAAGGCCATTGAAAAAACCGTAACTATATTTTGCTAAAACAACCATAACTAAAATAATTTGCAAGCAGGTATTGGCTTTACTGATTAGGCTTGGTTTAAAATCATATCGCCCAATTAGAAAATGATAGCACATCCCACCGGTGACAATCACGACATCGCGCGTTAATACTATAGCCAACAGCCAGACCGGCAAAATACTTAAATAGGTTAAAGCCAAATAGCTGCTAACCATCAATAGTTTATCCGCTAAGGGATCCACCATAGACCCCCAACGGCTGATCCACTGGAAACGGCGCGCTAAATAACCATCTATGGCATCCGTAAGACCCGCGAACAAAAATAGAAAAAAAGCCAACCTATAATTGCCCATGAGCAGGCCAATGACAATAGGGCCCACTAATAACAAGCGAAAAACAGTAATAATGTTCGGTATATAAGCCGGATTCATAGTGCCCACTGATAGGTTAAGGTATCGCTGTTCTCATCTGTTCCCGGTGATTGAATGAGCTTCGTTATCTGACTGGCAATGGCTTCTTGCAAGGCTTGTTTGTCACCCTGGCAGCTGATCTTTAAAATGACTTCATCGGGTGATAACTCTACTACCTCAATGTCTTGCACAAGAGTCAATTGTTGTAAACTGCTTTTTAAGGCATCCATAGCCGATAAATCCCCAACACCATAAACAATAATTTGCACCTCACTCAATGGCGCTAAAGGTTTTTGAGGCACAGCGGGAACGCTTGTTTTAGCACTTTTTCCCAACACCGCTGACAATTGCGCCATACCACCGCGCAGAGTACTTTCGGCATCATTAGAGCTAAAAGCCCAATCCACACTGCACTCTCGCGTTTTTAAAGTCCACTCGCTGGCCCATAAAGCTGCTGCGCCTTGCCCTTTATTCAGGTGTACCAGCAAAATACCATCATGGTTATAGCGTTTTGAAGCAGTATTAATCGCCGGCCAATCTCCCGCCCACACCTGATTAAAATTTAAAATCTTGAGATCGGTTAAATCCAGTAAAGGCCACTGCACGCTAATAGACTTTTGCTCGGCTTGTGCGTCTATTGTTTTGGCATACACCGATTGAGAGCCATTGCTGAACAGTTGTTGCCCCTTGCCGTTGTCTACAGCGAGCCAAATAATCAATCGCTCAGGGATCCCTATGGAGAATATACTTTGACCCTTGCTTTTCAATAATTGCGTAATAGCCACAGGATCAAAGTCTACTTGTAGAAAAAGCTGCCCACCACTACTGGGGGTAGTATATTGGTAGCTTAACATCCAGTCTTTAGCACGATTTAAACTATCTGCCCAGGAAGGGTCTTTATCTATACCGTGTATATTGGTTAGCTTAGAGAGCACCTGCGTCAAGGCCATTTTTAGCTCATCGCTACTCGGTTGGTTTTCAGCATTAATAATGGGCAATTGAGCTCGGTATAGGCTGGGATCGGCCATAGCCCAAACCCTAGCAGATATAAACACCATGAATAAGCTGACAATAACTACGAGTGTATATGTTTTTTTCATTCTGTGCACAAATACTTACCATAAAGGATGCTGTGCCCTTATTTTACCCGATTTTTAAGCCCACAGCAACGATTAACTCTTTTTCTGAAAAGTGCTTCTGGGGGTTGTTTCCCCAGGATCACGGCCTTCTTTTTATTCATCTTCAAACATCATTTTGTCCGATAAGCCATTAACTTCCATAATTTCACGCAAAGCCCTTAAAGCCTCTACTTGGATCTGCCTAACCCGTTCGCGCGTTAAACCTATCTTACGCCCCACTTCTTCTAAGGTCGCTTTTTCATATCCTTGCAAACCAAAACGATACGCTAGCACTTGGCCTTGTTTGTCTGGCAATTGCGCTAACCAGGTTTCAATATTCTCCCTTAAATTATCATCTAATAACATCTCTGCAGGATCGATATTATTCGGATCCGCCAAAGTTTCCAACAAACTTTTATCGCTATCCTTACCAATAGGCACATCTACCGAAGTAATTCTTTCATCCAAACTTAACATACGCTTCACATCTTCAACGGGTTTATCCAACATTTCGGCAATTTCTTCGGCCGTGGGTGTGTGATCCAGTTGCTGCGTTAATACGCGCGCGGCGCGTAAATAAATATTTAATTCTTTTACTACATGAATGGGCAAACGAATGGTTCGCGTTTGATTCATAATAGCACGTTCAATGGTTTGTCTAATCCACCAGGTTGCGTAAGTGGAAAAACGAAATCCCCTTTCAGGATCAAATTTTTCAACGCCCCGAATCAAACCCAAATTGCCTTCTTCAATTAAATCCAAAAGTGCCAAGCCTCGATTGATATAACGCCTAGCAATTTTAACGACTAAACGCAAATTGCTTTCTATCATACGCCGTCTAGCATTCATATCCCCTTTTAAGGCTAAACGTGCGTAATGGACCTCTTCTTCAGCACTCAATAAAGGTGAAAAACCTATCTCGCTCAAATACATCTGTGTTGCATCCAAGGCTTTTGCAGATAACTTAAATTGTCTTTTCTCATTTACATTTGAACTTGCTTCAGTAAGCTCTGCGTCTACTTCATCTTCCTCTAAGCCTTCAAAAATAAATTCTTCAGCATAAGCTTCATCGCTGATGTCAACTTCATCATCAATACGCCCTTTTTCTAATAGAACAACCTCTACATCATCAATCATAATTTCATCACTTAATAACGCTGGCGCAGCTTTTTTCTTCACCCCTGAGCGTTGTATTTTTTCTTTTATTGTGTTTTTTGCAGCAGCGGCTTTGCTCGCAACGGCCTTCGTCTTAGCAATGACATTTTTTACTTTGGCCGCAACAACTGCCGTTACTTTAGAATTTTTCTCAAGATTTTCTTTATTCACTTGCGCAGGCATATTGCTTGCCGGCGCTTTTTTTGTGATTACTTTTTTAGCACTCATCAGGCCTCCTTGTGCTTAAACTATAGCGTTAGGTCAAAAAGAATTTCAATCCCAAATCAATATTATTGGTTTTATAATCAGGAATGTTATTATCCCTCACAAAAGAGTCTAGGTAACGGTATTCCAGATCGAGTTCCACCGTGGGATTAAAGGCATAAGATATTCCTGCCAATGCTTGCGCACTAAAAGCCGCTTTCCACGTAGCATCGCTAGAACTCCCATTTATAGGGTGAGCCAATTCGTAGTTATAATCGATGGCTGAACCACCCACACCTAAACCTGCAAAAATGCCAAAGCCGGTATCACCACGTAGATTGAAGATGGCATTTGTCATCGCACTGTAGCTGGATATATTTCCGTCTAGAGAGGTGTCGGGGAAACCCTTCAATTGTAATGCATCAGCGCCATTACGCGCCGCATTCAACTCCTCTTCTATACGGAGCCATTTATAATCGTAACCCAGCGTAATGCCTCCATTGTAGCCAGGATTACTGGTTAGCTTAGTCCGTGAATTATACTCTAGATCGTCCAGTAAGGTACCACCACCTTCTATACCCAGGTAAAAACCATGGTGTGGTACGGGGGTATAATCGGAGGTTACCACAGAGCCTGCAGGCGGCGCATTGTCTTCATCCCAACTACCAGCCTGCGCTGCAGCCATGCTCATAAGGCTAATAGCCAAAACGAGGCTACTGTTCTTTAAAAATTTGTTCATAAATTACCCTTTTGTTCATCGCTTAAAAAATCGTTTTCAGCAGCCCTGTACAAAAGCAAAACTGCAAATGAAACAACATCATACAGGATTTATAAGGGGCGGTAAAGTATCCCCAGCTAACAAGGCCGCTATTTTTTGGCTAAGGGTTAATAGTTGCCTATCGCTTAGTTTAGGCCCGCTAATTTGTAGCCCCACAGGCAACCCTGCAGCAGTTAAAGCGCAAGGCACAGTAATACTAGGCTGCCCCGTCATATTGAATAAACAGGTAAACGGTGTCCAGTTGTCCAGGGCGTTGGTTGATTTTTCATTGGGAGAATCCAGGCCTATATCAAATGCAGGAATGGGTATGGTTGGCGTTAATACAGCATCGTACTCGCTAAAGAAGGCTTGCATCGCTTCACTGACGCTAAGGCGTGTGGATTCTGCCTGTAAATGCTCTAATAAAGACATTTTCTCGCCCAATTTAGCAATGCGCACAAAGCCCGGATCTAATTTTTCTTGCTCTGCAGGTGTTAATCCACTGTACGATTCATAGGATCCCGCCTGCCAAATATGGGCAAATGCAGATAAATACTCCCCTACGGGCGGCGTTTTCTCCTCTAAAATAAAACCCTGTTGTTGCAACACGCCGATACTGCGCTGAAAAATAGCGGCCACTTCTGGGTCTACTTCGGCAAAACCCAAATCAAGGCTATAGCTTAATTTCCCTGAACCTTTTTGTTGATGCAAAGATAAGGGAATATGATACGCGGCGCGCCCATCAGCTTGGTTTAAAATGGGCAATAAAGTCTGTATATCCCTAATGTCTCTTGCCAAAATGCCTACATCGACCAATTGCGCCATATTATGCAAAGGATAGCGGGGAAATAAATCGTGTGTGGGTTTATAGCCTATCACACCGCAAAAAGCACCTGGAATACGGATGGATCCACCACCATCGGTGCCTATGGCTGCCACCCCTAAACCCAAAGCCACTGCAGCCGCAGCGCCCCCACTAGAACCACCACAGGTTTTATTTAAATTCCAAGGATTACGGGTAATGCCTGTCATCAAACTTTCGGTTGCCCCTTTCCAACCCCATTGCGGCATAGTGGTCTTAGCAAATAAAATGGCGCCCGCTGAACGCAAATGACGTACGACTGGCGCATCGGTGCTGCTGCTGGCCTCTGTTCTAATGTTTGCACCCGAATGCATGGGCCAAGTCTGGACTAAAAAGCTATCTTTCACGCTAATAGGCCACCCATCTATCGCAGATAAAGCCTTGCCTTGCTGCCAACGCAAACTCGATGCTTTCGCCATTTCTAAGGACTCAGCTTCAGCCAAATAAGAGAACGCATTCACCTTAGGATTGTATACTCTTAAGTCTTGCCATAACTGTGTGCACACCTGTAAAGGCGTGAGTGATCTTTCCTGATAGGCTAAGGTTAATGCTTGACCGTTTAGAATTTGCTTTGTCATATTGACCTCAAAATAAAGAACCCTGCTCAATGACGCCCTCTACGACGTGAAATCTTAATCCTATCCCCAATAAACGAATAGGTTGCGCTTGGACCAATAAGCGCTTCAACAGATTTACAAATACGCTTAGATCGTCTGTATGGCTGCCAATTTCAGCCGATTTAACTTGGAAATTAGTCAGTTTTATTTTTACAAACTGACTTTTAATTTTGTATGGGCACTCTACCCTGCGCTGCACTAAACGTGCATGTAAATCGCGTAGATCTTGATGTATTAGGTTAAAATCGCGGCGATCTTGCTCAAAAGTGGTTTCCACACTAACGGATTTTCTGGGTCTATTCGGCTCTACAACGCGATCATCATGCCCCCTAGATTGATGATACAGCGTTTGCCCAAACTTGCCAAATTCTTGAATCAATTGCAACAAGCTTAATTGCTGCACCTCAGAGCATTTTTTTAATCCTCTATGGTGCAATTTTTCCAACATCACCCGGCCCACACCGAATAGTTTTTCTACGGGCAACGCTTTGATAAAATCATCTACCTGCTTTGGGGCAATGACATATAAGCCATTAGGTTTATTCAAACCACTGGCTATTTTAGCTAGAAACTTATTGGGAGCCACACCCGCTGAAGCCCTCAATTGCTCTTTTTGCCAAATCCGCTCTACAATGGCTTTGGCTATAAAGGTCGCGCTGTTATTGTAGTCTTGATTTAAACTCACGTCTAAATAGGCTTCGTCTAGAGCCAAAGGCTCCACTAAAGGGGTGAATTCATAAAAAACATCGATTATACTTTTTGAAACGGCTTTATATTTTTCAAAACAAACCGGTAGAATAACCAACTGCTTACACAATTGTTTCGCTTTTTGCGTCGCCATTCCCGAATGCACGCCAAATTCTCTGGCCATATAATTACAGGTGCACAATACGCTACGCGCAGAATCGCCCCCCACCGCCACAGGCTTATCCTTTAAACTAGGATTGTCCCGTATTTCAATGGCCGCATAAAAGCAATCCATATCGATGTGAATGATTTTTCGGTTTAACATAAGCAATGATTCGCTACTCAAGATGGTTTAATTATGCGGCTTATGGGCTGAAAAAGAAAGAAAGAAGCGCCCCTTGTTTTTTAACCCAGAATATGGTGCAATACACGTTCTTTGTGGTGGCTCGCCTATCCATTTGCTACAAAACGCCGCGAACCCCGCCAGACTCGGAAGAGAGCAACGGTAGCGGCTGAATTGTGTGCAAATTGTCGGTGGGTGAGCTGCCTCCATTCATTATAATGGTACAATTTTATGCCAAGTCATGTCTTAGCGCGTAAATGGCGTCCCCAATCCTTTGCCGAAGTCATTGGGCAACCCGCTATTGTACAGGCTTTAACCCATGCTTTGGGCAGTGGGCGTTTACACCATGCTTATTTATTCAGTGGTACGCGCGGCATAGGCAAAACATCTCTAGCTAGATTATTGGCGAAATGTTTATCCTGCGAAAAAGGCCCTACGGCTACACCCTGTGGTCAATGCAATCCTTGTTTGGCGATAGTGCTAGGTAATTACCTAGATCTATTAGAAATCGACGCGGCTTCTCGCACTAAGGTTGAAGATACACGTGAATTATTAGAAAGCGTGCAATATCCGCCTATGATGGGCCGTTATAAAATCATTATAATCGACGAAGTCCATATGTTGTCTGGTCATAGTTTTAATGCCTTATTAAAAACACTAGAAGAACCCCCGAAACACGTTATCTTCTTGCTGGCCACCACCGAACCTGAAAAATTACCAAATACCGTTTTATCGCGTTGCTTACATTTCACCTTAAAACTATTATCCAACGAGGCATTAAGCCAGCATTTTAATCACATTTTACAACAAGAAAATATTCGTTTTGACGCCGATGCGCTGAGTTTAGTAGCCAAAGCGGCTCGTGGCAGCGTACGAGATGGTTTGAGCATCTTGGAACGCTGCATTGCTTTTTGTGAAAACGACATCACTGCGGCGAAAGTCAGTGGATTACTGGGCATTGCCGATAGCCACAGCGTACAAGCATTATTCGATGCCTTGTTGGCTAATGATGCCGTCAGCGTACTCACTTTAATCCGTCAATTAGCCGAAAAAAGCGTTGATTTTAGCGATGTGCTAGACGCATTCATGGGCTTATTGCATCAATCCGCCCTACAATATGCTTTGCACGAAAGTAATGGGCCGCTTGCCGCTGAGCGCATACAATTGTACTATCAAATCGCCTTAATAGGCCGCCGCGATTTAGCGCTAGCACCCGATCAGCAAATGGGCTTTGAAATGATTTTCATACGCTTATTGGCTTTTCAACCTTGGCATGAAGACGATAATATTCCCCCTCCCGTAAAAAAAAAACGTTTGCCCCCAGCCTTGAATCTACTATAGATTGGAACACGTTATACCCCAAACTCAATTTAAGCGGCTTGTGCGCCCTTTTAGCAAGCCACTCAGCACTATTAACGACCCAGGATAACCATTGGCATTTTGCACTCAACCAAGAACACAGTGCCCTATACAATAAAGAGCAAGAAGTTCTATTGGGCACAATCTTAAGCCGGCATTTTAACGCAGAAATACACGTTTCTATTGAAATAGCCGTAGGATCTTCTATCGACACGCCCGAAAAAGCACGCGTAGAAAAAGCAAGTTTGGCCTTGATTAGTGCAGAGGAGTCTTTACAGAATAACCCCCATTTTAGACGGATTTTGGAACAATTTCATGCTACAATCATTCCTGGCTCAATAATGAGTCTAGAACTAGAAAATGCCACTAATGAGGTTTGAATAATGAACAACAATCTATCAAAATTAATGCAACAAGCCAAAGATCTACAGGCTAATATGAAACAGGCCCAAGAAGAACTGGCGGCTATGTTATTGACCGGTTCGGCTGGCGGCGATATGGTGCAAGTCTCTTTAAACGGCTTACATTATTGTAAAAAAGTCGTTCTTAGTGCCACTACTACAGAAGGCATGACACCCGAAAATATTAAGCTGCTAGAGGCCATGATCGCCGCTGCCATCAATGATGCCACGGCCAAAATCGAAAAGCGCTCACGCGAAAAATTATCTGCTTTGGCGGGCAATTTGGGATCCTTACCGGACGGATTTGGTAACCTAGACAGTAATTAAGGAATACAATGAGTTTTAGCCCGCTAATAGATAAATTAATCGCGCAACTGCGTTTTTTACCGGGTGTTGGACCAAAATCAGCGCAGCGCATGGCATTTCAACTATTAGCCCGGAATCGCCCCGCCGGTAAACAATTAGCCGAAGCCTTGCTTGCCGCTATGACCGACGTTGGGCATTGTGATCTTTGCCGAACATTCAGCGAGACTGCGCGCTGCCAATTGTGCGCCAATCCTAGGCGCGATCGTCGATTATTATGCGTGGTTGAATCCCCTGCCGATTTACTGGCCGTAGAGCAAACCGGCTTTCATGGCCTATACTTTGTACTAATGGGACACCTGTCGCCTTTAGATGGGGTAGGCCCAGAGCAACTGGGTTTAGGCTTATTGAAAGAGCGATTTCAAAGTGAAGATCTGGGTGAGTTGATCATCGCAACCAATCCAACGGTTGAGGGGGAAGCAACGGCTCATTACATTCATGAATTGAGTTTGCCCTATACTCTACGCGTCACACGCATTGCTCACGGCGTACCCTTAGGCGGCGAATTAGAATTTATTGATGGTGGTACCTTGGCTCGGGCATTGGCAAGCCGCGAAATTTTGACCTAACTTTACGGGGGCTTCGCTGTACGAGCGGCCCGAAAGCCGCTCCCAAAATACCCTATGAAAAACTAGTCGCGTTGTTTACCTACATGTGTGGTGTCAAAGTATTCTGCTAATTTTTTGCGCAGCGTACCTCGGCTAATACCTAAAACGCGTGCCGCTTTAGACTGATTGCCGCGTACATAACGCATAATGCTTTCAATCATGGGCTTTTCAATTTCTGCCATTAATTTTTGGTATAAATTATCGGGTTGTTGATTCCCCAACAAGGCAAAGTAGCGATCGAGTACTTCATTAACATGCTGCCCTAACCCGTGGGCTTGATTTTGGTTTCTCTGCTGAATCGATACAATTTCTTCCGTGCTCATCATAAGAGTTTGGCTCCTATACAGTCTAGTTCATACTTCCCCGCCCTTATATCATTGTATAAAAACGAGACACTCAACGCGCTTCCTAGGAAGCGCATTTTTTGGCTATTTATTATGCGGATTGCCTACCACCAGTACACGTTACCATTCTGAACCCAAATAATCAAGGCTTTTTGTGAAAAATATTAACATTTTTTAGTATAAGGGATGACCCCGTTTTTTTCTCGGTATGGTATACTACAGGCTTGTATACAAAAGCGAGCGGTCAATGAGCACTAGCGTTACTGTTTCTCCTAAAAAAAGCAAGGTCTTTATTATCACCCATGGCTGTCAAATGAATGTCTATGATTCAGAGAAAATGCTGGATATCCTGCGCGATAAAAAAGACATGGAAGTTACAACAGATCCGGCGCAGGCAGATTTATTGCTCATCAACACCTGTTCTATACGCGATAAATCCGAAGAAAAAGTTTACTCAGAGCTCGGCCGTTGGCGTGAATTCAAAGAAAATAACCCTCATGTCCTTATTGCTGTGGCGGGCTGTGTTGCCAGCCAAGAGGGTGAGGCCATTATCAAACGTGCGCCTTATGTCGATCTTATTTTTGGCCCGCAAACACTGCACCGTTTGCCGCAATTAATCGATGAACGAAATGCAACCCGTAAAACAGCCATCGATGTTAGTTTTCCCGAAATAGAGAAATTTGATTGTCTACCCGAACCCAAAGCCACAGGTGTTACCGCCTTTGTCTCTATCATGGAGGGCTGTAATAAATACTGTAGTTACTGCATAGTCCCTTACACACGCGGCGAAGAAATTAGCCGTCCCTTTGACGACATTTTAGCTGAAGTCGCCTCTTTAGCCGAACAAGGCGTTAAAGAAATCACTTTATTGGGGCAAAACGTCAATGATTATCGCGGCCCCATGCACGATGGCTCTAGCGCTGATCTAGCACTATTGATCCGTTATATTGCCGCTTTAGACAATATTAAGCGCATTCGCTTTAGCACTTCCCATCCATCGGCATTCTCTGATACTTTAATTGAAGCGTATAGAGACATTAAAAAATTGGCCAGCCACCTACATTTACCCGTACAAAGCGGTTCTAATCGGATCTTAAAAATGATGAAACGAAACTATACTGCAGAAAGTTTTATTGAGCGTTGCCAAAAGCTAAAAGCCGTTCGCCCGGATATTTGCATTTCATCCGACTTTATTGTGGGCTTTCCGGGCGAGACAGACGATGATTTCATGGCTACTTTAGACTTAATACAAGCCGTGGGCTTTGATCAATCTTTTAGCTTCATTTATAGCCCGCGCCCAGGCACGCCGGCAGCCAAATTACACGATGGCGTCGATATGCACACTAAAAAGCAACGCTTAACCCTATTACAGGACCGTATTCAACTGCAGGCACAGGCCATCAGTCAAGCTATGGTGGGAACGATAGTCCCTATACTCGCCGTAGGCCCCGCCAGAAAAGACAATACGGAATTAAGTGGCCGCACGGAAAACAACCGCAGCGTTAGCTTTAAGGGCGCTAAGGATTTAATTGGGCAAATTGTGAACGTCTGCATTACGCATTGTGCTCGCAACTCGCTGCGCGGCGAAATAGACGCATTGATGAAGATTGATACATGATAAATGAACCGATTCTTGACTTAAACGTGCAGGCCGTAGACCCTACGCCTTTAGCAGAAGAAAGTCAGTTTAGTGCTTGGTGCGCAGAAACGTTGCAATATGGCCAAATAGACAATGCCGCATTGCATGAACACGTTCATTGGCAAATAACATTGCGTATTGTCGATGAAAAAGAAGGACAAATGCTGAATTTAAATTATCGCAAAAAAGATTACCCCACCAATGTGTTATCCTTTTATTATGGCGACCCTTTTGCTGAATTAGAATTTTCAGATGATGACGCTGACCTTCCAGAAGATGCCATAGGCCAAGGCGATATAGTCATTTGTGCCCCCGTTGTAATACAAGAAGCTTTGACGCAGAAAAAATCTATTCTTGAACACACGGCCCATTTAACTGTACACGCCACCTTGCATTTATTAGGTTACGATCACGAGACGAAAGAAGATGCCAGTATTATGGAAGCACTTGAAATCACTATTTTACGGCAACTTGGTTTTAACAACCCTTATGAGGAAATATAGACGCTATGAACGATGAACCCGACAATGAAGACTCGCCCCAGAAAAGTTGGCTAGAACGCTTAAGTCATGTTTTATTGAGAGAACCTCATGATAAAGAGGAATTAACTGAAATGCTGCGTCATGCGGCCGAACGCGGCATTATTCCACACAACGCGTTACAAATGATGGAAGGTGTCTTGTCTGTTTCAGAATTACAAGCGCGCGATATTATGGTGTCTCGATCTCAAATGGTGGTCGTTGAAATTGACGAAACTGTGGATGAATTTTTGCCGCGTATCACCGAATCTGGGCATTCACGATTCCCTGTGATTGGTGAAAACCGAGATGAAGTCATTGGGATATTGTTAGCCAAAGATTTATTGAATTACGACCTTAAAAAAGAAGGCGCAAATCATGCGATACAAATAGACAGCCTCTTGCGCAAAGCCACTTTTATTCCAGAAAGTAAACGTGTCGATGTGTTATTGCGAGAATTCCGCATGGAATACAACCATATGGCCATCGTTGTAGATGAATATGGTGGCGTTTCAGGGCTTATCAGCATAGAAGATATTTTAGAGGAAATTGTGGGTGAAATTGAAGATGAATACGATATTGATGAAGAAATCAACATCACCACACACGATAAAAGCCATTTTATCATTAAGGCTTTAACGCCCATAGAAGAGTTTAATGAATATTTTAAACTAAAATGGAGTGATGAAGAATTTGACACCGTGGGCGGCATTTTAGTCAAAGAATTAGGGCATCTGCCTAAAAAAGGGGAGCGCGTTACTTTGGGCGAATTAAATTTTAAAGTCTTGCAAGCAGACAGCCGGCGTGTGAAAACGCTAGAGTTGATATTACCAGAAGACTATACATCTTAAGAGTAGATCTCTAAATTAATTGAGGTGTTTCGGGCATCCCCGCCCCCGAGAAAGCAATAAAAGAAAACTGAGTCTTCACGATGCGCTGATGAGCGGTTTGGCTTGTATGCATTTTCAAGACCCATCGTTATTGCAATTTCAAGCTCACTGGGTTTTTGCTCTTCTTTTCTCCTTCTCCGAGAATAGCGGTGTGTACTGTAAAACGTTTTGACAGGCATGAAATTTTTTAGTATCATCGGGAGACTGGGCTATAGCTGCTGGGGCAGTGTGCCACCCCCGCAGGGTTTAAAGGATGAGAACAAACAGGATGGAGTCAGAAAGGATGCAAACCGAGCTGAGCTATAAAAGACAGCCTTATTACCGCATCGCACTACTGGGCATACTGTGCTTGAACCTGTGCTTCGCGGCATCGGAAACACCCCTGATCCCCAGTATTAATCAAACCGCCAGCATGGATGAAACACCCAGCAAAGACTCTCCCTTTAACGTCAATTTTTCCTTACAGAAAGATAGTCTGCTAGGCCCTGTAGGACAGGTAACCCTCTCGCACGCTATTAATGAGACTCATGCCGTTGCTCTAGAACTAGATGGAGGCACTAGAATCCTGCGTCTTAATGGTACCTATGGTTTTGCCTTAAATGATAAAAACCGCCTTAAATTAACGGCCGAATATTTAGCAGAAGATTTAGATTTCACTTTCTATACCGGCGATACTAGGCAATGGGTAGACCAAGGTGCGGTAGGGGCTTCTTATCAGTATTTATTGGGGAATGATATTGTTAAGAGTGTAGAGATAAGCTCACATTATTCTCATGCCCCTAGTAAAAATCTTTCCGACAAAACCATACCCTATGCCGATGGCTCTACCTTAACGGATTACAGACGCATAGCGGGCGGTGATGATTGGAATGGCACCGCTGAAACAAGCCTGGGTTTATGGCCTAAAAGTTTAGTAAGCGCAGGCGGGGATTATGATCAGGTGCGCTACGATACCCAATATTGCACTCAGACAGGGCATGATGCACAGGGCTTTGGCGGACATGTACGCTTGCAACAACTCTTAACCGACAAGACTCAACTGAATGCCGAATCTACTTTATCTCAGCTATACACTATCTACAGCGCGGGGCTTAATTGGGTGTTGACCTCCAGCAAAAATACTTCTTTATCCACGGGTCTAAATTCAAGTTATACGAAAGACCGTACAACGGAGCGTAGCTTTTGGATGAATGGCATTAACCTCAGTGTAATTTGGGATGGCCCGCACAAAAAATCAGCGCAAACATCGTCTTATACCTCCCCAGAAATAGCAGCAGAAAACTTAAGCACTTGGGTACAAACGCCTGCGGTCCGAATGCCCGATGTACTCGCTATTGCAGATGAATGTGTTAAATCTTTTAGGACTATATCTGGGGTATGCCCTTCAAATCTTAATGTAACCTACAATAGCAGCACACATACTTACAGTGCTCCCAACGGGTGGTATCAGTACTACCCTACACCGCAGAATACTCCAACTGAAGCCAATTGGCTTGCCTTTGACTCTGCAAACATGACAGGAACCCCATCCGGCATCATTTCCTGCCAATACGGTATAGATAAGAATGAGCTAATACTAAGAAATTCTGCTTTCCAGAATGCGGTAGGAACTGGAACAAATTGGGTCAATAATTCAGTTTCTAGCTACTGGCCTCTTTCACCAGATCCAAACTCTAGGTGTAGTGCCATAACACGAGATTGCCCATTTCAAACCGTTGCCCCATGAGATTTATACTAAGGAAGTAAAATATGCCCAATAACAACACTCTGCAAGATCGGGAAAATCGACCTAAGAATGCAGGGCAAAACAAAAAATCAAACAATAGGAGATCACTGCCTCCTGGAACGTGTGAACAACCCCAACTAGATGCGATCATTAGCGCTACAACCCCAGGTAATTGGATACAGGTTTATGCCGGGGGCTGTGAAAATTTAAGTGAAATTAGATTCCCTTCGGATCCATTTTTAAATTTTACAGGCTGCACCATTTATAGCTCTAGATCGCCTGACAACGGTTTGCTTCAAGGCCTCTTTGACGACACCACTTTTTACAGACCTCAATTTGGACGAAATATTATAGGTAGCTTTTTAAGATCTAACCTGGTTCAATTGCAAGAGCTTGATTTTTATCCTGTCTTATTTGAAGCACCTTTAAATGGCGCAATATTTGATAACCCTATCGTTACAACGCCTTTTTCCATTACATTAACAGGTAATACAAGCATCACCCTGATTGACAGTTACTTTAAAAAATTAGGCTTGTATGGAAGAGATTTTAGATTCGAGGTCATTTATGGGGGCGTGAATTCTGCTGACGATGCTGTATTTTCTTCTGCTCAATATGTTTTTACTCCGTTATTTGGCGGCACATTAGACTATAAAAATGGACAATGGAGCTACCAATATAACACATTGACGCCTCTAAGTTTACTCGCAGATCTTGCCAGGATAGAAACACCTTCTAGTGTCGCTTGTGCTAAAGCCAGCATTATGGGTCTAGCAAAAAATTATGTGGGAAACGAAATTATTTGCGCACAAACAATATTGTCAGAATATCAAGCAGGGATTTTTTCTTCTGAACCAGCATGTCCCACTGCTGACGATGTACCGAGTGGGATAACTTGTCCTCCACTCACACCTACACCTACACAAACGCCATCGCCTACCCCGTCACCAAGCCTGAGTCCTGGCCCAAGTCCGTCTTCGAGTCATAGTCCATCGCCGAGCCTAAGTCCTAGTCCTAGTCCTAGTCCCAGCCTGAGCCCTAGCCCGACTCCTAGCCCTAGTCCTAGTCCGAGCTCTAGTCCAAGTCCAAGCCCTAGTCCAAGCCCTAGTCCAAGCCCTAGTCCGAGCTCTAGCCTAAGCCCAAGTCCTAGCCCAAGTCCTAGTCCTAGCTCCAATGGCACTAACTTAAGAAAAAATCCGTATTAAATCAAATAGATGTATAAAAGACACCCCGCTTTAAGGTATGATTGGTTTGCAAAAAAATCAGCCAAATAAAGAGG
>VFJV01000157.1 GCA_009885895.1 Gammaproteobacteria bacterium
CTTGCCCCATTTTTTTTAACTGAATCTCATCCCTTGAAAAAATGCAAAATATTAGCACTTTTCACCTGGATTTTTTTTTGTGCGAATGCATATTGAAATTCCTAATGATCAAGTAGAGCTTGGGTTACTATTTGTACCTGGACGTAAGATACCCTTTCGACATAAATCCCAAAGGGCATCTGCAAAAACGAAGCGAAAGATACATTTTGACTGCCCCTTATTATTAGATGGATATGAAGTTGGAATTTTGTGTTTATCTATATGCACATCAACGGTGGTATTTAAATGTATATCATAATTTGCTTTTGCAAGAACTGTTCCTCCCTGCGTCCAATCACGAACATGACTAATTATAAATTCTTGTGCTTCATCAATCGTTAAGCTCATATTTAGCTCCGAAGTATTCAGGGAAAAAAGTATTTTTAGAGATGGATACCGAATATATATCGTTGCTAGTGTAATTAATCATTTTTTAAAATAGTAATGACTTTAAAAATCTTTTACCCACCCTTTTTGAGCTAATATTTTCATAGCAAGTGCAATTTGACGCTCTGTAAACTTTCGTTTCCGGTTATTCCAACTATAGACATAACGAATCACATCTTTTTCTGATAACATATTATCTTTTGTCATAATCCAATGCACCGTAGATAAAAGTTCCAGACCAAAAGGTGATTCAAAACCATCAACTAACTCAGCAACTTTATTAAACCGCATGCGTGTATCGGAGTGTAATTCAAGAAAACGTGTTGCTCCTTCAATAGCGCCTGACATCAATTTCAGTTTTTTACTTGGTTGTTCACCACCATCCGCATAACCAGAAATAAAATGTCCTTCAATTGCATTTAATACATGACGCAAATTTTCAGCATAAGGGCCGTACAAGGCCTTTTTGTACTGCAGTTTTAAAGGCTCTCCCGCTTCCTGCATGAAATACATTAGCTTATGTACTTCTAATAATGTCACAAAAGGATCCAGCAGTCCTTTAAGATAACGATTCATCAATTCTACTAATGCCGCCCGTCCTGGGGTCATAACAGGTATATCCTGAGTTTTTACTATTTTTTCAGGCATACTATTAGGTTCATAAATAATCACTTGTACATCGGGCAATAACTTTAATATGGACTCAATATGAGATTTTACCGTTGCCCAGTCAAGCCCTCCGAGACCACTACCCAAAGGTGGAATAGCAATAGAACGAATATTATATTGATGTATTGTATCTACTAATGCTTTAAGACCTGCATCAATATCCTCTATATAACTTTTACCACGCCAATGACGTTTAGTGGGAAAATTAATAATATAACGCGGATTAGTCGGTTGCCTCGTTTCAAATACGAACATCTTCCCTGGCTGAACTTCATTTTTCTTACAAGCTTGTTTATAGACCTTAAAATTTTCAGGAAAAGCTTTTTTAAACTGAAGAGCAATACCACGACCCATTATACCCACGCAATTGACAGTATTAACGAGTGCGTCAGCATCTTCACTCAAAAGATCACCATTTTTATACTCAATCATGTCTGCTTCTCTCTCTTTAATAATACCATGCAGGCAATATTTCAACTCGTGGTTGGTGACTCCTGCTGGGTAGCATATCTACTACCTGCTGATAGACCGCTTGCGAACGTATCCCTATACGTTCCACTAAATACCAAGGAAATTTACATTCTATCAAAAATTCTGCTTGCTTGCCTTCTTTAATTGATGATGAAACCCCCTCACCACTCCACTGTTCAGCATGAACTGCCTGCCAATTAATTTTATCTAATTGTGATAATTTATTATAATCTTCAAAAAATTTTGCACCTGCATTAGATAAAGTAAATGCCCAACAACAATTATTATCTTTTGCCCAATCCACTGCAGCGTGTCAATCCGCTTCTAAGTGAATAACCACATCTTGCCCATCTTGATACTGCAAATCAGCATCATTAGCTCTATAAATTAAATAGAGCATTATGGAGCGCGGACAAAAATAAAAGGGCACACAGTCACCTACATGTAAATGAGGATGACTATTCAAACACAATTCATGTAAGCGCCGCTGCTTGATATGATTCATACCAATTGTTGTTTCTTGTTGTGAACGGCCTACCATTTTTGCATCACACCATAAATATTGATCGCTAATAATGGATGGTAATCGTTCCATATGCACTATATGATAAATTTTAGGTTGTGCAGGAATTGTCATTTGTTAATCTTCCGATTTCCTATATTTCCAACTTAACATTTATTGTATCCACTTACCGTACCAAGTACACTGCAATGTACCTTAAAAACTAGCACAATACAATCTTATGTGTGGTTTTTAAACTATATAGTCCCCGTCAGGCTATTTAATATATCTTACTTTCTAAACACTATAAGCTGGTATAATTTTATACATATAATTTACTAGAAACAGGCCCTGATATGACAGTACCGAAAAAATAAAATTGGCACAAAACGAACTATTGGAGACACAACATGAACAACGGCTGGAACACAGCGCGACAAGCACAACAGGCAGCAGCCATTCACCACTGGAAGCCGTGGGAGAAGTCCACAGGCCCAAAAACGCCAGAAGGCAAACAAAAAGCCTCCTGTAACGCCTATAAAGGGGGTGGATGGGCTAGTTGCGGCAAGAACTGTGGTTATTAGAAAAGGCTATGCGAGAGCAGGAATACCTTAATAGATGAACTCAGAGAGCGAAGATAAGCCTAAATAATTTGACACCCAGCATATCAAACGTCAATTATCTTTGCCGGCGCATTGCATCATATAAAATCACACTACTTCAAGATGTAATGCCCCAGCACAATGTGGGCAGCCTTTTTGCTGGGCCTCTAGGGCTAAGTCTTGATCACACTGAACTAAGAATGAATGAAATTTGACATCAAGAATAAATTTATGCGGCATTGGAACTCTCTTTCAATTGGTTTTTTTCAACCGAAAGAGAACCCCTTTTAGAGCTTTTGCTCAAGCTCTTTGAGGGGCCCTATCATTTGTCCATCATTTACCTGGGGTTGGGGTTGGGGTTGGGCTTAGGAGCAGAACTCGGGTCTCCTTGGCCAGGAGAAGTAGAAAAGAACCCAATCTGCGGCCGCTGCTTTAGCCTTGCTAGCTCTGCTAGCTCTGCTAGCTCTGCTAGCTCTGCTTGGGCTTCTGCTAGCTTACGAGCATTCTCGCTCGGCTGCTGCTGCTGCTGCTGCTGCTGCAGCTGCTTTAGCCTTTCTAGCTCTGCTTCGGTTTGTTTTAGCAGCTGCGCCCGCCTTAGCTTTTC
>VFJV01000022.1 GCA_009885895.1 Gammaproteobacteria bacterium
CAATTCCCCCGCCGATCCCTAAGCAATGGTCCAAAGTTCCGTGTTCCTACACACAAGGCCTTTGATAGAAAACCAAAACACACTAAGCTCTAAGGCAGGTAGAGCTTTGCTTGCGCGCTATAGTTGTTACTTGAATACGACGAAAAGGTCTTTATGACTAAGCGTGCGTATAAAAGCGCAAACTTAAGCCACTTAACCTGTTTTTCTCACAGACAAAGCCCATGAACGTGCCATGACACACGTTTTAGGATTTAATCTTGTGGGGTAAACGGCATATTGGGACAATATGCAGAAAAAGTGAGCAGAAACATGTTTTAAAAAAACACATTCTACTTGTGCGTAGCCGTGATTCTGAGTTAAACTTTTCATTAGCCTGACATCCTCGTGATAAGGTTGTTATGGTGAGTGGCCTGTAGGGTAGTCGTATACCGTGCAGGCTGCGCTTTCTTATATAAGATGCTTATACAAGATTGCGCCCCATAGTGTAGTGATTAGCCGTTTTCTTTAAAGCAACTCGGCTGTCACTTCCCGTTTTAAATTACTCATGCCTATGATTATCCTTTTTTAAAGTTTTGTCAAGTATCTTTTTGAATTTTATTTTATATTTTCCGCATGGGCTCCTTAGGCGAGGCGGGCGCCGCATTTGATTTTTAGGGGGTGTTGCCTAGGCCCACCTTGCAACAGTCGTTGCAACAGACAGTTAGCATAAATCTTCAATAGAGCTGCTAAAAAAAGTTTCCAAAGGCATTCCTTGCCCGCCAATTTGCAGTAGTTTATAGGGTTTAAACGCTTTGTTAAAGGCTGTCATGGCGGAAATTTTTTCGCTCACATTGCTCTTTACTTCTAAGGCCACTATCTTATCGCCTTTTTTCAATACAAAATCTACCTCGGCATGGCCTTCACGCCAGTAATAAACCTGAATAGAGGTGCCTATAGCGTGATTGATTAGATGCGCGCCTACGGCAGATCCAACCCATTGTCCCCAATAGGCAGGATTTTGCGTGACTTCAATAAAACTATAGTTGTTTTGCGCGCTTAAAAAAGCATTATTGTAAACCTGAAATTTTGGACTAGAGCCTCGCTTACGCACTTCTTGTCCGGCATATTTTTCCAAGCCACACAGCATGTTGATCTGATTAAGTAGCTTTAAATAATGTGACAAGGTGGTGGTATTGCCAGCATCTTGTAATTGCCCTAATATTTTTTGATAAGAGAGTATTTTTCCTGAATAATGACTGCCTGCTTGAAATAGTCGACGCAACAATGCGGGTTTGTCAATACGTACCATCAGTAGAATATCGTGCGCCAAAGTGGGTTCAATGAGAGATTCTCGCACATAGCGCGCCCAACGATCTACATCGCCGGATAAACTTGCGGCTCCAGGATAACCTCCAAAATAAATATAGTGCGATAAATCCCAACCAAAAGCCTCTTGCATCTCGCGAAAGCTCCAATGTGTGGCATGAATAACTTCAAATCGTCCGGCCAAGCTTTCAGTTAAACCCTGCTGCAACAGTAAAGGCGCGGATCCCAAGATGATAACTTTGAGCGGGCAGCTATGTAGGCTATCTTCATCCCATAGCTGTTTGACCAGCCTAGGCCAATCGGCAATTTTTTGAATTTCATCCACCACCAATAGGGTATCCAGCTTTGTTGAGGTTGCAATTTGCCGAGCTACGGCCCATTGTTGTAATAACCAAGTTTGAGCGTGCAACCCGGGTTCATCAGCACTAACATAATGCGTTCTGCCAGGAAATAAGGGTAATATTTGATGAATTAAGGTGGTTTTCCCTACTTGTCTAGGGCCTAGCAATACCTGGATGAAACGCCTAGGTTCTGCCAAATTGGATATAAGCTGTTGAAAAATAGCTCTTTTGTAAGATTTCATAGGATGCCTTTCAAATTACTCAATGTATTGAGTAATTTTACTCAGTACATTGAGTAAAATCAAGTGAGTGCCCAGATTATCCTGATTAGCCTTTTTTTTTGCTGAAGGCTTTGTAGCTTAAATCGGAGTAGTAGGATAATAATTCTACAGGAAAATCAAATTCTATGGAATAGTTTTCTTGCTCTAACAGACCAGAAACTTTTTTCGATAAATACTTGCCTAAGCCCAGACCTCGCCATTGTGTATCAACAGCCGGACTCAATATTTATTTGCGACAGAACCTAAGAATCAAGGACAAGCCAAAAATGTATAAGTTATATCCAACTTATACTAAGCTACTGTTAGACTTAAACGCTGCTTCAGCAATTCACACTGTTTTTTATATTTATCTGGATTGGTGCTCCGTAATTTCTGTAAATTCTGCAGCTTCCATTGTACCGCGGGGAATTTTTCAAAGTTATAAATACCCCAATCAGGAGCTAGCGTCTTTACACTTAATAAAAATTCTCTATCATACTCAGTAAGTTCGTTCTTAACGATGTTTATGAGTACATCCCTAATGTGGATATAATCATCGTAAGTAAATCTCTCTTCACTCATGCCGGAAAACTGATTATTTAATGCTAATTCCTGATCTTGTAGTCTCGGTTGAATTAATTCATGAATAGGTCTATCACAAGAAATCAAACATAATAAGAAACCTCGTTTAACTTCATCAGAAAAACCTTCATTCTCTAACAAAAATTTCACATCAAATAAATCTCTTGGATGCTGCCTATCCAAAGCCGCACAGATTTTACCGCCGAATAATTGGCCTAAAGGCACTATTGGCATAACAACAAAAGTGTCAAATTCTATTTCTGCTTTTTCACATAAACGCATTTTCACGGGAGCTTCAATTACACCGCGTCCAATGAGATTAACCTCTACCTTAATATTTATCTCTTGTAATGAAATAAATAGCTTAGCAACATCTTGTTTGTATGTGATATTAATACCAGGAATAGCCGATTCAATACGCGTTTTAATTCTAATTAATGCGTCTCCAATATGTTGAAGCGATGCTACACGATTTTCTATAGGTGTATACGTTAAGTCAACGTCAATGGACAATCTTGGCATATCACGCACAAATAAATTGATTGCTGTGCCACCATGCATCGCAAAACAAGTTTCTTTAGCTATTTCAGGCAATACATTGAGCAGCAGTTCGACTTGCTTTTTATAAGTTTCATTTTTCATGCTATGCCAGTTCCTTAGGGACCGTTATTTTATATTTTTCTACATATGTTCCATGTTTAACCAAAGAACGTTTTCCTGCACCTAAATATATTTTTTTCAAGTCTAAATATTGGACCCATTCATGTCCAGCTTTTTCAGCTAAATAAAGAAATAAACGTTTAACTTTAATAGATGAGCATTGTTCTAGCAACGGTTGAACTGAATCCGGCCTTAAGTTGTTCAACCCTTCCATAAGTTGATAGCACTCTTGTAGGTCTTGCTGTTCTGGCGCTAAATACAAACATTCCATTATGGCACGTGCAGCAGAAGATATCTTGATAGAGAAATTTTCTATCTCAAAGTCAACTAACCCTAGCTCTGATGGCAAGAATGCAGTTGCATGATAGCCAACTTCCACTCGCCAATTATAATTGACAAACCATGGTGGCAGTTTTTCTCCACTAAATCCAAATAGCATTACTTTCTTAGGCGACAATTCCAAAGAATGCAATTTCCCAAGGAGCCCCAATGCAGTTTTAGCGCCAGCATGAATGCTAGAGGATGTTTGTACCTGTAAAGCATACACAGCACCATGATAATTTACTACATCCCCACAACGTATCATCGCTCCTGAGCCGATAGATTCTAACCATTGGCTTTTTCTGTATTGCTTCAACAAATCCAGGCTATACCCTTTATTGAAAAGCCAAGAAGACAATAATACCACCCTGGGAGGAGTAGTGCTTAGAAGCTGGTTTATTTTTGATTTTTTATTGGTATTCATAATGCCAATATATAACAAAATCTAAACCCTGTCAAGGCGCGCAGTTTATATAATTCCTTTATAAGGTATTATTAATGCCATTATAACAATAAAAACAAACGGATCTCTGCATTTTAAGCGTAAGCGCTTGATTTAATTGTGAAAATTAAGTTGTCATCTGATGCTATCGCCATAAATCCACGCACCTTAAAGTGGCACTTAACCACGATAAAAAAGGCGCTTAAAAGCGCCTTTTTATACCGAATCCAGCAATTTTGGCTTTGTCTATTGAGCGACAATTATCTTTGCCGGCGTATTGCATCATTAGAAAAACACACTACCTGTAATTGACGTTTGATAAATCCATTTTTTAGCACTGTTTTGTTGGATTGCAGGTTGTTTACATGAGGCTCACAGACTAGGTTTTTTAATTTAAAGTGCTGGAAATAATAATCTACGGCCATTTTAAGATAAAAACTCCCCAAGCCTTGCTGCCTTAAGTCTGGAGTCTATAGGTGAAAGTGTATATAGGCTTCGTTTCCAATGTTTATTTTATTTATTCCCGTATGACCTATAGCCGTATCGCCTAAGAAAAGGCCTAAATAATAGAATTGGCGTTCTTGCAGTGGTTTTTGTGTGTCATCTATTAGGATCTGAACCCATTTCTTTCGGGTGGGAAAATTCTTTCTGTCGCTTCCCATGCGCGCATCATCTTCTGGAGAAAGAAACATGAAGTAGTCAACCACCTGTGCTAATTCATCTCCAATCAACGGGCGAATAGTTTTTATGTCGGAGGGTAGCATTTTTTTTGCTCCGCCAGAAATTGATTTAAAACGGAAAATGAATTCATTGCAGTAGGAAATCCACAATACATTATTTGATGTATAAAAATAGATTCTACCCTCAGGTATCCCCTCATTTAAAGGAAGGGGTCTCTGAGATAGCGTTATGGGTACTCAAGACACCTCTACACAGTACACCAACTATTTTATACAAGGCCCTTATGCGCGCGTGCAACTGGATGTAGCATAGGTTTTATAAATAGCATTCGGTTTAAGTTCCTCGGGCGGTTATGAGTCGCCCGAGGGATTGTTTAGTTGCTATACTCCCGCTAAAACAGCCGCCAAATCAGCATACAGCGGTGCTTCTACGCTGAGTTTGAGCTTGGTTTTAGGATGAATAAAACTTAAGCGAAACGCATGCAAAAATAAACGGCTTTTTTCGGTAACGGTCAAGTTCTGATCTAGCTGGCGTTGTCCATATTTGGTATCGCCGACTATAGGGTGTCCTTTGTAGGTTAAATGTACACGCAACTGGTGTGTGCGCCCTGTTTTAGGGGTTAAACGCAATAAAGAATGGTTGGCGTAGCATTTTTCAATATTTACGCGCGTTAAGGCTTCTTTACCTTCTGGATGCACCTGCACTTTACGCTCGCCAGAGGCTAAAGTATGCTTGAGTAAGGGGGCGTCGATGGTGTGTTCGTTCTTTGGCCAGCGACCGTGCACCAACGCAAGATAAGTCTTTTGGCAAGCACCCTCTTGTAATAAGACGTGCAAGGCCTTCAAGGTATCCCGCTTTTTGGCAATCATCAAACAACCCGAGGTGTATTTGTCTAGACGATGAACGAGTTCTAAGAATGGCGCATCTGGAAAGGATTGGCGGAATACATCAATGATGCCGAAACTGCTTTCTGTGCCGCCGTGCACCGGTAAACCGGGGGGTTTATTCAAAATAATCAAATCATCGTCTTCGTAAAGGATGCCCGCGAGAATGCGATCCTTCAAATTCTGCGGTAAGACCACTTTTTCTGTACTACTTTGATACAGTGGTGGCAGACGGACCTGATCGTCTATCATTACTTTATCGCTGGCTTTGGCGCGTTTTTTATTGATGCGCACTTCTCCCGTGCGCAGCATACGATAAATACGGCTTTTAGGGATATTTTTCAATGTTTTGAATAGGAAGTTGTCGATTCGCTGCCCATCGCTATGGGCGGTGACGCTGATGATAGATGCTTTTTGATACAATTCTACGCTCATAATAAGGGGCTCTCATTTGATATAAAAGGTTTTTTTTGGTATACTTTTCATCGTCGCTTGTACTGATTGATATCCGGGCGAGTTCCATCTAAAAGTAGTGCAATAATAGAGCCTTCCACTACGAGAACACCCTAGGTGGAATGCTAACAGATTTGTAGCTATTTAGTAACTGTTTATCCTAGTTTAAGCTGCCTAAAGGGTTAGGTGAAACAGGAAACATACTAATATTTTGGTGGCTAGCCAAAAACCCACATTCAATGTGAGGCAGGGCTAGTTAAGAATTAAATAACACGTTGTGATCCGCCAGAGAATGTTGGGTAAGAGGTAAGCGTGTGTTGTTATAGAGAATACCGTGCTAGACGTAAATAATGATTGCGCCGAATACCCATCCATGAAGATATTTCCTCTGTATTATACACCGCACTTTTATATTTCTAAACATAGCTCCTGCCGGTCTTAATGTACTGGAGAAAGAGATGACTGAAACAAACGCAGATCAAAAAATTGAAAAGACTCAATTGAGCCGCCTATTAATCAATGGTACGCACAGCGAAGAATTGCGCTTGGCCATACTCCATGATTATCGTGTGGAAAATATCTATATTGAGCAAGTGGGACAACAAACGAAAGGGAATGTCTATAAAGGTGTGGTTACGCGGGTTGAGCCCAGCTTACAAGCCGCCTTTGTTGAATTTGGTGCCCAAAGACAAGGGTTTTTGCCGCTTAAAGAAATTAGCGAACTTTATTTTAACAAAGCGGTGGATAACCCACGCAATGTGAATATAGGCGATGTTCTTAAAGAAGGACAAGAACTTATAGTACAAGTTGAAAAAGTCGAACGCGGCAATAAAGGCGCGGCCTTAACCACCTTGGTTAAGATTGCGGGTTCTTACCTCGTGCTCATGGTGAACAGTTCTCGCTCTGGCGGTATTTCTAGGCAAATCGATGGCGATGAACGCGATAGCTTAAAAGAAATTTTAAACAAATTGCCGCTGCCAGCGGGAATGGGCATTATTATTCGTACGGCGGGCGTAGGCAAAAGTTACGACGAATTAGCCTGGGACTTAGACATTCTAGTGCGTTTATGGCAATCGATCCAGGAAGCGAGCAAACAAGTACCCGCACCGGCGTTAATTCACCAAGAAAGCGACTTTGTGGTGCGCGCTTTACGCGATTTTTTGCAAATAGACACCGATGAAATTATCTTAGATGTGCCAGAACTGTATCAGCGCGCCAAGGAGCATCTGGAAAAAATCAGGCCAGAGCTGGTTGAAAAGCTTCAATTATATGAAAATCCTATACCTTTATTCGATTTTTACAAAGTAGAAGAGCAAGTTGAAACAGCATTTCAATCTACAGTGCGTTTGCCATCGGGCGGATCGATTGTTATTCAGCCTACGGAAGCGTTGGTGAGTATCGATGTTAACTCTGCCAGAGACACCAAAGGCGGGCACATTGAACAAACCGCTTTAAATAGCAATCGCGAAGCGGCAGTTGAAATTGCAAGGCAGTTGCGATTACGCGATCTGGGCGGTTTGGTCGTGGTAGACTTTATCGATATGGTGTCGCAAGAAAATCAAAAAGATGTCGTGAATGTGTTTCAAAATGCTATCAAGAGCGATAGGGCTCGTGTGCAATTTGGCCGTATTTCTAAATTTGGGTTGCTGGAAATTTCCAGGCAACGCTTGCGGCCCTCACTCGCCGAGGCTAACCAAGGAATGTGTCCACGGTGTAATGGACAGGGCACTATCCGACAAGTCGAATCTTTATCTTTGTCTATTATACGGCAAATGCGTCAAGAATCTCTAACGGGTGCTGTGCGGGAAATTATAGCCTATGTGCCGGTGGATGTGGCGACATTGTTGATGAACGAAAAGCGAGAAATGATCGCCGATTTAGAGCTAAAACAACAGGTGCGCATCATTGTTATTCCGCATCGCTACCTAGAAACCCCTCATTACCGGATTGAGAAGATTTTCAAATCATCTGCGCGTGGGCAGGAAGAAAGCAAAAGCAGTTACTTGCATCAATATGAATTGAGTGGCGAGTTGCAGGGGCTAAAAGATATTAGTAGCCTGCATCGTAGCGCCCGGGTTGAAACGCCGCTAATCGCGCACAGTTTGCCCGAAAGTCCTAAGCCGCAAGGACGTCAGCAAGCCAATTGGTTAAAGCGGTTGTGGAATACATTAACGTCGCGTGCATCGGTTGAAACAGAATCCAAAACGGCAGTGAATAGCCCCGTAAAACAACCCGAAAATCGCCCACCACACCAAGGTGGCAGGAATACTAGAAACTCAGGCAATAGTAGTGGGCAGCCACAGCGTCGTAAATACAATCGTCAGGGGCGTGGCGGAAACCAGAACAACCGACCACGTACACCAGGCAACACAGGAACAGGCGGTGGTCAGCGATCGCCCTCAACACCGCGCGATGGCGGTGGCCAGGCTAGTTAGTTTGCGGAATAGCGGTAGGGCGCGTTGCGCCCTACAATAGACCGAAAAAAACCTGGGTTATCTAAGGAAAATCACACTTAATTAAATTTTTAGCAGGAAAACATATCCTAAAAACCAACTGCTATGAGTATATTACCTCTGGGATTGAATTCTCATATATTTTCTCGCGTGAGGTGAAAAAAATGTACCGTTTTAAGAGTCTGCTCGATTGGGAATACAATAGTCTACTAGGCGGGAAGCAAAGCGCAATTTATTTTTAGGATGGGAATGGTTCAGCGAGCAAAGGGCATGGGTTATGGAACTCATTTTGCTCGCGAACTTGTTTTTACTAGAATTTAACGCCAGAAAGTCTATTCTTCAGCCGCTTTCTTTTTCTTAGGCATTAATTTTTCTTTAATACGTGCTGCACGTCCCGTTAAGCCGCGTAGATAGTACAATTTTGAACGACGCACATCGCCACGACGTATAACTTCTATACCGGCCAACAGTGGGCTATAGGTTAAAAATACACGTTCTACGCCTTCACCATGAGAGATTTTTCGCACGGTAAAAGCGGAATTTAAACCACGATTACGTTTAGCGATAATGACCCCTTCAAAGGCTTGGATACGCTCGTTAGTGCCTTCTTTTACTTTAACGCTGACAATGACGGTATCGCCCGGATTAAATTCTGGAATTTTCTTTCCTTCCGTTTGCGCTGCTTCGATCTGTTGAATTAATTTACTCATTTTAGTCTCCTATATTTACTCTTTAGTTCAGTTACTATACTCTACGCATTTTATTTTTAGGGGATGTTGCCTACGCCCATCGAACAACAGTCATCTAGAATACTACACTCCTGTTGTTCGAGGGCTAGGGGCCTACCCTAAAAACCAAATGCTATGAGTCTATTTTCTTTTCCTCTGCGCTTAATTGCGCGGTTCCCAATAAGTCGGGTCGTTTCGCGAGTGTACGCTGTAGAGCCATGCGGCTACGCCAGCGAGCAATCGCTTGATGATCTCCCGACAACAATACTTCAGGCACTCTTGCGCCTTCATCATTTTCCGGCCGCGTGTATTGCGGATATTCTAACAATCCGCGGCTAAAGGATTCGTCTACAGCCGAGGTTTCATCTCCCAACACGCCCGGCAGTAATCTGGCCATGGCATCAATGAGAACCATGGCGGCAAATTCGCCGCCGCTTAATACATAATCGCCTATAGAGCATTCTTCATCGACTAGGCTTTCAATAAGTCGTTCGTCTATGCCTTCGTAGCGGCCACATAACAAAACCAGATTGTGTGTGCTTAATTTTTCCTTTAAGCGCACAACCCCGGGTTGTTTTAATAAGGCCCCCTGCGGGCTTAAATACACTACCCAATTGGGTTTATCACGTTGTGTTTGAATATGCTGTATGGCTTTACGCAAAGGTTTTGCCATCATCACCATACCCGGACCACCGCCATAGGGTTTATCGTCTACAGTGCGGTGCTTGTCTACACTGTAATCGCGAGCATCCCAGCAAGTAAGGCGCAATAAGTCGTTTTTTAAAGCGCGCCCCAACACACCAAAATGCAGCGATTTGAACATTTCTGGCAAAACACTGATAACATCAATATTCTTCACGCTTTGGTTAGAGGCTATGCTCATCTTTCACCCGTTATGTATATATTTACCCTTGGTGCGCTAGAGCGTGCTGCTTCGCCTAAAAACCAACTGCTGTGAGTGTATGTTCATTTTTAAAAATCAGCATCCCAATCAACGGTAATACGTTGCTGTGGTTTATCTACCGATTTTAAAAAGCGCTCCTTAATTAAGGGGATTAAATATTCTTTTTCACCCTCAATCACTAATAATTCATGGGCACCGCTATCGACAAAGCCCATTACATTGCCCAACACTACGCCTTGTACGTTAATGGCGCTAAAGCCCAGCAAATCATTCATATAAAATTCATCGTCTGCCAAGGGTGGGAAATGGCTGCGTTCAATAGCGACATCGGTGCCTGCCAAAAAGCGCACGGCCTCCGGACTATCGTAGCCCACTAAATGTACAACCCAACCCTTGCCATGTCTGGCTTGATTGTCGTGCTTAACTAGAAGCCAACTTTCTCGGTCTAACCAGTACCAGCCGGCATAAGCCAATAAATTGTCTTCAGGCTCCGTAAAAGACTGTATTTTAATCCAACCCTTGACACCAAAAGGCGAGCCAAAGCGGCCAACGACTATTTTTTGCTCTATTTCCGCTTTGTTCATAGTCTTTACTTAGGCCGCAACAGATGCCTTAATTTCTTGGTTATTGTTTTTAGCGTATTCTTTAACCAATGATTTGACGCGATCGCTCATTTGCGCGCCGGTAGCCAGCCATTTTGCCAAAATAGCGCTGTCTAGACGCAAGCGAATTTCTTGGCCTCTGGCTATGGGGTTAAAAATGCCCACTCTTTCGATAAGGCGACCATCTCGCGGACAACGGCTGTCAGCAACAACGACATGATAAAAAGGGCGTTTTTTGGCGCCGCCCCTGGCCAAACGTATAACAACCATACTGTTAGAACCTCTATAGTGTAAAATAGGGGACCATTCTATCAAAATGGCCCTGAAGATGGAAGGGGTGTAAGCGCTTTAGAGGCAGGATCTTCTGTTTTCCGTATAGGTGGGAAAAATGAGCTAATTGGCCTGGTAGGGTACGTTTCCGCCTTTCGTTTCAAGGCTGGAGTTTGAATATTTGGCTTATGATTTGAAGAGATGCTATTAGGTGAAACATTTTCCTTATTCGGTTCCGCCCCTTTTTTCTCTAGAGTGAAATACGCATCAAGTGTTTTTTCTTTCGGTTCTGGTTTAGCGATAGGAAGTGTCGGCCATAATGGAGAACTCCCTTGTGAAGCCTGTTTTTCTCTTGTTTTATCTAATGAAGCTTTGTGAGCCCTATAGGCTTGTACAACCAAATCATTAATTAGTACCTTCAACTCTACTGTGGGTCGTTCGTGGGTATCGGCGTTTATGGGAGGAGAGAGAAAGATAAAGCCATCATTTGTTTTATAACGAAGTCTTATTTCTATTGCATGATGTGTAAATCCGGGGCCATTTTTTTTGGGTTTTAAGGTGCATTCAATGCGCACGTCGATATATTTGCACAACTTTTCTGTAAGCAAATGTTTAGCGGTGTGATCGTATAGGGTCATAATTGTATTAGCAGCCCAACTGCCCAGAACGATATTCTCTAGACTGACTTTCCCTCCGAAGCTATGGGCTAACAAATGAAGAAATTCATAACGGGTGTCCTCCTCATTTGTTTCTTCGTGAGACGCTAAATTGGTTGCGGAAATATGAAATGTTTTCTTGGGGTTGGTTCGAGGGGCGTCTTCAGCGGCGATTACATCTTCTGGTGTAATGCGTTGCTCATAGGTTTTAATGGGGGCCTTTACCGTTGGAATTTGATTAACTTTAGCAGCCATTTTTGGAGATAAGATTGTTTCTGCATCGTTTGCAACCAAGGGGGCTTTTTCTTCAGAGACAATAGAATTTTGCACGTTTCTAGAACGAGAACGTAAACTCTTGCTAGATTTAGAGCGAGGTAAACTCTTTCTAGATTTAGAGCATGGTGATGATTTTTTGCTGACTACTTTGACAGTCACCACTAGGGATGTATCCGTAGTTGTTCCTAGTATTACAACCGTTGTGCCAGCTGTTTCAACTCTAGAGAGCTTTAAACCCAGCGACACCGCTTTTTTCTGGGAGGTTGGTGAGGAACACGGCCCTCCTAGTACGCGAGTTGTGGTCGATATTCGGCCAAACAAAGTTTTGGTTTGAGATCCTTTATCTAGTACATGCGTCCCTGCCCCATTGAATGAATGTAGCATGTTTTACCTTCGTTATTTTTGTAGTCGTTATTATTTTTATAGGGGTGTGCATATGAAGCATTAGCTCAAAAACTAGGCCGCTAATGTTGGGGAAAATGAATACGCATCAAAACACCTACCGCTCGGTAGGCATTGTCACGTATCTAGTTTGTTTAGTCAATCGTTCGGTTGTTTTTTTGTGTGAAAATGATCGCTTTTATTGCATCAAATCAATGTGTTGCTCATATTTCGAGCTTTTTCAAGCCAGTCTTCAAGTTGAATGCGGCTTTTATAAGACAAAACCAACTTTCCTTGGCCATTTTTGCCGGGTAAAAGTTTAGCTTTTGTGCCTAAAAGAGCGGAGAAATAGGATTGTAAGGCGTGTAATTCAGGGGCTAGGTGCTCTGGAGTAAAGTCTACTGCAGGGGAGGGGGCTTTCATTTGGCTGACTAAGGCTTCTGTTTGGCGTACATTTAAGGTTTGAGCCAGGACTTTTTCAGCGGCTTGTAATTGTAGTCTGCCAGTTAAGGCCAACAAGACTTTGGCATGGCCTAATTCTAGTTTTTTCTCAGAAAGCCACTGCTTGACCTGGGGTTCTAAATTTAATAAGCGCAATAGATTGCTAATGTGTGTGCGCGATTTTCCTAGCAAATGTGCGGCGTCATCGTGTGTGAGTTGGCACTCTTCAATTAAGCGCTCTATTGCCAAGGCTTCGTCTAAAGGGGATAGATCCTCGCGTTGCATATTCTCTATTAGGGCTAAAGCCATGGTGCTTTGATCGTCGATGTCTTTGATGACCACCGGCACCTGGCTTAACCCTGCCAACTGAGCGGCACGGAAACGGCGTTCACCGGCGATGATTTCATAGCGATCCAGCGCAATGGGGCGTACTAAAATAGGCTGTAATATGCCTTGTATTTTGATTGAAGCCGCTAATTCTTCTAAGGATTCCGCATTCATATCGCGTCGAGGTTGAAATTGCCCCCCTTGGATAACTTGGATGGCTAAGGACTGTAGGTTAGCCCTTGGTGTGGAAGAGTCTTGTTTTTCTGCTGTGACAGTGCTGCTGAGTAAGTCGCCTAAACTGCGTCCTAAACGGGATCGTACCATGAGATACCTCTTATGCGGTTGTGGTTTGTGGTTTAATCTGATCTTTGCGACGCAATTTAATGCGCGCTAAAATTTCATCGGCCAATTCCAAATACGCTTTAGCACCTGGAGATTTAGCATCATAATAGAGTGCAGGCAAACCAAAGCTGGGGGCTTCGGCTAGGCGCACATTGCGTGGAATAACGGTTTTAAGCACTTCCATTGGGAAATGGGTTAATAATTCTTTAGTGACATCGGCACTTAAACGGCTGCGTGGATCAACCATAGTGCGCAAAATGCCTTCAATATAGAGATCTTTGTTGACCAATTCTTTTAGTTCATGAATGGTGCTGATAAGCCCTGATAAACCTTCTAGTGGGTAATATTCGCATTGCAGAGGAATTAATACACTGTGCGCGGCCACTAAGGCATTGACCGTTAAGGTATTTAAAGTAGGGGGGCAATCGATGATGATGTATTCATAACTGTTGCTTACATTTTTTAAGGCTTTTTGCAAATAATATTCGCGCCCTTCTAATTTTAATAAAGCGGTTTCAGCCGCGGTTAATTCTTCATTGGCAGGCAGCAGGTCGTAGCCTGTGCGTTCTTGATAAATGACCACATCTAGAATATTTTTGCCTTGCATTAATACATCGTACACCGAGTTCTTTAAAGTACTTTTATTGCAACCGCTGCCGGTGCTGGCATTGCCTTGAGGGTCTAAATCGATCAATAAGACGCATTTGCGCTTTACGGCTAGAGATGCGGCTAAATTGACGCTAGTGGTTGTTTTCCCCACACCGCCTTTTTGATTGGCTACAGCGATAATGTGTGGCACGGTAATCCCCTAGTTGACTAAAAAACGAGAGCATAAATAATTTATTCATACAAAACAATGCCTTATCGATAACCCCCTAGGGGTAGCGTAGCACTTAAACAATTTAGCATATTTAGCTGCACTACAAAAGGGTGTATGATCCAGAAATTTGGGGACGAAACTATGCAGAGCATAACCTTATACCATGCCGATGCATTTAGTACCTGCCTTTTCTCGGGGAATCCCGCTGCAGTCTGTCCTTTGGAGCAGTGGTTGGAAGATGACATTTTGCTGAAAATAGCGAAAGAAAATAATCTATCCGAAACGGCCTTTATAGTGGCAACAGTAGAAGGCTATCATTTGCGCTGGTTCTCGCCCGAGCAGGAAATGCTTTTATGCGGTCACGCCACTTTAGCCACAGCCTTTGTGGTATTTAATTTTTTAAAACCAGAGCTAAGCGAAATTCAGTTTCAATCCTTAAGCGGTGTATTGACCGTGACGCGTCAAAATGCACTGTTAACCATGGATTTTCCTCAAGTAGCCTATAGTCCCTGCCCCGTGCCAGAATATATTATTGCCGGATTAAAGCTTAAACCGGTGGAATTTTATCGTTCACAAAAATATTTGGCGGTATTAGAAACAGAAAGAGAAATCAGAAATTTATCTTTGGATTTAAGGGCATTGGCAGAAATGGATTTGTCCGGGATAGTCGTTACGGCCAAAAGCGATGACGAACAATACGATTTTGTATCGCGCTATTTCACACCTAAAATTCCACGCATAGAAGATGCGGTCACGGGTGCAACCCATTGTACCTTAGCGCCTTATTGGGGGCTAAGGCTCAATAAAACCAAATTGTCGGCGAAACAATTGTCCGCACGCGGTGGCGAAGTGCGCTGTGAATTACGTGGCGATAGAGTATTTTTGTCGGGTTATGCCGTGCTGTACATGAAAGGGGAGATTTTTGTTCAATAACTGCTCGTAAGACCTCTTTATTACCTCCAAAAATTTGAAGGTAGCACCTTGTTTTTATACAAAATTGAAGCCACACTTCAATTTTGTATAACTCTTTAAGGTATAATGATGCTTGACTATCTAGCACGGACTATAGAAGATGAGATCAAAAAAATGGCTAATTTATATCCAGTCATTACTTTGACCGGTCTACGACAATCGGGTAAAACAACCGTGTTGCGGCATTTGTTTCCAGATAAACCTTACTATAATCTAGAATCTCCCGATATATTACAAATTATCCAAAGTGACCCTAGAGGGTTTTTGCGTGAAAATCACGAAGGTGCTATTTTGGATGAAATTCGAAAATATCCTGAATTGGTTTCATATCTACAAGCGGATGTTGATGAGAATGAACGTACAGGTCGTTTTATTTTAAGCAGTAGTGAAAATTTGAGTTTATCACAGACAGTATCACAAACATTGGCTGGTCGCACAGCCGTGTTGTTATTGTATCCGCTTAGCATAGAATAATTGCGAAAAATTTCTCTTACGTTTGACGTCAATGATTATATTTATTCCGGGTTTTATCCGCGCACCTATAAAAACCAGACATCACCGACGGTAATGTACAGAGACTATTTACAAACTTACATCGAACGAGATGTACGGCAATTAAGTGCTATTAAAGATTTATCCTTATTTCAAAAATTTTTGGTTATTTGTGCAGGCAGAGTAGGGCAAAGGTAGCCCTGGATGGAAGATCAGATCGGGAAGTTATTTCGGGCATGATCCTAAGTCACCGTATTATCACCACATGCCGTTCCCCCTGCAGGAAAGGTACGGTTAAGGCTTTGACCTCTATGGAATAATCTTTTTCTATCGCCGCAATTTCGGGTTGTGGCCAGATGCCTTTCATGGCTAGATAATAACCTTCTGGCGCACGCAGATGGGCGGTGCAGAGGATCATATCGTGTAATGACGCAAAAGCGCGGCTAAGAATGATGTTGTATAAAAATTCAGGCTTATGATCTTCTGCGCGTTGATGACACACGACTACATTGTTTAACGGAATCTCACGCAACACACGGCGTATGAATTGTGTTTTTTTAATTTGGCTGTCTAGCAATACGAAGTCAATGTGGGGTAAGGCCAAAGCCAACATAAATCCCGGCAAACCCGGCCCTGTCCCTACGTCTATGCAACGTGCGCCCTGCATAAAAGGATAAAGGCTTAAACTATCCAATACATGCTTGACTATCATATCGTGTTTGTCTTTAATGGCGGTTAAGTTAACCGTTTTATTCCAATGTGCTAAGTAATCCACATACAACAATATTTTTTCCAAGGTTGTTTGGGTTAAGGATATATTGAGTTGCGCTACGCCTTCTTTTAATAACGTTTCTAGTTCAGCCAACGGCGGTCTCCCGTAGCGTGTTTAACAATTGTTTTTTGCGCAAACAAATTTGCAAAATGGAAAGGGCCGCTGGGGTAACACCAGGAATTCGACTTGCTTGGTCTAAATTTTCGGGCCGTTGCGCTGACAATTTTTCTTGTAGTTCCGCGGACAAACCAGAAATAAGCGTATAGTTCAGATTGGCCGGAATTTTCATTTGGTTATGGCGTTTTAATTTAGCAATTTCATCGCTTTGTCTTGCGATATAGCCTTCGTATTTTGCTTGGATTTCTATTTGCTCGATAACGTCTTCATCCCTTAAGTCTAAGGCTAAAATGGCATTTAGATCAGCCATGCTGACTTCAGGGCGTTTTAGCAATTGCATCACCGATGCTTCGCGCGTGAGTTCTATATTTACAATCTCGTGTAAGCGCGAGGCTTCTTCCGTTTGTGGCTGAATACAGCGTTTGCTTAATTGTTGTTGTGTTTGGGTAATTAAGTTTTGTTTGGTGCAAAAAGTCTGCCAACGCGTGTCATCCACCAAGCCCAATTCGCGGCCTTTTTCAGTTAAACGCAGATCGGCATTGTCCTCACGCAATAATAAACGGAATTCAGCGCGGCTGGTAAACATACGATACGGCTCTGTGGTGCCTAAGGTGATGAGATCGTCAATTAACACGCCTATGTAGGCTTCATCGCGGCGCGGAGTCCAGGCGGGTAAATTTTTGGCCTTGCGTGCGGCATTTAAGCCCGCAATGAGCCCTTGTGCGCCGGCTTCCTCATAGCCTGTGGTGCCGTTGATTTGTCCGGCTAAAAATAAACCCGCTAAGGTTTTGCTTTCTAGTGACGGCTGTAGATCGCGCGGGTCTAGATAATCATATTCGATGGCATAACCGGGGCGCGTAATATGAGCGTTTTCAAAACCGCGTATGGATTGCACCAAGGCGATTTGCGTTTCAAAAGACAAGCTGGTTGAAATGCCATTAGGGTAAATTTCTGCGCTATTCAAGCCTTCGGGCTCTATAAAGATTTGGTGCGAATTGCGATCGGCAAAACGTACAATTTTGTCTTCTATAGAGGGGCAATAACGCGGTCCTACGCCTTCGATTAAGCCCGTATAAAGTGGCGATGAATCTAAACCCTGGCGAATAATGTCGTGGGTTTTTTCATTGGTATGTGTAATGTAACAAGAGATTTGTTGTGGGTGCAGTGCGCGGCTGCCCATAAAAGAAAACACGGGCGTTGGGGTATCGCCCGCTTGTTCCAATAGGCCGTCGTAATTAATGCTGCGCTGATCGATGCGCGGTGGAGTGCCTGTTTTTAAACGACCCATACGCAAAGATAATTCGTGTAACCGTACCGCTAAAGCATTGGCTGGAGGATCGCCCGCGCGACCGCCTTGATATTGACTTAAACCGATGTGAATTTTACCGCCTAAAAAAGTACCTGTGGTTAAGACCACACAGCGCGCTTGGAAGGAAATACCCATTTGGGTTTTAACACCGTGCACGATAGTATTGCTGACCAGTAAATCGTCGACTGCTTGTTGAAATAAAGTGAGGTTGGGTGTGTTTTCTAGCAAATGGCGCATATGTTGTTTGTAGAGCTCGCGATCCACCTGTGCGCGGGTGGCACGCACAGCGGGACCTTTACTGGCATTCAACACTCGAAACTGTATGCCGGCCTTGTCGGTCGCTAAAGCCATGGCGCCGCCCAAGGCATCGATTTCTTTCATTAATTGGCTTTTGCCTATGCCGCCCATAGCAGGATTGCAAGACATTTGCCCCAAGGTTTCAATATTGTGCGTTAACAATAAGGTTTTAGCACCAAGGCGCGCAGAAGCCAATGCGGCTTCACAGCCTGCGTGGCCTCCGCCTACGATGATCACATCGAATATTTCGTTTAAAATCATGTGCCTGTATAAAACCTTCATAGTTTAGGGTGCTAATAATTAGGTCATATTATACCTTAAATTTAGGCTGAATTGAATGCTTTTGCTGAACTACAGTTTGAATGTATGTGGATTAGGGGGCTATCGCAAGGTAGTGATGTGTCAACAAAAATAGGAACGAGCATATCTTTTTGCACCCCCATCAACAAATAAGAAACACAAGCATAAAAAGCGAGCTTTGATTTGGGCTGACACAGTTCAGTGAATTTTTTCGTTATACCCATCAGCTATTTCTTGTAAAATAATAACTATTTCATGTATATATGTTGCGGGATTAATATAATGATCCTTTTGTTCCGTATCATTACCATTTTGTATAAGACTTTTAGCATTGTCGATTGCTTTGGCTATATTACCCTCAATCTTGTTAAAATAATTACAACCAGAATTTTTAGAATAATTTTCAAAAGGATTGATTCTTTTAAGATCATCTATTAAGCAGTCTGCCGGAGATTTCTGCCCTATGGTGCTGTAAGGTTTTGTTGAAAGTTTTTTATGCAATAGAAGCCATAATTCAAAGCATGGTGTTGATGTGATTGGATAAATTTTAATTTCTTTGTATGTCGTTTTCTGTTTTAAACCAGATATTTTAATAAGTGCCTTATCATAAGTTGAATGTGTGTCCCTATCAAAAACAAAAAAAACATAATCAAAATCGTCATCATTTTTTAGACATTCTGTGCCAAACTCAACAACACTAACTGGTGCTGAAGCACATTCTTTTCCGCAAATCCGTATGTCAACGGTGTTCAGACCATAATGCTTTATTAATTTATCAAAATACGAAGGCGCGGAATGAGAATCCTCACACACAAGTAAAGCGCGTTTTCTTTTGGGTCTACTTGCTTTTTGACGTTCTAAAGATTTCTTATCGATTGCTTTACGTTTTTGGAAAAGTTTATCATTAGTCATGCGAAAATTCTTTCAATTTTGGAATTCCACCATATCGGCCATTAAGATATGCTTTTTGAAAATTTTTAAGATCTCTGATTTTATATTCAGACAGAGGAACAAGTTGTGTACTTTCATTATCTGTTTTTTCAGTAAGCCACACTTGATCTTGATGCATAAACCCTTTTTCCATTACAGATGTTTCATGACTTGTAAAAACAAGTTGAGCGTTATTTTTATTGGTTTTAGGGTTGAGGAACAAATCAATTAAAATTTTGAGCGCATGCGGATGCAAACTGTTATGCAATTCGTCAACAATCAGAGTATAGCCATTTTCTAAAACCTCAAGTAAAGGGCCAGACATACAGTATAGAACATTTGTTCCATCTGATTCATCCTTCTCTAAATCTAAAAGAACAGCTTCATTTTTATTATTAGTGTGATATGTTTTAATTACATATTTTTCTGCAAGAATTTCTTTAATATGGTGAGGTATTTCATCTGGGAACTTATCTATATCCCGATCTTTCCGTTCCACCTTAAAATCTTCAATCTTTAATCCAACAGACTTCAAAAGAGAAGTAATTTGTTTTTTCTTTGTTTCAGATCCCATACATTGTCTTGATGTAAAATGAAGAGACAAGCGATCAGTGGACTCAATGATCTTTAGGTGTTTTTTAATCCAATTAAAGGGTTCTTCTAAATCTTCAGCATTTAATTGTACAGCCCTAGATAAAAATAAAACATTAGAAGCCGTTTGATTCTTCCAGGAAACTTTTTCCCCTTTAATAAAAGTATCGTTAATATACCATTCATAGTTTTCTTCTATTTTGTTATATTCTCTTTCAAACAATTTACGAATAGCTGTTTTCTTTTTGTTAGGTTTTAGAAACAACCATTCACTCCATACTCGATCTTTATCTGCAGAAAATCCATACTGGTATAGTCCGTCGCCATGTATAAAAATGATTTCAAATTCAGATGGTTGACGACAAAAATCTGATTGTAATAAATGTGGTTTAACAGGGATTTGATCTCCAGCTTGGTTTTTAATCGATCCTACAACCATCCCTTTAAAACAATACATTGCTTTAATAAGAGATGATTTACCAGCGCCATTGGCTCCCAAAAGGCATACCGAGCGCAGTAGATTAGGAGCAAAAGAATTTCCAGTCTTAAAAGTAAAATGATTGTTTTTTTTTGAGGCAGCCCCAGCAACCAAAGATAAGGTTTGTTTCTCTGCAAAAGATCGATAATTTGTTACTGTAAATGATACTAACATAGCCTACCTCTTAAAATAAGACTTAAATTATGTATGATTTTTACAAAAAAGTCAACTTATCTTAGGTCTAGATAAAAGGATTTGAATTTTAAAGCAATATAGTTTCGAGAAGAGTATTGTGTTTAATGCTTAAGACAGAGAGCAGAATATACGGATTTAGTGGAGACGAGGAAGATACTATATATGCTCAATATAGCTCATAGAGATAGAAGACGGAGCACCAACAAATCCAGCTCTAACGAATATTTACACGAATATGCACGTAAGTCATTGATTTAACTGGTGGGCCCACTAGGACTTGAACCTAGGACCAAAGGATTATGAGTCCTCTGCTCTAACCAACTGAGCTATGGGCCCGAGAAAAGGAGTGTATAAAATATTGGGGGTGTTGTCAATTTTTATAGGGGTATTCATTATTTTTCATGAATGGGCTACAATGCAGCTTCAAATTGAGGATACACGATGCCCCCCAGTACACCACTACCCTTAAAAACACGTGTTATCTCATTGATTTTATTAATTTTGTTGGGCTTTATTTGGGGTTCTGGCTATACTTTAGCCAAATTTGCGGTAACGCATGGTGTATCGCCTCTAGGGTATGCCTTTTGGCAATCCTTAGGACCCGCATTGTGTGTGCTTGTGTTTGTGGTCTTGAGCCGAGATCGCTTCGTTTGGGATAAAGCGCACCTGCGCTATTATGCGGTGACGGGCTTTTTGGGTATCGCTCTACCTAACACCAATATGTATATGGTAGCCGCGCATTTACCCGCAGGCCTGCTCGCCATCATCGTTAATACGGTCCCTATCTTAACCTATCCCTTAGCGTTGTTATGGCAATTAGAACGTTTTTCTGGATTACGGTTTATAGGTGTTATTCTGGGTTTTAGCGGTATAGTCTGCATTGTATTACCCAGCACACTAGGTAGCGTGGCGATAATAGGGAATGCCTGGGCCTGTTTAGCCTTGTTATCGCCACTGTCTTTTTCGTTAGCGGCCTTGTACATTCATAAAAAACGCCCGTTGGAAACCTCTGCTATTAGCTTAACTGCGGGCATGTTGAGTTTATCGACGGTGTTTTTGCTGCCACTGATGCTATACAGCCATAGTTTTTATCCCTTAGTCCATCTGAATGCACCCGAGTTGGTGGTGATCTTGGAAATCATTTTGTCTACTATCGGTTATATTTTATTTTTTATTTTAATACGGCGTGCAGGCGCGGTGTATTACAGTCTAGTCGGCGGTATTGTGGCGTTAACCGGTTTATTCTGGGGTTATTGGATTTACAATGAAACTTTAAGTGCGCGCGATGTTTACGCTACGGCGTTAATTTTATTGGCCTTGGCGTTGTTGTCTGTAAAAAGAACTAAAAAAAAACCGGATAACACCTAAGATTCAACTGCGAGCGGTATCTCATTTAATTTTCGATAATAAGACTCTGTAGTCAACGCTTCTTTTTTTGCAGCCACAGTAAGGTGTATATAAAAATTATCAACGGCATCGATTAACTGAATATCATCGACCAGTAGATTGTCATCGCAATGCTGTTCATGCAAGCCTAAACACAATTCTTCACGGGCGCGCAGTAAGGCTTGGACCTTGGTTTTTGCCGCATAAAATTGAACCTGATGCGTTTCACCAAAAACGCCAGGAGTATAGCCGCCAAAATTTACAAAAAATAAGTGCAAAGCGTTGGCATCAGGTTTTTGTGGGCTTAAGCTAATGGTATGGCCATCTATTTGCGTTAATTCAACCGAGGAATCTATGTGTAAGCGGTGGGCATTGCCAAACCATTTTTTAAACAACTGAGGATGGCATGATTCCAAAGATTCACCAACTACAAAGACAGTATCGTGTAGTTCGGTATTACAACCTTGGGCTCGCCCGCCCAATAATACAGCGTAGAGTTTATTCATAAAGTCTCCTATTTTAACAGCACTTAGTATACAAAATCTAAACTGAATTAACAAGAAGTTTACAGGCCAGGGCCCTGTTTTTAACAAAATGAGTGTATAATAATCGCTATTGAGTCATAGCCTAGAGCCTAAAAAACATGAGTATACTGTTAACAACAGAAAGATTAATCCTTAAAACATTACAGCATTCCGATCTGGAAGATTTAATCGCATTACGAACAGATCCGGATGTCATGCGCTATATTGGCGATGGAAATATTCATACCGAAGAACAGGTAAAAAAATATCTCACTATGGCCATTGCGTATCAAGAAAAGCACGGATTAGGCTTTTGCATGGTGTTTGAAAAAGAAGGAGGGGCTTTTATTGGAGAAGCTGGATTATTTCATTTAGGGTATGATGATGCGCAACCTGAAATTGAAATTGCATATCGATTTCACAAAAAGTTTTGGAAAAAAGGTTATGCCACTGAAGTGGTGCGTGCGTTGGTTGAATGGGGATTTGAAAACCTATCCATTAATACCCTTATCGCAGGAATTTCCCTGGAAAATAGGGCTTCTAAAAAAGTTTTAATAAAGGCGGGATTAGAATACAGCGCTGAAAGAAAATGGTACGATGGCAGAAAATTGCTCTGCTATGCCGCCTATAAAAATGAAGCGGTTGAATTGGTTCGCTACAATACGCAATGGCCAAAAATGGCGGAGGATGAAATTAAAATACTACGCGCCGCATTTTTGCCGTACAATATTGTAGACATTCAACATGTGGGTAGCACTGCTATTCCTTCTATCTTAGCAAAGCCTGTACTCGATATTCAAATCGCAGTTACATCGCTTCTTGATATAAAACAAACGGCGATTGATGTCTTAGGCGCCTTAGGCTACCAATATTGGGCAGAAAACCCAGATCCGGAGCGATTATTTTTTGTAAAAGGAATGCCGCCCTTTGGTGTAAAGCGCACTCATCATGTTCATATTGTGGAGCCGGGTTCGAAGCATTGGGCGGGAAAAATTTTGTTTAGAGATTATTTAATCGCATACCCCGAAGTGGCGCGTGAATATGAAGTGCTGAAAAAAGTATTAGCCAAAAAATATAAATATAATCGCGAAAAATATACCGAGGCAAAATCAGATTTTGTGAATGGAGTTTTATTGCAAGTCAAAAAATAAATGGCTCCTTATTATGACCTCCCCCTGATTTGCGAAGGATAACGTCGCGCGCATTGAGATTAGCCGGTTCAGGAAATTTTTAGATCACAAAAACGTCAATCGGCCAATACCTTAATGGAGCCATTAGCGTCAGCAGTTCTCGGTAAAAAGAAGTCAATAAAAGAAAACTGAGTCTTCACGATGTGCTGATGAGTGGTTTGGCTTGTATGCATTTTCAAGATCCATCGTTATTGCAATTTCAAGCCCGTTTGAAAGATGCGCACCAGCGGTGCAACTTGCAAACTTTATTTGATGTAGAGAACATCCCTAAAGAAACGCAAATGCGCGAAATCATAGATGTCGTCGAAAGTCATTATTTTACTGAGATTTTTAAAGACTACTACTTA
>VFJV01000041.1 GCA_009885895.1 Gammaproteobacteria bacterium
ACCCATTTTTACAAAATCGCTTGCTTTATTTTTTGGGCGGATATATCATGCGGACAGTAAAGTAACTTTGCTTTGCTTCACGCGACAACTATCCTGACAGTCACCGAATGAACTATTCTAATTTTTTGAAAATTTTAATTTAAGAGGGGCATAATATGGCCGCATGTTCACCGAATGAATACATAGAAGCCCGAAAGGAAGCCAAAAAGCTTAATACTGTAGAAATTAGCGCAATAATTGAGGCGATTACTTGCAAAGTTAGTACTGAATATGGGGAAGCATCGGGTACAATTATTGATGCCAAAAAAGGAATTATATTTACAAGTTTTCATCTTTTCGCGCCACTATATGATGAGAGAAAAATACGACCAACCGATTTCACCACACCAAAAGAAGATACGAAATATAAATTATTTCTGTTGTTATATCATTGTAAGTACATAGAAACTGATGGCGCTTTAACAGATAAAGCGAGGAAAGTAACTAAGTCAGAGGAAATAAATCTATCATTACAAGAAGAAATACACGATACAATCCAATACAATGGCAAAGAGACATCCTATGTCATTGATCCTGATTTTATTAAGGAAGTTATTCTATATGACCCTACTTTTTATAAAAAATTAAGCGATGTTTTTCAATTTATTTCACAAAATCGAACGGTCATTCACATCCAAACCGATAAAGTTATAATTGAATACGATAACGAAATAATGTATGGAGAAATTGCTATCGATGATAATTTACTTATTAATTGTGCTTACTATGATGTTGTACCTATTCAGGTTGTCTCTTTTGAAGATGGACTTCCTTATGGAGATGATGGAAAGCTCATAAGCATTCCTGACACTGTCAATATTTCATCATTCCCGCAAGTACCGCATATCGGAGAGAAGGTTTATTTTGCTGGCTTCCCGTTGACACAGCATTGTTATACCTTTAGCAAAGGTATAGTCGCATCTATCAGTTCTGAAAATGGTAGAAAAGAAGTCGTCATTGAAGCACCTATTTCTCCCGGTAGTTCAGGAAGCTGTGTCTTTGTGCAAGACAATCGAAAACTTTATTATATTGGTTTTGTTAGCTCAGAAGTTGCATATATTACAGAAGAAATCTTAAGGATGCGGGAGCAAGCCAAAGAGATGGGAGAATATGCAGCAGAAGCCGAAAAACAAGCATGTAGAATGAAAAAACACGCAGATGAATTATTTGAACATGCTAATCGGTGTAATCGTGGAGGAACCTCGATCACTATTGGTGGATTTTCCGTAATTGAATTTTCGACAAAACTTAGCGAAACGGCTATGCAACAAGCAAAATCATTACATGAACAAATAGTTTCATTAAATGTTCAAGAAAAAACCTTGCAAAATCTGCAAGAATTTGTAACACGTAATTTAACTACAGGCAAAGGCAAAGTATTCTACTTGCCTAATTTAGGATCTCTTTCAGATAAGCCACTTGCTCATGAATTAATAACCAACGGTTTTAGACCCAGTTTAGCTTTCTTTGTTCCCAAAAAGAAAGAGCCAAAAGCAAGACAATATCTTTATGAGTATATTAAGTCTAATAATTTTACGCGATTAACAAAGGATGACATTATCAACTATCTAAGAGATAATGCAGATTTAGAGACGCAAGCTGCTATTTTCTCTGTTGTTCGTCATAAACATTTAAACAATGACAAAAATTATATATGCTTTCGTCCTTTTTTTCTTACCAAGGATTATCATATTGATGATATGATAAAAGATCAAAGAAAAGAATGTATTCATGTCTTTCCTTTCGATGATCCTACTATTCGCAGGCTTTACGAGCTTGCTTATTTGGTTAGTCAAAATGAAATTCGGCATGGCTGTATCGACCATATAAGAGGACAACATATAAGCAAATATAAAGACCATTGGGTCACAGAAAAGTTTTATAAAGATCACATTGGTAAGCTCAATCAAGCTGGAAGTAAAAAAAAGGCAGATGAAGTGGCCGAAAGACGTTTAGGGAATATTAGTATATCAACAGTTATTCCAGAACAAGAATTGACTGAAATTGATATAGAAGTTGAAGAATTGCAAAGTTTTTACCCGATCGCAACAGAACAAGCACAATCACGATCTCAAAAAGAACAAAAAATTGTTCAAGGCTTGTTTTTCTCTACGTCTCGTAATTATACTATGCATGTGCGCTCATCAAAGGAAACAATAAAACCAAGAGAAAAAACCCAGTTTTTTTATAGCGTCGTCGTTTCAAAGCAAGACCAAAATGGTACTGAATATATTATGCATCATTTCGCAGGAACAGAAAAGAAAGATGATTGGGAAAAAGGAGAAATTTCAGAAGGTAGCCATACAGAAAAATCCTTTTATTATAAGAATACTTAAAATTAAAGGAAGTTTGTAGTGGTTAATATAATGTTGAGTCGGCCAGCGGAACTTCCCCGCTAGCCGCTCTTTAAACGGTGCATCCCGTTACAACAATGTTGCAAATTATCGGCATGGTTCAAACCAGGTGTACAGCGGGTCATGCCGGGATACGCTCCTAGGATTGCACCCATAGGAGATTTAAGGCAAATTTTTGTAAAAAAACTCATATTACTATTTTTTTATTGACATATTTCTATAACATAGAAGCCATTGTATTTTCCTATAATTATGCTCACTTTAGTGCCATCTAAAAAACGTACGTTTTTTAGATGCTGGATATTATTACATAAATGGCGTATTATCTGTATAAATTAATGTAAAACAAATTATATAATATTCAATGTTACGGAACCAAATTAAAACATCGAGATATTATACAATTACGCGCTAGAATTGAAGGGATTTTGACCATGAAAGTGGGTTATGCTCGGGTTAGCACAGCTGACCAACATTTGCGCATGCAGGAGGATGCTCTTAAAAGTGCGGGATGTCAGGAGATCTTTCACGATATTGCAAGCGGTGCCAAAACTGCACGTCCAGGATTAGAAGATGCTATTGCCTATTTACGTGAAGGAGATACTATCGTAGTATGGAAATTAGATCGTCTTGGACGTTCTATTCAGCATTTGATCCAAACTGTTAAAGAGCTTAACGAAAAAAATATAGGCTTACAAAGTTTACAAGAAAATATTGATACTGCAACCTCTGGAGGGAAGCTAATATTCCATATTTTCAGTGCGTTAGCAGAGTTTGAAAGAGATCTGATAGTAGATCGTACTAAAGCAGGATTAAAAGCAGCAAGGGTTAGAGGAAGGCTTGGAGGCAGGCCATCGCTGTTAGATAATCGCCAAATCAACAGGATGATTGAAATGTATGACGAGGGGAAAAATACGGTCGCTGAAATTTGTAAAATTCATGACATTAGCCGGCCATCTTTTTACAATTATCTTAAGAAAAAGAAGCAGCAGGAGATTGAAAAAATCAATTGACCATGCAGATAATGGCTTTATGAGATGCTCATAAGCTTGAAGGTTTGGGTAAATTATAACCAGGGGTGCAATTCTACGCAGGTATCCCGGCATGCCCCGTAGATGGCCCCGTTAGGCGTCTTTGCTCCGTTAATAATACCGAAGAATGCGATATTTATGATGAAAGTACAGAAATTATTGGGGTCGTGATACAAGTTACCCAGATTTTTTATGAAAATTGATGGGACTTGGGGTTCTAAGGGTAAAACCCCGATCTGCTGATCAACCTTACTCGCGAATTTATATCAAAGTTTGGCATAGGAAGAGTGGAGAGAAAAAATAACCATGGTAGATAAAAAATGTGCTGAAATAGAGAGCGGGAATACATTCTTATTAAGAGTGAAGCGAAAGAAAGCCGCAGAGATGATAGAAAACCTTATTAACGATGGCGAGGAGCTTCTTTCTAGATATGAAGAATATGAGGACTCTATATTATTACCGATTAATTTCTATGATTGTGAGCCTAATGGCTTCCCTTCACGTGGAATTGATATACCAAAAGAAATCAACCCTATCGTCCTCTATCGGCGTATCCCAGAGGAAAAATGTATAGAGGCGCGAGCATATGGAATCCCCAGAATTGCAATGTACGGGATAGCTCCATATTATCGCGTACATATTTCTATTGATGGCTTAACAGAAGAAGAGGTAGAGTTAAAAGCGAGAATAGAAATCCTACGGAAATTGTCAACAAACAGTACCGTTTTATTCAGTGTTTTTGATTTAAATAAATATAAAATATGGAGAATTACTTGTGAGCAGACGTTAACCACCATAGGTTATGGTGAAAATTGGTTTATACAGGCTAAAGGAGGGGGGAATATCTATGCTACTAATCCAGATAAACATTTTATTGATTCATTTTTTTGCCAGATAAACAGTTTATACACTACCCTTGATATGATCACAGGGTCTAGCATTACTCGTGTAAAGCTAATAAAAAACTGGTTAACCTTTAAAAAATTGGTGAGAGAACATCCAAAAAAAATTCTTGCATGGTTACTTGGGATAGTATTTTCAACAGAGCTCGCTTTGTATTTGCCGCCGCTGCTAACTGAAAGCATTAAAAATTTCAATAAATGGCTAAATTCACATATAAGTTGGCATTAAATAAGTAATCAATCTTTAGGGTCGAGCTACAGAAATACCCCTTTTATTGCTTCTAGCGACATAGGTAAATTATGCTAAAGTGGTTTTTATCGCCCGATTGTTAATACTTACCTTGTAGGGCAGCAATTATTTATGCTATAATAGCCGAAATTTTAATCGATTTAATGAAAAAAGAGAGTTTTTATAGTGGACCCCAAAAATGAGACAGTAGTGTAAA
>VFJV01000156.1 GCA_009885895.1 Gammaproteobacteria bacterium
AATCATTTAGAACAGCAGCAGAGTACTATTTCTTATGGTGATTGTGCAATTCATTTTAGTATTGAGCCTAGAGTGACGAATAGCACAAAAGCATTAATAAAAGTTCATGCGGATGGTCGCGTCGTTGTGCATGCTCCACCACAAGTTTCTTGTGATGAAATCAGAATAGCCGTAAAAAAGCGTGTTCGGTGGATTTATAGACAAATAGATTATTTTGAAAATCAACGACAGCATATTATGCCGCGACGCTATGTCAGTGGAGAAAATCATTTTTATTTAGGAAGACGTTATCTATTAAAAGTGATAGAAGAAAAATGCGCACCGGAAGTGAAAATTTTGCGTGGGGTTCTGGAGCTTAGAGTTTCTTCAGCCAATCCAAGTAAAATAAGATCATTACTCCTAAATTGGTATAGACAGCGGGCCAAAGCTATTTTTGATCACAGACTTGAACAGATTATACCGCAAACATTGTGGGTAAAAGATAAGCCCGCTATACAATTGCGTTCAATGCAAACACAATGGGGTAGCTGCTCACCAAAAGGGCTACTGACGCTAAATCCACATTTAGTAAAAGCTTCTAAAGAGTGTATTGATTATGTATTACTACACGAGCTTTGCCATACCGCAGAGCACAACCATAGCAAACGATTTTATCGCTTAATGAGTGAAGTGATGCCACAATGGGAAAAAATAAAAGAGCGATTGGATGGAATGGCCTATTTTTATTTAAATGATGTTTAAACGTCTAATCACACCACCCGCATCAATAACTTAGACCCTATAAAGAAAAACGACAAACACAACACTAGGGTCAAAAGAATATAGGCTGCTGCGGGAAGATACTGTTGTTTTTGTACGAGCAGCATGCTTTCTAAGGCAAAAGCTGAAAAGGTGGTAAAGCCGCCTAAAAAACCACTGACTAAAAAATAACGTAAGGCTAGAGGTGCATCGTGATACGATAGCCAGGAAGACAACAGGCCCATGGCAAAACAACCTATAACGTTGACGGCCAACATTTGTAAAGGAATACTACCCGCCAGCGTGCTGGGCAATAAACGGCCAATGCCCACGCGTGCCATGGCACCCAAAGCACCACCTAAGCCTATTAGCATATAATTATACATATCACAGCCTTAAACGTTGTTTAAAAAAAGCCTCTAGCGGAGCACTACACAGTGTGCCCAAATTAGAGGCTAAAGGCAAGGGTGTTGATTAAAAAGCAAGCGACGGGGCAAGTTATAGCCAGTTTTGGGTCATTATAAACCGCCAGAACATACAGGAACGATGATTTCTATGCTAACTGTTCACAAAGTTATCCACAGGAGCTGTGGCTAGCAAAAAAAAATTAAAAAGGCAAGGCTTTTGTGGGATCTTAGCGCAATAAACTTTATCACTATGATTTATAAGGATTTTTTTTGTCGTAAAGGTTGGGGAAAAGAAAAGTCTCTTCCCTTATGACAATTGACTGTACGGTGAGCATAAACTTAACCACAAAGTTATCCACAGAAGGCAAGAAGAATGCTAGCACGGTAGACCGCTGTTTTTGTTATACTCTAAGGCTTATTGATGCAGGGCTTATTTATGACTGAACTGACCCATCTCCCCATTGCCAAAGTCGCGCTGGACGTGCCTTTACACCGTTTATTCGATTACATCGTGCCTACAGAAGGCCCCATTCCGCAAGAAGGTATGCGTGTGCGTGTGTCCTTTGGTGCGCATACAAAAATAGGCTTTATTGCAGGCTGTAGTGCGCAATCTGACGTGCCGGCCCATAAACTAAAACCCTTGATGGCCATTTTGGATGAAATCCCCTGTATTTCTGCGGATATTTTACGCTTGTGTTGCTGGGCCGCCAACTATTATCATGCCCCTTTAGGCGCTGTATTAGCGGGTGCTTTGCCTGCTCGCTTGCGTCAAGGACATGCGCTACCTGAAATTAAAAGTGACGGTGTTATTAACACGATACAACCTCTCCTAGGCGTAGGTCATGAATTAAACCACGAGCAAAAAGTAGCGGTAGACCATATTGTTGCGGCGCTCGGACAATTTAGGACTTTTGCTTTAGATGGCATTACCGGTAGCGGTAAAACGGAGGTCTATTTACAAGCCATTGCGATTGCGTTGCAACAAGATTTACAAGTGTTGGTATTGGTTCCTGAAATAGGGCTGACACCACAAATGATTGCGCGCTTTACCGATCGCTTTGCAGTTCCTATTGTCTTGTTACACTCGCGCTTAACAGAAAAACAACGCTTAGCGCATTGGCTATTGGCAGCAGAAGGAAGTGCTCATATCGTCATTGGTACGCGTTCTAGCGTGTGGGCTGTTATGCCACGCTTGGGGCTTATCATTGTGGATGAATCACACGATGGCTCTTATAAACAACAAGATGGAGTGCACTATTCGGCACGCGATGTGGCGGTGCAACGCGCGTATCAAAACAATATACCGGTGGTATTGGGCTCTGCAACACACAGTTTGGATACACTCTACAATGTGTCTGAAGACCGTTTTACAGCCTTGTTCTTGCATGAGCGTGCGGGAAAAGCGAAACTGGGGTGCTTTAAAGTTTTGGATATACGCAATGAGCGCTTGCAAGAGGGTATTTGCACTCGGTTAATAAAAGAGATAGCCAAGCGCATGGAAAAAGGCGAACAAAGCTTATTGTTTTTAAATAGACGTGGTTTTTCGCCTATCTTAATTTGCCATCATTGTGCTTGGGTGGCACCTTGCCCGCATTGCGATAGTTATATGACATTGCATTTGTCGCCAGAACGCTTGCATTGTCATCATTGCAATACAGTTCAGAATAAACCTAGGGTGTGTTTAAGCTGCAATAGCGATGTGCTAATGCCTGTGGGGTTGGGCACGGAGCGTATAGAAGCCGTTTTAAAAAAAGCCTTTCCGACGACCGAAATATTGCGCATTGATAAAGACACCACGCGCAAAAAAGGCAGCATGGAAGCGTATTTACAAGCCATTCATGACGAGCGGTATCTCATTTTAATTGGCACGCAAATGCTGGCCAAAGGGCATCACTTTTCGAATGTAACCTTGGTCGGCATCATTGATGCCGACAGCGGTTTGTTTAGCTCTGAGTTTAGGGCTACAGAGCATTTAGCACAATTGATTGTGCAAGTGGCGGGTCGCGCGGGGCGCGCCGAAAAAAGCGGTGAAATATGGATCCAAACGCGCAATCCGGAGCACCCCTTGCTAACCACCTTATTAGAAAAAGGGTATCATGCCTTTGCAGAGGGGGTGTTAGCCGATCGTAAACAAGCGCAATTACCGCCCTATACGTATATGGCGATTATTCGGGTACAAGGCAGCAAAGCCGAACCGCTTCAAGCCATATTAACGGCAGCAAAGCAGCGTATTGCTACAGAACACAGTAGCACGGTGCGTTGTTTAGGACCCGCACCATCGCCCATGGAAAAACGGGATAAGGTATATCATTACCAGTTATTATTATGGTCTTATCAGCGCGCACACCTGCATGAAGCGCTAGCACAATTGACGCAATTTTTTAGTACGGCTAAAAGCGCGAGAACGTTACGCTGGTCTGTGGATGTGGATCCCTATGATACATTTTAAATTTTTTTTAAACCAAAGGAGCCAATATGGTTAATTTTTTATGGTTATTGACGGCCTTTAGCTTATTGCTCTGCAATGCTTTTTTTGTTGCGGCGGAATTTGGCATGGTACGATTGCGTGCAACGCGTGTGGCGGCCATTAAAGGCAACTCTGGTTTTCGTGGACGTATTTTATTTCTCGTGCATCAACGCTTAGATGCGTATTTATCGGCGTGCCAATTAGGAATCACCTTGGCGTCGCTAGGTCTAGGTTGGATTGGCGAGCCGGCATTTGCTTATTTTTTTTCGCCTTTGCTATCCTATTTAGGCATCGCTTCAGCGGAGGCGATTTCAATCATTTCTTTTTTATTAGCCTTTACGCTCTTATCTTTTTTACACATCGTGATTGGTGAGCTAATGCCAAAATCATTGGCGATTCGGCAATCCGAGAGAGTTTCTTTGTGGACCGTCGTACCCTTGTATGGATTTTATTGGTTGATGTATCCAGCCATTTGGCTGCTGAACAATTGCTCTAATTTTCTACTAAAGAAAATGGGCCTTTCCGCGGTGCATGAGGGTGATGATTCTTATTCTTCTGAAGAAATCAAGATCCTTTTAAACAGCAGTCATTTGCATGGTGAGTTAACTAAAGATGAAGTCGACATTATAGAACACACCTTGGATTTTGCCGATCTTAAAGTCGCCAAAATGATGCGCCCTAGGGAAGAGTTGATAATGTTGGATATTCAAGATCCCATTGATGTTATCATGCAAACTTTAATGCAATACCGTTATAGCCGGTACCCTATCTATGACTCACAAATACAGCATATTTTAGGCGTTATTCACGTCAAAGATATTTTACCTACGCTGTATTTGCAAGGGGAAGTTAAAGAATTAAAATCCTTCATTAGGCCTATATTGAAAGTGAGCAATCAAGAGCGGGCCTTAGATCTATTACGCAAATTTCGAGAGGGCGCACCACAGTTTGCTTTGATTTACAGCCGCTATAAAACGCTGAATGGTTTTGTGACTTTAGACAATTTATTGCAAGTATTAATTGGCCGAATCAAAGATGAATTTAATCTTACTGAGGTAGATTGGGTGACAGAAGAAGACGGTAGCTTGATTGTAAAAGGCAGTTGTTCTTTATATTCTTTGGAACAAGCATTAGGCTGTGAACTGAATGCGGAGGACAAAGACGTAGAAACTCTAAGCGGCTTAATTTTACATAGATTAGGTGCATTGCCCAAAGAAGGGGACTCTTTAGAGTTTAAGGAATTCTCTGGTGAGATTGAAAGCGTACAAGGATCGCGTATTACCAAGGTGCGCATTTATCCTCGGGTGAAGCAATAATACTGGACCGCGCTGACCGGCCATAACCATGATGAGGTCAGCGCGCTCAGTCGTTATTATCTCATACTGTTTCTCAGATGGGATCCCTCTTTTTGTTTTTGAAGTAGGGAATCCGCGACGTTCGAGAACAATTCCGTCACATTGAGGCCCTCTTTAGCACTCGTAAAGAAGACGTTCATCTTGATTCCTTCGGCAAACACCTTAATTTCTTCTTCGGTTATTTGCCAATTTGCTTTGGGTGTGTCGCATTTAGTCGCCACAAGAGTAATGCTTACACCTTCCTCACTGCTGTGCATGATTCCTTTTAGGGACTGGTTAACATTCGTAAAACTCTGTCTATTGCTCACATCAAAAGCTATGATGTAGGCAGCTACGGCACTTCCTATTCCTCGGTTTTTGGTGATTCTGAATTGTTCTTGTGCTGCTGTATCCCATATCTGCAATTTCACACGATGGTCATCCCTGTCTATAGTCCTTACTCCAGAATCCATTCCTATAGTGGAGATATCCTTATCAGTAAATATATCGTGTACAAAACGCAGGAATAAACAACTTTTGCCTGAACCCACATCACCTATTAGTGAGATCTTGAATAAAAAATCGCATTCCTTATCGCGTGGCTTTGCAAGAGGCTGAACGGGTGGATTGGCGGCAGGAGCGGGCGCAGAGAAAAATCGTGACGCGAGGCTGCGAAGACGTGCGACAACAGATGTAGATCCTTGGGGCTGGATAGAAGGGCTAGGATTTCCGTTTACCGAATAGGATGATGCTACCGGCGAAGGGCTAGAGCTGTAACTGCTGCTACTGGGACTGCTGCTCGGAGAAGGTGCTGTTGGCGAAAAGCTGGAGCTGCTATAGGGCATCAGACTACTTGATGGGCCAGGGGGTAAACTCACTGTCTCTGAGGAGCTGGGAGTAGGGTTTGGGCTTTTAACGGTAGTTTCCGAAGCTAACTTCTTCTTGAAATTCTCTAAGGCGCTGTCTATAGCCTTTCTAGCCATATGATTTGGAATTAAAAGTTTATTTTCTAGCGTTTCACTAGTGAAGGGGCTAGTGTTATTTTTCGCTAACCATTCTCTTATGTCTGCCCGTTCATATGTATGACCATCGGCAGCTATTACTGGATCATGCATAAGTTCCAGGGTTATGGGACATAGAAAGTCTGGATGTTCGTCTTGAAAAAGTTCACGTTGCGCTAAAGTTAGATTCGCTGCCATAATTTACCTCACATTTATATTATTGATATTTAAAGAGTATCTGTTACCTTTGAATTCTGCATTATTATAAGACATCAGTTTTGAAAAAGATAGACTCTACACGCAGTTTATTTTGGCTCTCCGACTACTAACGTGGAATTTTTCTGGCAATAGTTTCTTATAAAACAATATGTTACGATGACATGATAAAACCATAAAAGGACGCTAAGATGGAAATTTCTACTGCCCAAGAGCTAGTCATCCCTGAGTCATTGCTGGGATTAGAAGATGTAAAAATACTGAGTTCAGTGTTAACAGATGAAGGTATTATTATCATTCGTGTACAAAGCACTAAACAGGAGGTTTGCTGTCGCCGTTGCGGAAAGTTATGTGAACCTCATGGCGAAAGCGCAAGAATGAAGATGCGTCATTTATCAATTTTAGGACATGAAACCTATATTGAAATGAGGCCGCCCAGGGGGATTTGCAAAAAGTGCAATGATAAAACAACAACGCAAACATTATCATGGCATGGGCATAATAGCCGCTATACCAAATTCTATGAAAAACACATGCTTCTATCTATGGTGAACAGCACCTTAGCTGACGTTAGTATTCGAGAAGATATCAGTGATACTGCGATACAAAATGTTATCGACCGCTATATTAAATCCGATGTAGATTGGAAAAAAATAAAGTGCATCGGTCTCATCGGCATTGATGGAATTAGTTTAAAGAAAGGGCATCAGGATTATGTAACCATAATTAGCGGCAAAGTTGGTAGGCATATAACAATCCTTGCGGTGTTAAAAGGCAAGGAAAAAGCTACTATAAAAGCGTTTTTTGAAAGCATTCCTAAAAAGAAACGTAAAACTATCATTGGTATTTGTTGTGATATGTGTGATGGTTATATTAACGCAGCTAAAGAGGTTTTTGATAAATCAATTCCTATTATTGTCGATAGATTTCATGTGGCAAAACTATACCGAAAATCACTGGTCAAGTTACGTAAGCAAGAATTAGCCAGATTACGTAAAGCACTTAGCGAAGAAGAATACAAGTCATTGAAATCGGCAATTTCTATTTTAGTCAAAAAGCAAGAGTTATATGCTAAGGGCGATAGAGAAAAGCTGGAGCCATTATTCAAACATTCTCCTGCATTAAAAGCGGCGTATAAACTGGCATGTCAGTTAACCAGTATTTATAACAGCAAACACCAAAAGAAAACAGCGATTAGAAAATTAGATGGCTGGGTTGAAATGGTAAAAGAAAAAGAGATTACGTGTTTCGATAGCTTTATAAACACTCTTCGAAAATATCAGGATTACATTACCAATTATTTTATTGACCGTAATACAAGTGGGTTTGTTGAAGGTTTGAATAACAAACTTAAGGTGATAAAACGGAGATGCTACGGAATTATTAACATAAAAAACTTCTTTCAGCGGATATTTTTAGATCTTGAAGGTTATCAACTTTTCTTGAAGAATCAGCAGGTTACAGCCTCAGGTATCCCCTCATTTAAATCACTCCTAAGATATCTGTTAAGATTTTGTTTTCATCAATTAAAAGGTAAAAGGCCGTTAGTAATTTCTCTTGCGTTTCTTTATACATTTTCGGGAGTCGACCAAAATAGATTATTCCTTGATTGAGCAATG
>VFJV01000111.1 GCA_009885895.1 Gammaproteobacteria bacterium
AAATAGGACTTAACAAGGTACATTGTACGAAAAAATATTTTCCATTACCAGTAAAATTACATGAATTTCAATGCGTTAGATTGGCTTCTTTTTTTACCGAGAACTGCTGCTAAAGGCGGGACTTCATCTGAGATTGGGTATAATCCTTATTTTGAGGTACAATAAGTACAAAGAAGCAACCCAAAAAGGCTGAATTTTGAACAAAATTCCTGCGCACATTTTTCGAAGCTATGATATCCGTGGTCTGGCTGAAACGGAGCTCACAGCAGACGCCGTCTATTGTATCGCGGTGGCTTTTGCAGGCATGATGCGTGCTGCAGGGGAGTCTTGTGTACTAACGGCCTGCGATGCGCGTTTGAGTGCCGATAATTTATATCTCGCATTGAAACGGGGTTTACTGGCGAGCGGCATAGATGTAGTGGACAGTGGTGCCGTGCCTACGCCGGTTTTGTATTTTGCCACCGCCACCAGCGATTGTCATAACGGCATTATGCTAACTGCAAGCCATAATCCTAAAGAATACAATGGCTTAAAAATGCTGTTGCAAGGAAAAAATTTAACGGCGGAACAAATTCAAGCCTTGTATCAGGCGACCTTTGAACCTTATACCGATGCAGATCTTCGCGGCCAATTAACACAAAAAAGTTTTTTACTTACGTATATCGATACTATTGCCAATCAACTCAGCTTAGGCAAGGCACTTAAAATTGTCGTTGATTGTGCCAATGCTATTCCGGCGGTAGTCGCACCGATGTTATTTAGGCGTTTGGGTTGTGAGGTCATTGAGCTACATACGGAATTAGATGGTTCTTTTCCGAACCATGAGCCCGATCCCACACAGCCTGAAAATTTAGTGGATTTAATTGCGGCGGTTAAACAGCATAAAGCCGATATAGGTTTGGGTTTTGATGGCGATGGGGATCGATTGGGCGTGGTGACGGGCCAAGGGGATGTTGTTTATGCTGATCGTATCTTGATGCTATTAGCTCAAGATGTATTATCGCGCTATCCAGGCGCAACCATTGTGTATGATGTCAAATGCTCCCATTTATTAAAGCAAGTTATTCTTAGCGCGGGCGGTAAGCCGCTGATGGGTAAAACGGGACATTCTTTAATTAAGGCCTTAATGCGTTCAGAGAATGCTGTATTGGCAGGAGAGATGAGTGGCCATATTTTCTTTAAAGAAAATTGGTATGGCTTTGATGATGGCGTTTATACCGCGGCGCGTTTATTGGCTTTCTTGTCGCATGCACCGGATGTTGAAGCCGTATTTTCCGCCTTGCCACACTGTTATTCTACACCGGAACTCATTTTACCTTTAGATGAAGAGCAGAAGGCCCCCTTTATGCAAGCTCTAATTGCCCGTTTAAAGAAGGATGAGTCCCAGGGGGAGGTGTCCTTATTAGATGGCATACGCATCGATTTTGATGATGCGTGGGGTTTGGTGCGAGCATCGAATACCACTCCAAGTTTAGTGTTGCGTTTTGAAGGGCTTAGCGCAGAAAGCTTGGCTCGCATTCAATCTTTATTTAAGACACATTTGTTGGCACTTGCGCCGGAGTTGAATTTGCCGTTTTAGCTTTTTTAGGGTATAATTCTACTCCATACGATTAATAGTGATAGTGCCATGACGAGCCAACCCTTTCCTTCAACCACATTTGCTTTTATCTTTCATTTTGTTAAGGCGCAAAAAGCAAAATTTATTTATTTTGCTTTAACGGGCGTTGCCTGGGCAATTAACGATTCTATTTTTCCTTATTTTTTGAAAGACATCGTCAATACCGTAACGGGTTATCATGGCGCGCCGAATCATATTTTTGCTGTGGTTAAAAACACTCTAATGTTGTTGGTTGCATTTTGGTTGGTGATAGAGATATTGCAACGGACCCAAGGCTTATTGCAAATTCAGACCTATCCACGTTTTCGGGCACAGATACGCGCGACCGTGTTTGATCACGTTAAAACTTTGTCACAAGAATATTTTGCCAATCATTTTGCGGGAAATATTTCAAAAAAATTATCAGACTTACCCAATAGTTGCCAAACCATTACTGAAATGGTGTGTTTTCAATTTATCACCGTAGCGGTGGGAATTGTTATGGTGTTTGGATTGATGTGGCATATTAACCCCTTATTTGCGTTTATTTTATTGGGCTGGCTTACGTGTCACATAGGTGTTACCGTATTATTTTTAAAGCGCAGCAATCGCTTATGGGCCGTGCACGCCGATTCCGTGTCGATGCTCAATGGAAAAATAGTCGATGTGTTAGCCAATATGAGCACGGTACGGTTGTTTGCCCGGCATCGTTATGAAGCGCAGTATGTACAAACCGCGCAAAAAGATGAAATGAAAAAATCTAAGCAGGCGATGCTGCTGATAGAATTAACCCGTCTGGGCTTGGGTCTGAGTGGTTTATCATTCATATTTGGGATGATATTTACATTGCTCTATGGTTACGGTCATGGCTGGGTGAGTATAGGCGATTTCACCCAGGTAGGGATGCAAACTTTTTGGCTTTTAGGTTGGATTTGGTTTATCAGTTACCAACTCATGCAATTTGCACGTGAAAGCGGTACTATACGCGATGCTTTAAAGTTAGTGACGGCGACGGCAGATATTAACGATCATCCAAATGCAACGGTGTTGAATGTTAAACAGGGTAATGTGGATGTTAATCAGATCCGTTTTGGCTATCAAAAAAATAGATCGGTGTTTAATAATTTTAGTGTGCAGATTAAGGCAGGTGAAAAAGTAGGCTTAGTAGGTTTTTCGGGTTCGGGGAAATCTACTTTTGTCAATTTAATCTTACGGTATTATGATTTGCAAGAAGGCAATATTTGTATAGACAATCAAGATATTGCGTTGGTGACTCAAGATTCTCTGCGCAATAACATTGCTATGATTCCTCAAGATCCTAGTCTGTTTCACCGTAGTTTAATGGAAAATATACGCTATGGCCGTTTAGAGGCCAGCGATGCAGAGGTGATTAACGCCGCTAAAATGGCGCATTGCGATGAATTTATTTTGCATTTAGAAGAAGGCTATCAGTCTTTGGTGGGGGAACGGGGTGTTAAACTATCCGGCGGCCAACGTCAGCGCATTGCCATTGCCCGGGCTATTTTAAAAGATGCGCCTATTTTAATTCTAGATGAGGCAACTTCTGCTTTAGACTCGGTAACCGAAAGACTCATTCAAGACAGCTTAAAACAATTAATGCAGCATAAAACGACACTGGCGATAGCGCATCGGTTGTCTACTTTAAATGGTATGGATAGAATTTTGGTGTTTCATCAAGGTCGTATCGTTGAAGAAGGTACGCAAGCGCAATTGTTGGAAAGAAAAGGTCATTTTGCGCGCCTATGGCAAATGCAAAGCAATGGCTTTTTGCCGGAAGATGCAATTCAGGAAGATGCGCTTTGATACACTCATAGGCATTAGTTTTTACTAGTCTTAGCGCATCCAGGGTGAAATATATATGGCGGGTGTGAGAGGGGAAAAGGCAACACCCCCTAAAAATAAACTGTGAAGAGTATAAGATATCATTATGAGGCTAAACCCATGAGTTACAAAATTCAAATTTCTGTAGATGATGAGCTTAACGATCTGATAAAAAGTGGTGCCGAGGACATGGGCTTATCCATTAGTTCCTATGCGTGTTTAATGCTACTGAGTATTTTACCTGAAAAAAATAAGGGCTTATTAACGCGAGTTATGGATAAGGGGTTGAAAAAGTGGCCTCACTGTGATCAAATTCATGTTCAAAAAAACGTAAATAGATCATTACAGGAGACCAATGATGATTTTAG